>JBNMOS010000050.1:0-21577 GCA_051275435.1 Ilumatobacter sp.
CCGGGGCCGACGACATCGAATGGGCCTTCGAGATGCCGCTCCTCGTTCGCCACCTCGCCGATGACTTACGGACCTTTTACCACGAGGCCATTGCGGCCCAGCCTGGCTCGCCGGCGCCGAATCACGACGCGCTGAACGACTGGATCTTTGGTGGGACCGCACTCGGCGACACGTTGCAGGCAGTTGCCGATCGACTCACCCAGGCCGACGACCCGATGACCGCCCTCGTACGCGGTCTCCTGATTCCCGAAGGTCGCTACAAAGGTGGCAGCGCCTTCTGACTGCGGTGACATGTGAAGCACGGCTGATATGAGGCGCCGGCCGCATTCGATCCGGAACGTCGTGAGCTGCAACGATCAAGTCCATGACTGACACGTTTAATGCACTCGTCGTCCGCGAAACCGAAGAGGGCAACCCGAAGTCGGCGTCAGCGTCGATCGAGCAGTTGACCGACGCCGACCTGCCCGATTACGACGCCGGCGATGTCGTCGTGCAGATCGACTACTCGTCGCTCAACTACAAGGACGGTATGGCGCTGACCGGCAAGGGCCGGATCCTGCGGTCGTATCCGATGGTGCCGGGCATCGATTTCTCCGGAACGGTCATCTCGTCAGAATCACCGAAGTTCGCCTCGGGTGACGAAGTGATCCTCACCGGCTGGGCCGTCGGCGAGCGCTACTGGGGTGGCTACTCGCAGCGCCAGAAGGTCAAGGCCGGCTGGCTCGTACGTCGCCCTATCGGCATGAGCGCTATGCAGGCAATGGGGATCGGCACAGCGGGCCTCACGGCCATGATGTGCGTGCTCGGCCTCGAAGACGGAGGCGTGAAGCCGACGAACGGCCCGATCGTGGTGACCGGTGCAGCCGGTGGAGTCGGCAGTGTCGCGGTCGCGATCCTCGCCCACCTCGGTTACGACGTCACCGCCGTCACGGGCCGGCCCGAGCAACACGACTACCTCCGCTCGCTGGGCGCCAGCCACTTCCTCACGCGCGAGGAGATGAGCGAGGCACCGAAGCCGCTCGAGGCCGAGAACTTCGCCGGCGCAGTCGACACCGTTGGTTCGACGATGCTCGCCAAGGTCATCGCACAAACTAAATACCAGGGCGTTGTCACAGCGTGCGGCCTTGCTGGCGGCGTCGACTTGCCAAGCACAGTGATGCCGTTCATCCTGCGCGGCGTTCGCCTCCAGGGCATCGACTCCGTGATGGCGCCGGTCGAGGCGCGTGACGCTGCCTGGGCTCGACTGCTGACCGACCTCCCGTCGGACCTGCTCGACGCGATGACCGAGGTCGTCCCCATGAGCGCACTGCCCGATCAGGCTGAAGCAATCATGGCCGGCCAGGTTCGCGGTCGCATCGTCGTCGATCCAAACGCCTGATGGCACTCGTCCGCTGGGTCACCGAAATGGGCATGGGCGTCGACGTCCACGGTCACGACTACACCAAGGCCGCGCGCCGCGCGGTGTCTGACGCGTTGCGCCACAGCAGCCTGAACTTCTTTCGTGCAACCGATAAGACGCGTGACGACATGCACGTGGAGGTGATCGTTGCGGTCGCAGACCCTGGCGCGGTCGACACCGATGCCGTCAAGGCAGAGGTCCCCTACGGAACCGTCACGGTGCGAGCCGTGGCTGGTGGGCTCGACGTGCCACCGGTCGAGGGCACAACCGATGGTGTCGTGATCGCCAACGCCGCGGTCCTTGTCAGCTTCCCCGAATAGTGACGTATGGGGTCACGTATGGGGTCAGGCCCCTTTCGCAACTCTGGGGATTTGCCAGAGGGACAGAGTTGCGAAAGGGGCCTGACCCCATACGTGCTTAGGTGAGGTTGCGCTCGAACATGGCCGTGGTTTTTGCCCAGCAGCCTTCGGACGCTCCCTCGTTGTAGGTCGCGTAGCCCGGCCAGGTGAAGCCGTGATCGGCGCCCGCCCAGATGTCGACATCGACGTTGGGCATCTCGGCGGTGGCATCAAGGAAGCGCTGGTGCATGGCGATCGATTGCACTTGGTCAGCGTCGCCGATGCCGAGGTAGAGGTCGCCGACGATCTGCTCGGGTGTGAGGTGCGGAGAGTCGTCCTTGTCGTCGGCGAGGAACGACGGATGCCAACCGGCACCGCACACGAACCGGTCGGGCAGACGCGTCATCGCTCGGATCACGGCCCGTGCGCCGAGGCAGAAGCCGATGGTGCCCAGCGGGCCGTGGTCGGCCCCGGTTGTCGCCAACGCCTGGTCGATGTCGTGCTGAATCTGCTCGTCGGTCATCGCCGCGATCCAGGCCTTCACGTGCCCTCGCAGCGATGGGTCCGCGGCGGCCTGTTCTGGTTCGACGTGGACCATCCGCCCCTGTCGGTGGTGGAGGTCAGGTGTGATCACCCGGTAGCCGGTCGAAGCGAGCTTGGCCATGAACTCATGCGTGGCCTTGCGGATCCCGGGCGCGTCGATCATGATCATCACGGTCGGCCAGGCGGCACCGTTCGCCGGCGAGTCAACGGGCTGCTTGATGACGACGGCCATCTCACCCTCGTTGGTTGGGATGTCGATGATCTCTTCGAACAGGTCCATCCGGAGAAGGTAGTGCTGCCACCTCCGACCATGCACACCTGACACCGCACACCTGACACCGAACACCTTCAGGCGAAGCGCCGCGGAGATCTAATACGGCTGGGATCGCTGGAGGAGCCGAGGCAGTGCAGCTACCCGCCCGTCCGGAGCAAACGTCGCATTCGCCAGGTCGACTGCCCATGCGTGTTCTTGCAGGGTGGACAGGACCGCCGCGACGATTGTCTCACCGATTTCGACGCCCGGACAGCGGTGTGGCCCCGCGCCGAACTCGTGGCCCGCGCCGTTGAGGCTGACCTCGACCGTGTCACCGGCAGCGACGTCGATCGCGCCGATACAGACGTCGACACGCGCGGCTCGAACAGTTCGGGCCAGGGCGTTACGGCGCGATTCGTTGCGGGTGTTAGCTAGCAGGGCCGCACCGAACAGCGCCGCCGTCGCATCGTGGTTTTGATAGAGCATCGACACTGTGGCCACGGCGCCACCGGGGTGCGATTCGAAGCGCGCGAGCAACCTGGTCGACGCATTGTCAGAGACCTTCGATGAAGGCTCGCCGCGCCCGATGCAGTTGACGATGGAGCGGACGTCTCGGCGTACTTCTGCGAGGTCAGCTGATGGCACGCCGAGGGCCATTGCAAGCGCCTCGGTGGGGACGACGAAGCCGATGTCGGCAATGAGGTCACAGTCTTCGCGCATCGCGAGATGCTCGTTGGTGATGGCGAAGGTTCTTTCCTTCAGGAGGTCGAGGTTGACTGCGGCAATGGCCGCCTCGACGTCGGCGCGACGGCTGGTGTGCTGGCGGCCGGAACTGAACCGGGCCATGGCGTTGCGCAACTCGGCGGTCGGGCTGGCGTCGAGCGAATCGGGGTGGTCCGGCGGGATAAGACGGTCGTCGTGGAGTGCCTGATCGACTTGTGCTTCGTCAGTGATCTTCTGCGTGTTTCCCACCCGCACAGTGTGGCGTCAGGCGGTGAGTGCCCGTGCGTTGCTCGAGAGGATCTTGTCGAGTGTTGCGTCGGCTATTCCGAGCGTGCGCAGCCCGACCAACAACTCACCTGCGGTCGTCCTGGTGTTTGGTGCATCGCTCCCGAAGATGATGCGGTCGCCGAGCCGCTCGGCGATCTCGACGGTCAGGGGAACCGGGCTGCCCGTCACCGGCGTCAGGTCGGCAACCACGTTCGGCTGTTCGTCGAGGAGTGTGACGGCCTGCAGAAATGCCTCGTGGCCGAAGTGGGCAAGAACGATCGTCGTACCCGGGTTCGCCGCTGCAGCGCGGCGGATCGGTGCGATCTCGTTGTCCATGGTGAAGCCGCTCGGGGAGTGCCCGGCGTGAATGACGACGGGGACGTTGCGTTGGCCAGCCGATGCGAGGACGGGGGCGAGGCGCGGATCATCGGCCTCGTAGTCGCCAACCGAGCAGTGCAGCTTGAGAATCTTCGCCCCGGCGTCGATGGCTGCGTCGAAGTCGGCAACAGGGTCGGCGTCGTCAGGATGCACGGTGCAACCCGGCAACACGGTGACGGGGTGATCGGCGACTGCGGCGCTGGCTTCGAGCATGGTTTCGTTGAGCGCCCTTGCCATGCCAGCCTTGTGTGCGTACGGCAGGTTCCAGATGGTGTCGATGCCGTCGGCGTGGTGGCGATCGAGCACTGTCCGATGGTCCGTCGGATACGAGAAGTCGTTCAACCCGCGGTCGGCGAAGAACCGCCGGATCGCAGCTGCTAAACGATCAGGAAGCAGGTGCGTGTGGGCATCGACGATCATCTCCTCAGTTGACCAGATGTCCGGTGTGGCCGGAGCGTCGGACGGATGACGCCGACGGGAAAGACGGCCGACGGGTCTCACTCCGAAGCAAAGAACCGGCGCAGCTGTTGGTCGAAGGCCCTGGCGAAGTCGTCGTACAGAGGACGCAGCTCGCGCGCCGACCAATGGTTCGGAAGCAGGGCGTCGGGGAGTTGTGGCTCGGTGCGGAGGAATCGAACGGCAGCAGCTGAAATGGTGAATGTTGTTGGCAGTAGTCGATCGTCTTGCCGGTCGACCTCAGCACGATGCGCGGTGAGCATGTGGATGAGCCGCTGGGACCGGGCGTCGATGGCGGCGAGTGGCCACAGGCGGTCGACGAGGTCGGCGGTGTCATCGACCTCAATCGCCCCCCGCGTGATGATCACGTCGGCTGGGCGGGGAGGGTTCTCGACGTTTGCGGGTCGAAGCCAAATGTCAGGTCGGAGTTCGGCAAGCCGCGAGCCGATCATCGCCTGACGAAAGGCGCGTCGCTCGGCCATTGTGCGACGGTCCCCTGAGGCAATCGCGGTGATCCATTCGCCGTCCCACTCCTGGGTGGTGGCGTGACGCCCCGCATCTTGTTCGCGCTGCCGTTCGAGCAGCCGCCCAGCGAGCGCGTACCGACCCTCATCCACTGTGAGCTCACCGTTGGCAACCATGCGCGACAGCGACGTTCGAGCGGTTCCAGAGCGGATGTCGAACAGCTCGGCGAGCCGGATGAGTGCTTGGACCGGGAGGACCGGAGGGTGCGATCCGAGGAGGGCTGAGAGGATGACCGAACGAGCAGAGAACGGCGCGATCTCGAGGCCATCAATATTACTAATCGTGTTCATGATGAACCAAAAGTGTATCATTACGTCATGACAACGATGACCGCAACGCTGGTGCCGTCGGGCGCACAACTGCCCGACGTCCTGCCGACCGAACGGTTGAACCAGCGCGGCATGGCTACCCGAGCATTGCGCGACCAACTCCGCAAGATCAACAACGTCGGCAATGCGTTCACCGTGGTTGTTGCGCTCGCACAAACGGTCGGTGTCGTCGCCGTTGCTGGCTACCTCAACGCATGGTGGTCGTACCTGCTGGCCTTCCTGTCGCTTGGTGGGGGCCACGCTCGGCTCAACATCTTGGGCCACGAGGCAGCCCACCGCTTGCTGTTCTCCAACCGACGCGCCAACGATCTTGTCGGCCGGTGGCTGCTGTCATACCCGAGCTATCAGGCGATGCTTGCCTACCGTCGCTCGCACTTTGCCCATCATCGCGACGAGATGGGCCCCGAAGAACCTGACCTCTCGCTGTACTCGGGCTACCCGATTCCGCCTGACTCGTGGCGGCGCAAGCTGCGGCGTGACGCCACGGGCATCAGCGCCTACAAAAACTTCCGCGGCCTCTTCCGTGCCGTTCGCAAGGGTGCCCTAGAAGCCCGACAGATCCTGCTCGTGCAGGTGGTGCTATTCGGTGCGTCGATCGCCGTGATGCGGCCACTTATGTACGTGGTGTGGATCCTCTCCTGGTCGACTCTGTGGCGCGTCTCCAATCGGGCACGATCGATTGCTGAGCATGGCGGCATGATCCAATCGGCCGACCGTCGCCTGACGACGCACGTCGTCCGCCAGAGCCTGATCGCACGCATGTGGATGGTGCCGTACAACACCGGCTGGCACCTCGCCCACCACGTCGACATGGGTGTCCCGTGGCGCAACCTTCCGAAGCTCCATGCCGAACTCGTCGCATCAGGCTGGGTGACCGAAGCAATCGAATACCCGAGCTACCGAGCATTCTGGAAAGCAGCCACGTCGGCAACGGTCAAGCAGCCCGACGTCGCAGGCGCAGGCCAAGGCCGATCGAGCATGCTGAACTTCGACGACTGATCAGTCTGATGGAGACGCGTCGCCGCGGTTGCCTGGCGATGAAAGCCGGCGCTGGCGTTCCATCAGGCTACACCAGTCCCAATCGGCTCCGCCGAGGGCGTGCACGTCGGCCAGGAATTGGGCGACGAGTGCAGTGACCGGCAGCGACACATTCATTGCGCTTGCTTCGTCGAGGACGAGCCCGACGTCCTTGCGCATCAGCGTGGTCGAGAAACCGAAGTCGTATTCGCCAGCGATCATCTGCGCAGCCCGGTTCTCCATTTCCCATGACGTCGATGAGCCCTGGGTCATCACGTGCACGACCTTGTCGGGATCGAGCCCCGCCTTGATTGCGAAGTCCAGCCCCTCGGCGAGCGCCTGAGCAACGCCGACGACACAAATCTGGTTGGTCATCTTCGTGATCTGGCCAGCCCCCGATGGCCCCATGTGGGTGACGCGCCCCGCGTACGCAGCCATGGTCGGCTCGGCGCGAACAAACGCGTCCTCATCACCGCCGACCATGATGGTGAGCGAACCGTTGCGAGCACCATCGACTCCGCCCGAGACCGGCGCATCCAGGAAGTGAGCCCCACGCCCGCTGAGTTCGTCGGCGAACCGGCGTGCGCCCGCGGCGGAAATGGTGGAGTGGTCGAGCCAGATTGCGCCCGCCGCGAGATGCGGCAGCGCTTCCTCGACAACGACCTGCATCTGTTTGTCGGCGGGCAGTGACGAGAGAATGACATCGGCGTGGCCGACTGCGTCTGCGACCGACTCGGCGGGTTCGCCGGCATGCTCGTTAGCCCAAGCAGCCGAAGCTGCAGCAGCGATATCGAACACCTTGACTTCGTGGCCATGTTCGGGACTGGCGAGGCGTCCAGCGATTGGCCAGCCCATCCGACCGAGCCCGATGACTGCGACCCTCATGCTGGCATCCCCGGCTTGCCCTGATCGTCGAGCGTGAATCCGCCAGCGAGGCGAGCATTGATCCGCCCTCCGGTTGACATGGCCAAGATCAACACCATCTCGTTGGGTCGGGGGCCATCGGAAACGCCCATCTCGATGGCGTCGTAGTGGCTGCCGACGTACGACCAATCGAGGTGGGTCAGTGGAACATCGAGCCGAGCGCCCATTGGGCCAACTTTCTTCGTCGAAGGAACGATCGACGTACCTCGGCCAATAGCGGCGCGCATGCCGCCGCCACCAGGAATGTGCCACATTGCGCCGTGTTCGAGCTCGCCAGCAGCTCCAACGATGGCTCCCTTGCCGTAACTCTCAATGCTGGAAGGGTCGCCGCCGAGGTGGGTGATGAGCTGACCGCCCAACTCTTCGCCGAGTGCGCGCAGTTCGTCTGTGGCCGGCGAGAGGTCGTCGACGTATTGCCCAACGTATGGGTTGCCGACGACCGCGGCGATCGCGCCCTTGAGCAGTGGGGTCGAAGGGACGGGGCCGTGATCGGAACGAATTTCTTCGATCAGACTCACGATCTTGCGAACGGGGAAGAGCATGCAATGCCTTTCAGGATTGAAGGTGGTGTACAGCGCGAGCCGAACCTTAGTTGCGGTGCGTGGCAGACGAGATCCGACGATCACCGGCGCCACCGATTGCAGCGATACACCGGTCGAGCCCTTGTGACCGAGGGCAGCCCCGCGTTCCAGTACCCCACGCGCGCAGACCGACTAGATTCAGGGCCGGAACGAGAAGGAATGATGCTCGACATGCAGTGAGCGCCACCCAGGGGAGGGTCGTGACGACATGGTGACCAGGAGAGCGAGAAGTGCCGTCCGGCGTTCCGTCTTGTTCGTCGTCGCCCTGGGGCTTGTCGCTGTCTGCTGGGAGGTCTACAAGGCTGTTGGGCCCGACGCCGGAGGCGACATTTTCGGGTGGAGGCTCATTCCCAAGACCAACGACCGTGTGATGCCGCACACCTGGGAGATGGTCGCGGAAATGACGCGCCCAGCGATTGGCCGAGGCGACAAGCAGGTGTGGCAAGTGCTGCTCGGGTACTCCTGGTACACGTTCCAGATGTCAATCGCCGGTTTACTGGTCGGCACAGCGATTGGTGTGCTCCTCGCGGTGTTGATGGCGCGCTTCCGAATCGTCGAGCGAGGCCTGCTGCCATATGTTGTACTGTCCCAGACGATCCCGCTGATCGCGCTCGCCCCACAGGTCACTGCGATTCGTGGCAGCCTCGATTGGCCTCAGTGGACATCGGCCGTAGCGCTCGCTGCATTTCTGTCGTTCTTCCCGATCACGGTGTCGACGTTGCGCGGTTTGCAAGCTGCCCCAGCAGCCTCACTGGAGTTGATGGCGAGCTATGCCGCAGGGTGGTGGACGACCCTCCGAAAGCTGCGGTTCCCGACAGCGATTCCTTACATGGTCCCTGGCCTGAAGCTCGCTGCAACCGCAGCGGTGATCGGCGTCATCGTCACCGAGATCACACTTGGTGGGCTCCGCGGCGTTGGGTATGCAACGATCGACTACAGCCAGAAGGTCACGTCACAGCCAGCCTCGGTGTACGCAGCAGTATTCGCTGCAGCGGCACTCGGCCTCGTGATGTTCGCCATGATCGTCGGTTGCGAAACGTACGTGATGCGGAATCGTCCGCAGGAGGAGCAAGGGTGACAGACCAACCGGCAGTCAATGTTCGTGGCGCCTCGATGGTGTTCAACGCCGGAACGTCAGGTCAGGTCGACGCGCTGCACGAGGTCGATGTCACTGTCGACCCGGGCGAATTTGTGTCGCTGATCGGGCCGTCAGGCTGCGGGAAGTCGACCTTGCTCCGCCTGATTGCAAACCTGATCGAACCAACGTCTGGCCTCGTCGAGGTCAACGGTAAGTCTGCGAAGCAGGCATGTGCCGACCAGGACTACGGCATGGCGTTCCAACAGTCAGGCCTGTTCGATTGGCGGTCCGTTGCCAAGAACATCGAGCTGCCGCTCGAACTCAAAGGCTGGGATAAGGCCAAGCGGGCGGCGCGTTCACAAGAGATGCTCGACCTGGTCAAGCTTTCTGATCGCGGAGCGCACATGCCGTGGCAACTATCTGGTGGCCAGCAGCAGCGCATTGCTATCGCGCGTGCCTTGGCATCGCATCCGCCGCTCCTGTTGATGGACGAACCGTTCGGTGCGCTCGATGAGATGACCCGCGAACACATGCAGGCCGAGCTGCTGCAGATCTGCGAGGTAACCAACACCACGGTGGTTTTCGTCACGCACTCGATCCCCGAGGCGGTTTACCTGTCCGATCGCGTCGTGGTCATGTCGGCGGGCCCCGGCCGGATCACCGACGTGATCGACGTTGGCCTCGGCAAGAACCGTGACGAAGACACCCGCGAGAACGATGCCTTCTACAAGAAGATCACCGAAGTTCGAGAAGCACTACGTGGCGTCGAATTGGGAGACGGCGCTCGGGGGATCGAAGACCGGTGAGCACTGCGATACGCCGATTCTTCGGAGCGGTTTGGCCGCCACTCGCCTTTGGTGTTGGCTTCCTCGCGATCTGGGAGCTCCTCGTTCGAGTCTTCGACATCCAACCGTTCGTGTTGCCAGCGCCGACCGCGATCTGGTCGGCCTTTACCGTGCGGTTCAGTGAGGTGTTCGAGCAGACCCTGGTGACCGGCACCAACGCGTTCGTGGGGTTGCTCATCGGCACCTTCATGGGCGTCGTGATGAGCCTGATCACCGTTCGCTTCCGGCTGCTTGAGGAACTCATCACGCCGTTAGCGGTTGCGCTCAACGCGGTCCCGATCGTGGTGATCGTGCCGGTGTTGAACAACATGTTGTTCGGCACGACGAGCCAGGTGCCGCGCCGCTTGATGGTGGCACTCATCGTCTTCTTCGTGGTCTTCGTCAACGTCAGCAAAGGCCTCCGCCAGGTGTCGGCAACACACCTTGAGCTGATGCGCTCGTACGCGGCTTCGCCGTCGGCGATCTTGCTCAAAGTTCGTGTGCCGAATGCTCTCGGCTATCTCTTTACCGCCTTGCGAATCGCTGCCCCTCTGGCCGTGATCACGGCCTTCGTCGCCGAGTACTTCGGCGGCGTCCAGAATGGTCTTGCGACCGGCGTGCGGAGCAGCCTCAATGGCAGTAAAGATGTCACCTGGGCCTATGTGATCGGAGCGTCGGCGTTGGGCTTGACGTTCTACATCATCTCGGTCGGCCTTGAACGCGTCCAACGGGGCAAGCAACCAGCGGATCAATCCACCTGAATAACCGCCAACAACTGAGGGAAGCCTCGGGGGAGAAAACCATGACCAACAGGAAGCAATCATTGAAGGCAATTGCCGTCGGTGCAACAGTGCTGGGCCTTGTTGCCGCAGCCTGTGGCAGCGACGACGCTCCAGATTCGGGAGGTGCGGGCGGTGACGCTGCTGCATGCGAGGCAACCGACTCGGTCAGCTTGCAGCTGCAGTGGTTCACCCAGGCACAGTTTGCTGGCTACTACGCAGCAGCCGACAAGGGCTTCTTCGCAGCCCAATGCCTCGACGTGGAAATCAAGGAAGGCGCCGTCGAGATCGTGCCGCAGGCTGAACTCGCCACCGGCAACGTCGACTTCGCCATTGCTTGGGTTCCCAAGGCACTCCAGACCCGTGAGGCAGGTGCTGACATCGTCAACATCTCGCAGGTGTTCGCGCGGTCCGGCACGCTGCAAGTCAGCTTCGCTGACTCAGGTATCACCTCACCAGCCGACTTTGCCGGGAAAACGATCGGCAACTGGGGATTCGGTAATGAGTACGAACTGTTTGCTGCGATCGGCGCCGAAGGTCTCGATCCGGCGAGCGATGTCACGCTTGTTGGCCAACAGTTCGACATGGTCGCACTGCTGGAAGGCGAGATCGATGCCGCCGAGGCAATGACGTACAACGAGTACGCCCAGGTCCTCGAGGCGATTAACCCTGACACCGGCGAGCTCTACACTGCGGCCGATTTCAACGTCATCAGTTACGAAGATGTTGGCGTTGGGATGCTCCAAGACGCCGTTTGGGCTGACGCTGGTCGCCTTGCCGACGATGCCGAGTACAAGGATCAGGCCACCCGGTTCGTTGCCGCTTCCCTGCAGGGGTGGGCCTACTGCCGTGACAACGTGGCCGAGTGTGCCACGATCGTCACGAACGCAGGCTCCACGCTTGGCGAGAGCCATCAGCAGTGGATGATGAACGAAGTCAACAAGCTCATCTGGCCGGCACCCGACGGTGTCGGCCTCTTGAACAGCGCTGACTGGGACCGCACCGTGACGATCAGCCAGAGCACACCGAACCTCGAAGGCGCAACGGTTCTCACAGCGGCTCCGAGCGATGGTGCGTTCACCACCGAGATCACCAAGGCCGCATGGGCCCTCGTCGGTGACGGCGCAGATCTCTTCGGTAACGATTACGCCCCCGAGACCGTTGTCCTCAAGGAGGGCGGTAACTAAGACCCGAGCCGGCAGAGACAGGGGTCATCAGCGAGATGCTGAGGATCCCTGTCTCTGCTCTATGGCTCGACGATGGCGAACCCGGTCTCGAAGGTGTCGAGGTTCCCGAAGATCGTGACGAGGACGGATGGGTCACCGTCGAGTTGGACCTTGCCTTCGGTGACCGCGTCGATGAATGTCATGGCTCCACCGGTGATCCGAATGAAGTCGCCCTTGGTCAGAGTGACCGTAACTGCGGCGTCGTCGGCATGGCGACCTTGCACGTAGTGAATTGCCTGGTTCTCGAGCGCGAGCACCCATAACCCGGAGCCTGCACCGTCGTCGAGGTCGGTGAACTGCCAGTTGGAGATCACTCGTTCACCGGCGACCTCTTCGGCCTTGAGCCGAATGGCGAGGGCGTCGAAGATCATGTCGATCGTCAGTGCCACCGCCATGCCCGGCCGAGCCGGCGCAGGTCGCGCTGGCGGTGGGCCGTCACGGAGTTCCATTGCGCCGGTCAGGTAAGCATTGCGCCACGTGGCTGACTCGGCCTGATAGCCGAGTTGTTCGAGCGCATCAGCCTGCAGCTCGCGGCCAGCGGCGTTTGTCGGGTCGGCGAACACGAGGTGGTTCACCACTTCGGCCACCCAGCGATAGTCGCCCTGGTCGAAGGCCGCCTGGGCGTGCACCAGGAGGGCGTCGGCCCCGCCTGCGAGTTCGACGTAGCGGCGGCCAGCTTCGGTGGGCTGATGATTCCACAGTCGGGCAGGGTTGCCGTCATACCACCCGAGGTAGCGCTGGTAAACCGCCTTGACGTTGTGGATCAGCGCGCCGTAGTAGCCGCGCGTGTGGATCTGATCGGTGAACGTACTCGGCAGCGCGAGTTCGTCGGCGATCTCGGTCGGGGTGAGCCCCTTGTTCGCCAGGCGCATTGTTTGGTCGTGCATCCAGCGGTACAGGTCGCGCTGCTGGCGTAAGAACTCGGCGACGTCGTCGGTCCCCCAGCGTGGCCAATGGTGGCTGGCGAACATGAGGGCGGTGTCGGCGCCGAACAGTTCGAGTGCTTCGTTGATGTACTTCGACCAGCCGAGCGAGTCGCGCGCCTGCGCGCCGCGGAGGGGGAGGAGGTTGTGCATGTTGTGCGAGCAGTTCTCGGCCATGCACAGCCAGCCCATTGGCTTGCCATCGGGACCAGCTTCGCCTTTGTCCGGGAAGAAGAAGTTCATCTCGGCGGGTGCTTCGGCCTCGGGCGTCAGCTGGAAGATGATCCGGATGCCGTCGACGACCAGTTCCTGGCCGGTCTCCATGATCGAAATCGTTGGTGGAATGAGCCCGACCGCGCCCGTCGGTGTCGCCTTGCCGAGCCCGCAGTCGACGTGCTGGAGAGGCCCGGCCGGGAGCGTCATGCCGAACTGGTATGACGCACGGCGGCCCATCGCGGGGCCGGCAATGACGTTCTCGAAGACGGCCTCGCGCATGAACTGGTCGGGGGCGATGATCTGCACCTCACCAGCCTCGACGGCGGCCTCGTCAACCACGCCGCGCACGCCACCGAAGTGATCGATGTGGCTGTGGGTGTAGATCACGGCAGTGACGGGGCGCGCGCCGAGTTCGGCGTTGGCGAGGTCGAGGCATGCCCGAGCACACGCTTCGCTGGTCAGCGGATCGATAATGACCCAGCCGCGATCGCCAGCGAGAAAGCTGATGTTGGAGATGTCGTAGCCACGCGCCTGCCACAGGCCGGGGGCAACTTCGAACAGGCCGTGCACCGCATTGAGCCGGGCTTGGTGCCAGAGGCTGGCGTGGACCGAACTCGGGGCGACCTCAGACTCGCGCACGAAGTCGTGTCGGCTGATGTCCCAGACGGTGCGCCCGTTCTCTTCGATCAGACCGGTCTGGTGCGTCGCGATCAGGCCGCGGTTGGCGCGTTCGGTGTCGGCTGGGTCGGCGGTGAACTGGCTTGCTGACGCCGCGAGGATGTCGAGTGTGTGCTGCGACGGTGGTTTCGGAGAAGCGGCCATCCCACGATGCTGACACGTCGGATGGCCCGGCGGCGAAATCGCCATCGTGTGGAGGATCGAGTGGAGGATCGTGTGGAGGGAGGGTGGAGGATCGAGTGCGGGTTCGAAAGCGGGTTCGAAAGCGGCGTGGGGTCGTTGGCAGCAATCAGAACTCGACCTCAGCCGACCGGTGACGGCGTTGTACGGTCGGGTACGTGCAGAGCCGCCGATTCCTGTCTCTCTCGATCGTTGCTGCGCTGGGTTTCGCAGCCTGCGCTGGCAGTGACGATGAGGTTGTCTCTCCAGCCGCCGAGCCGCCCGTGACCGAAGCAGAGGCGCCCACCACCGAACCGGTGCCAGCCGCTGACCCGGTTGCGACCGAGCCGGAACCAGACCCGGTCGTGACCGTGCTGGAACCCGAATCGGCCGCGTACGATTTTGCTGCGGTCGAACCGATTGTGCAGGCGTTCGTTGACGACCGCGGCCTGAACGGTGCCGGCCTCGTGATCGTCGATGCTGACGACGGCGTGATCCTCGAGCGGTACTGGGGCGAGTTTGGCCCGGAACGTTCCTCACTCATTGCATCGTCGAGCAAGATGCTCGTCGCCGGCGTGCTGCTGAGCCTGCAAGACGATGGCCTCCTCGACATCGACGCGCCAGTTGCTGACGCCGTCGACTGGGGGTCGGGCAACCCGGAGATCACGCCAGCGCAGCTCCTGTCGAACAGCTCGGGTCTCCTCGGGTTGTTCCCAGACTTCGGCTACCTGCCGTATATCTGTCAGTTCCTCCCGGCAGGCACGCTGCAAGACTGCGCCGAGAGCATCTTCACCTCGCCGGAAGACGACGACGTGATTACGGGGCCCGACGTTGCGTTTAACTACGGCGGTGCACAGTGGCAAGTCGCTGGCGCTGTGGCCGAAGCAGTGTCCGGCAAGTCCTGGGCCGAACTGATCGACGAGACCTACGTCCAGCCGTGCGGTGTCGACTCACTGGCGTTTAACAACCACTTCACGCAGATGGGTGAAGGCTTCAACTACCCGGTCGAGTTCAACTCCGACCCGTCGACGTTGATCGCCACCGACAATCCAAACCTCGAAGGCGGCGCCTACATCACGGCCCCCGACTACGGCCAACTGCTGCTTATGCATCTGCGCGGCGGCATGTGTGGGGACGAGCAGGTGCTCTCCCAGGATGCGCTCGACACGATGCACGCCGACCGGATCGCTGCGGCCTACGACGGCTCAGCCGGTGGTGTCGAAACGGGGTACGGCATGGGCTGGTGGATCGACCGAGAAAGTGGTCGAATCAGCGATGCCGGCGCCTACGGAGCGGTTCCGTGGCTCGATCTGGAAGACGGCTATGGCGCATACCTCGTCGTCGAGTCGACGTCCGGTGACGGCAACGCCCTCGCGGGCCAGCTGTATGACATCGTCGACGACGCTGTCAACGCAGCCTGATCGATTACGCAACGACATGACCGACAACATCACCTTCTACGACGAAATCGAGAGCTACTGCTCGCAGCTGAGCACAGCGCCCGGCGGCTCGATCGACCTCCACGTTTCGACCAGGGCCGCCACGTTCGACGTGGTCGTCGAACGGTGGGGCGGCGAACGTGACGTCGTGTGGAAATCGCTCGGCAACCCCGGCGTGTCGACGCTGCCACCGAGTGATGCCGACAGCAACGGATGTCGCTGGCCAGCCGCGCTGTCGATTGCTGCCGACCCGACCTGGCGGTCGGGCTTCTATCTGGTGACGGTCACCGCGGTGGGAGCTGCGTTTGGCCGTGACGTTTCGTACTGCGGCTTTGTTGTCACCGGCAACCCGGACGACCGTGCGAGCGCTGTGCTCATGCTGTCGACGAACACCTGGAACGCATACAACACCTGGGGTGGCAAGAGCCTGTACACCGGCGGCAATCAAGTCAGCTTCGAGCGGCCATGGAGTCGCGGGATGCTCAGCCGGCCGGAGGTCGATCGGGACGATCGGAAGTCACGGCCGACGCGCTGGGGCGAAGAGCCCGACGTCAACGGCGACTGCTTCCAGGAGTACCGGTTCGCGCACGGCTACCCAGCTGCGATCGGCTCGACCGGATGGTTTGCCCATGAGCGACGATTCGTCGAGTGGGCCGAACGAGCTGGCTACCGGTTCGACTACTGCGTTTCGAGCGATTTGGAAGACCCGAACGCGCTCGACGGCTATGACCTGTTCATCGATGTCGGACACGACGAGTACTGGTCGGCGTCGCAGCGAAGGACACTCGAACGGCACGTCGAGCGGGGCGCCAACATCGCGTCGATGTCGGGCAACACCATGTTCTGGCAAGTCCGCCTCGAAGGCAATGCGATGGTCTGCCACAAGTACTCCGCGCACGACACCGATCCGGTAATGGCCGAAGGCCGTGAGGCGGAGATGTCTGGCATGTGGTGCGATCCGATCATTGCGAACCCTGAGTGGTCGCTGTTCGGCGCCGGTTCGGCCTGGGGTTTGTACAGCCGCTTCGGACAGGCCACGCCGCGCGGATCGGGCGGCTACACGGTCTATCGAGCCGACCACTGGTTGGTCGCGGGTACAGGCCTCCGCTACGGCGACGTGCTCGGCGCCAAGCACGGCGTTGTCGGGTATGAGACGACCGGTCGGCTGCTCGACCTCGACGATTACCAGCTTCCGATCACTCGGCCCCACGCCAATGCGCCGAGCGGCGAGCAAACGGTCGTCGTTGCATTCACTCCGTCGAGCAACGTTGGAATGGGCGAGTATCCGGCGTCGATTTCAGCGCTCAGCGACCAGGGCGACCTCGAGTTCATAGCGTCTCGGCTGCACGGGCGTGTCGACGCCGACAGCCTGGCGCGTGTTCGACATGGCAATTCGGTGATGATGGTCGTCGAACCGTTTGGTGACGACGGTGGCGAAGTCGTCGTGATCGGTACGACGGACTGGGCATTTGGACTCAGCGACGATCCCGAGGTCCAGCAAGTGACAGCCAATCTGCTTGACCGTTATCTGGGCTGACGCATATCTGGGCTGACGCATATCTGGGCTGACGCTGCGCCGGGGTACCGCTGGTTACTGCTCTCCAAGATGACGGTGCATGTGCTGCTGAAGGATCCGCGTCACTGCGTCGCGATTTTCGTGCACCCCGTGCGCGTATTCGATGCTGTCGAAGAGGAATGGCATGTGGAGCAGTGTGATCATTTCGTCGCGTTCGTACTTGTTCAACTGTTCGAGTTCGGGTGCGAACTGTTCGCGGAGATGTGCGCGGGCGCTGTCGCGGACCAGTCGAAACGCGCGAGTGACGTTCTCGTCGTTGGCGCGAACGGAGCGCGCTGCTCGGGTGATCGGCGCCGTGAGGTCGTACACCCGCAGTCGTCCTGCCACGAAGGACAGGATGCGTTCCGCGAGGGTGTCGCCTTCGTTGTAGTCCCGAGCGAGTGTCGGACCGAACCGATCAATGAGGTGGTCGGCGACAGCTGAGATCAGTGCGCCATCGTCGGGGAAGTATCGATAGATCGACCGTCCAGAGATACGGGAGGCTGCCGCCAGCTGGTCGCGGGTCGGCTCGTGCACCCCGCTTCCCAGCAGGCCGATGTAGGCATCGATGACTGATTGGCGGTTTCGATCTCGCCGAAGTCGGCGGCCGTCCTGATCAACGGCGACTGTTTCCATCACTCAATGCTAGATCATGAACGCTGTCCGTGCTCGTCTAGGTGGGCCCTGTACTCCGGTGCTGTCGTACTGTCGAACCCATTCGGTCGAAGGTCCACCACACCGCGACGCCGGTTGCGAGCGTCGCGGCCAACGCCACGTGACGATCGAGCCACGGGGTGAACAGGGGCCAGACTTGCCAGTGGATCAGGAAGATGTGCATCGAGGCTGCTGCGATCACGCCGATCGGCCTCGCCGCGAGCCGTGGGACCGGAATCGTTGGCAGCCAGATGAGCGCGGCCCCGAGCAGGATGATTCGCCATTCCCGGTCGACCTGGCCGAAGTATCCCACGCTGGTCACTACCAGAAGCGCTGTGACCAGGAGACCCTGCCAGACATGGCGGACGCGCTGCGCGGCCCAACCGAGTGCGATGAATGACGCGACCATGTGCGGCCGGAACATCGAGTTGTACGAGTCGCCGACTTCGATGATCTGGAACCTGAAGACCAGCGTGACGGCAACGACGGCGAGTGCGAACTCGAACGGCGTCCGGCGTTCAGCCCGACGAACTGCCGGAATCGCAAACAGCAGACCGATCACGATCATCGATTGCACAAAGGTCTCGAAGTACCAGTACTCCCAGCGGCCGTCGCGGCGCCAGGCGGAACCGAAATAGTTGTTGACGAGGAAGAGGGCTCCGAGGCTGTACCCGCCGAACAAGACCATCTGCGTGCCGATCCAGGCCACCGTCGGAACAGCGACCCGCGCAATGGTTGTCGATACCTTGCGGAGGCGGCCAGGCGTATCTGCGGAACTGAGCTGAAAGCGCGCAACGTTGTAGCCGAGGACCAGAAGCAGTGTGTGCGCACCGCCGGGAAGTCGATACAGCCCCATGTGGGTGCAGACGATCAGCACGATCGCGAGCGCTCGGATCACCACGCTGGTGTCGAGGCGAGCCCATCGCTTTGATTCACTCGGCTCGTAATCGCCGGCCAGGGCAGTCAATTTGCTGACGCTCTGGAGGTGCCAGTCAGCGGGGAGCGAGCCGATGAGCGTCTCGAGCCGGATCGACATCTCGACGTAGCTGAAGGAGTCGCCCCCAAGCGAGGCAAATGTCTGTGTCGAGGGTGAACTCACCGGCCCAACGATCGACTCGAATGCGTCCTGCACTGTGGCGTCCCTGCCGGTGTCCGCGTGTGGGACCGATCGCGCTGCAGCAGTAACCAACGGCAGGTCGATTTTGCCGGACGGTGTTCGGGGCCATGCTGGCAACGCGACGGCATCCAATAGCGCCGGCGGAATGGCGACCAGTCGTGCAGTGGCGTCGAGCAGGTCGGTGTCGTGGGTAACTGAATTGGTTGTCTCGTCGAGCCGGGCGATGACGATTCCTCTGTCGTCACCGGTGCAGATCGCGGTGATACCGCAGCTCGCCAGATCGGCCTCGAGGTGATCGAGGTCTGTGCGCAGGCCGTGCACCTTGACGATGCGATTTGCCCGTCCGACGATTTCCAACAGCCCTGCTTCGTTGAACCGTGCGAGGTCCCCGGTCGGCAATTCGTCGAAGTCGTGGCCCCGTGCGAGATCGTCGCCGCACGTTGCGTAGCCCATCATGACGTTGGGTCCGCTGTAGACGATTTCACCGATGCCAGGCTCGGCGTCTTGGACGGGTCGCAACTTGATGGAGCCTCCAGGAATCGGTCGACCAATCGAACCTGGCCAGGTTCGCGCAGCGTCGGGGTCGAGGTACGCCATCCGGGCCGTGGCCTCGGTCTGGCCGTACATCACGAACATGTCGAAGTCGTGTTGGTCGCCGAGGCGGACGAGTTGATCGACGGCTGCCGGGTCGAGGCGACCTCCGGCCTGGGTCACGTAGCGCAGCGACGAGGCGGCGAGCCGTTCGACGCCGGTAGAGCGTTGGCGATCGAGTAACTCAAATGTGTACGGGACGCCGGCGAGGCCGGTGACGTTCCACCGGTCGACCGCTGCCCAGAAGCACGGGTCGACGACCGAAGCCTCTGTCAGCACGACGGAGGCTCCGACAGCAAGATGCGATGTCAGCACCGACAGGCCGTAGCAGTAGTGCAGTGGCAGCGCGGTGATCGCCCGGTCATCCGAGCCGAGTGCGAGGTAGTCGGCAATGGCGATTGCATTGGACGTCACGGCGGTCTTCGAGAGCCGAACCAGCTTGCTCGTGCCAGTCGTGCCCGACGTGCTCATCAGGAGCGCCAGATCAGGATGGATCTCGTCAGGTTTTGTGTCGCCGAACCGTGCTTCGAGTTGCGCAGCTGCGGTGGCGTCGGGCGCGAGCGCGACGGGGTTCCCAATGTTCATGGCGGCCAAAAAATCGACCACGGTGTCGAGGTCGGGGCGGGCCACGATGACTTCGACATGCCGTTGGTTCGTGCCGTAGTCGGCGATTCGATCGGCGACGCGTGTAGCGAGTTCGTCGTACGCGATAGCGCGATCTCCGGCGATTACCGCGGTCCGGGCACCGAAGGCACGCAGCTGCTGGAGCGTGAGGGCCGACAGCGTTGCGCTGCGCCGGAGCGCGCAGGGAGTCGACTCGGCGACACGTATGGCCTCATCCAGACTCACGGTCCGAAAGGTAATGCCACCGGAAGTTGTAAAGCAACCCTAACTACGCCGAATGTGGGGCGGGAGGGCTCGTCAGGATGCGGCGAGGGCCTGCACAAAGTCGGCCCAGAGGTCGTCGACCTGTTCACATCCGACACTCAAGCGGATGAGCGTCGGGGGGATCCGCTCCTGACCAGGAATCACCGAGCGGCGTTCCATCGTGGTTTCGACGCCGCCGAGGCTGGTTGCATGGTTGACGAGTTCCATCCGGTTACACACCTCAGTCGCCCGCTCACCGGCGCCGATCGTCTCGAACGACATCATGGCGCCGAAGCCGGTCATGAACGTCGCTGCCACGGCATGCGTCGGGTGGCTGGGCAGGCCGGGATACAGCACGCGGCTGATCTCGGGGTGTCCTTCAAGCCGCATTGCCAATTCCATGGCGTTCTGTTGTGCTCGTTCCATCCGGAGTGCCATGGTGCGTGCCCCCCGGATCGTCAGGAACGCTTCCATCCCGCCGATCGTGGCCCCGTACAGGAGTCGTCGGTGGCGGAACTCTTCGAGCAGTTCGTCGTTCCGGGTGATCAATACGCCGGCCAGTAGGTCGGAGTGTCCGCCGATGAACTTCGTGGCCGAGTGCATCACGACGTCGGCACCGAGGTCGAGCGGCTGCTGGTTGAGCGACGTCGCAAAGGTGCTGTCGACCGCAACGATCGTGCCCTCGCGACGCGGTGCCGCGCAGATGGTCGGCAGGTCAGCCACCGTCATCAGCGGGTTCTCCGGCGTTTCCAGCCAGACGAGATCGCAGGTCTGCAGCGCGTCGAGCCACGCCGGTGTGTCGGCCTGATCGAGCCTGAGGACGGTCCACCGACCTTGGGCTTCGCCTTCGTTGACGATGCCGGCAACGCCGTGATACGGGTCGACAGGCACGGCGATGGTGGAGCCCACCGGCAGCCGAAGGAGGATCACAGCAGCGGCCGCCATCCCCGATGCGAACGACAGCGCCTTACCGTTTTCCATGCCGCCGAGGAGTTCTTCGAGTGCGTCTGACGTCGGGGTGCCGTCTGATCGGCTGTACACCCGATCGTCCGGGAGGTAGAAGTTCGAGGCCAGTACCGGCGGCACGTTGAGCGGCTCACCTGGTGTGCGGTTGCGCCCCGCAGCGATCAGCCAGGTCTCGGGTGTCCAGTCGTTCATCGCGGCAGGCTACGGCCCCTGCGCCGCGGTCGGCTCAGTGGGATGGTCGCGTCAGCGTTCGTCGCGGACTTCAGCTGATCGGGCGACGACTATTATCGATGTCGTGGGGTGTCAACGAGGTCTGAGGCTGGCTTTGGCCGTCGCTGTCGGAGTTCTGGCTGCAGGCTGCTCCGATCAGGATCCGTCCGAGACCTTCAGCGGCCCTGCAAATTCGATTGATGCCCTTCTCCCGACACTCGAACCCGGTGACTCCTTGCCGGTGGGTGAGGCGTACGCGTTGGTTGTTGGAACGCATTGCGGCGTCCGGGTGCTTGGACCTGCCGTGAACGACACGCTCTGGATCACCGATGAAGCAACGCAGCCCGGTGATTGGATGCCTGCCGAATGGGCAGAGGCCATCGAAGGCGGGCAAGAGCTGATCGTGCTCGAAGTGATGCTTTCTGACAGTGACACCAATCTGACTGCGACGGCTGAGGGGGTGTCGGTGAGGTACCGCCCCGTCGCAGAAGACGATGAGGTGCCTGGCTGCGCGTAGCGCTCCTGCGGCGTCGTCGGAGGTTCGATCGACCCGGCCCCTGGA
>JBNMOS010000051.1:0-21069 GCA_051275435.1 Ilumatobacter sp.
AAAAGGTCGCACTCGCTGCGGTCCTCCAGAAGGAGGGCTACATCACGAGCTTCGAGACCGCACCGTCGCCTCGCGGCGTCGGTGAAACGCTCACCATCACTATGAAGTACAGCGAAGACCGTGATCGCACGATCATGGGCCTCCGCCGCATTTCGACCCCCGGGTTGCGGGTTTACCGCAGCTCCACCGATGTGCCTCGTGTACTCGGTGGCCTGGGTGTCGCTGTCCTGTCCACCAGCAAGGGGCTCATGACCGACCGGGAAGCGCGTAAGCGCAAGGTCGGCGGCGAAGTCCTCTGTTACGTCTGGTAAGGAACCACTCATGTCACGAATTGGACAAGCACCCATCCAGGTGCCCGCAGGCGTCGATGTCACCATCGTCGGCACCCACATCACGGTGAAGGGCCCGAAGGGCGCACTTGACCGTGAAATCCCGGGCGGCATCACCATTGACGTTGACGGCGACACGCTCACTTGCGTCCGCCCGAACGATGAGCACAAGAGCAAGGCCCTCCACGGCCTCGTCCGGAGCCTCGTCAACAACATGGTTCTCGGCGTCACCGAGGGGTTCAAGAAAGAACTCCAAATCGTTGGCGTCGGTTATCGAGCCGAAGCACAGGGCAAAGACATTCGTCTGAGCCTCGGCTTCAGCCACACCATCGATGTCAAAGCGCCCGAAGGGATCTCGTTCGAGCTCCCGGCGCAGACGCAGGTCATCGTGTCCGGCATCGACAAGGAAGTAGTCGGCCAGGTGGCCGCCAACATTCGCAGCCTTCGCAAACCCGAGCCGTACAAGGGCAAGGGTGTCCGGTACCTCGGCGAGCGCGTCGTCCGCAAGGCCGGCAAGGCAGGAAAGAAGTAGTTATGACGAAGATCGCACAAGCACGCCGCAACGGACGCATCCGTCGCCATCGCCGTGTACGCAAAAAGATTCACGGCACAGCGGCACGTCCTCGTCTCGCAGTGTTCCGTTCGAACAAGCACCTCTCGGTGCAGGTCATCGACGACGATGCGGGCGTCACTGTTGCATCCGCGTCGACAAACGAAGCTGAACTGCGTTCCGCAGGTACAGGTTCGAGCGTCGAAGCCGCAACCAAGATTGGCGAACTCATCGGCGAGCGCGCCAAGGCCGCTGGTATCGACAAGGTCGTCTTCGACCGAGGTGGCTTCGCCTACCACGGCCGCATCGCAGCCGTAGCATCCGCCGCACGTGAAGCAGGACTGGAATTCTGATGGCTTTTGGAAACAACAACCGTGATGGTCGTGGCGATAACCGCCGCGAGGATCCCGATGGTCTGCGTGAGTCACGCGTCATCACCATCAACCGCGTCGCCAAGGTCGTCAAGGGCGGTCGTCGCTTCTCCTTCACCGCACTCGTGGTGATTGGTGACGGCAACGGCAAGGTCGGTCTCGGCTACGGCAAGGCCAAGGAAGTGCCGTTGGCGATCCAGAAGGGCACCGAGGAAGCTCGTCGGAATCTCTTCGAGGTCCCGATGGCCGGCTCAACGATCATCCACCCCGTGCTCGGCCAGACCGGCGGCGCACGAGTGATGATGAAGCCAGCAGCAACCGGTACCGGCGTCATCGCTGGCGGTGCTGCTCGTGTCATCCTCGAAGAAGCCGGCGTGCACGACGTGCTGTCGAAGTCGCTCGGCTCAGCCAACCACATCAACGTTGCTCGTGCGACGATTCAGGGCCTGAAGTCCCTGCAGCGTCCCGACGAGATCGCGGCCCGCCGCGGTCTCACGCCGGAAGAGTGCATCCCCAAGGGTCTGCTCAACGCATACAACGAACGCAACAAGAAGCCTGCAGCTGACTCCTCGACAGAGAAGACAGCAGCGCCGGTTGAAGCAGGAGCCACATCATGAGCGAGATTCATGTGAAGCAGATCAAGTCAGCCATCGGCACCAAGCCCAAGCACCGCGGCACGCTGCGGGCGCTCGGTCTCGGCAGGATTGGCAACACCAACACGCTTCCTGATCGTCCGGAGATTCGCGGCATGATCGCCCGAGTTCCGCACCTCATCGTTGTCACTGAAAACGTCACGGAAGAGAGCTGAACATGAAGGTTCATGACCTCGCACCCGCACCCGGGTCGAACAGAAGCCGCAAGCGCAAGGCGCGTGGTACCGGCGGCAAGGGCGGCAAGACTGCCGGCCGTGGTTCCAAGGGCCAGCGCGCCCGTAACACCGTTGCCCGTGGCTTCGAGGGTGGTCAAACCCCCCTCAAGCAGCGTGTTCCGAAGTTGAGCGGGTTCAACAACCCGTTCCGCGTCGAGTACCAGGCGATCAACTTGCACGCCCTCAACGACCTGGCTGAAAAGGTCGGTGCTGACATCGACCTCGACGCCCTCGTTGAGAGCGGTTTGCTCACAAAGGGTGATTTCGCGAAGATCCTTGCTCGTGGTGAGATCACCACAAAGGTGAACGTGCACGCTCATGGCGCATCTGCGTCTGCTATTGCGGCCATTGAGGCCGCTGGTGGTTCGGTCACCCTCGTCACGCTTCCGTTCAAGGAAGAAGGCAAGGCCGGTCGTCCTCCAGTGCAGGGCAACCAGTTCGCCAACCGCTAACTCATCTTCATCGTCCCCTGACCTGCCCGCCGAGCTCTTGCTCGTCCTGGTACGGTCAGCGGACGTTTGAACCGCAGGCGTTTTGATGCCTGACTCGACCGTCACCCCGACCGGGAGCTGTTTCCTTTGATTTCGAATCTCTTGAACATCTTCAAGATCTCGGACTTGCGCAATAAGCTCATGTTCGTCATTTTGTTGGTGATCGTCTACCGACTTGGTGTCGCCATTCGAGTGCCAGGCGTCGATGGCATCGCCATCGAACAGTTGCGTGCTCAGTCGAGCGAACAGGGGGCCCTTGGCTTCCTCAACTTGTTCTCCGGTGGCGCCTTCGAGTCCTTCTCGATCTTTGCGCTCGGCATTTTGCCCTACATCACTGCCTCGATCATTATGCAGGTGCTCGGAGTCGTGATTCCGAAGCTCGAAGAGCTGCAGCAGGACGGCGCTGTGGGACAACGCAAGATCACGCAGTACACCCGTTACGTCACGATTGCCCTGTCGACGCTCCAGTCAACAGGTCTCGTGTTCATCTTCGGTACGGGGCGAGGCACGGCGTTCTTCTCTGCCGCCAGCGCCGCCCCGACCGTGCCACTCCTGCCCGATGGCGTTTGGCCTCGTGGTTACCTGATCATCCCCACCCTCGTGGCTGGAACCGCAGTGCTGATGTGGATGGGCGAGATGATCTCCCAACGCGGTATTGGTAACGGCATCTCGATGCTGATCTTCGCCTCCGTCGTTGCGTCACTTCCTGGCGGTTTCTGGGGCATCTTGCAGCTGAACAAAGTCTTCTGGTTTGTTGCGATGGTGGTCCTGACCCTTGGGATCATTGTGGCGGTGGTGTTCGTCGAGTTGGGCCAGCGTCGCATTCCAGTGCAGTTTGCGAAACGTGTCGTCGGTCGTCGCATGATGGGCGGCCAGAACACATACATCCCGTTGAAGGTCAACCAGTCCGGCGTGATCCCGATCATCTTCGCCAGCTCCATCTTGCTCCTGCCGGTCATTGGCTCGAACGTGCTTGGCGGCAGCGGCGGCGACGGATGGCGCGGTACCGTTCAGCGATTCGTCGACCAATACATCGTCAACCCGCAAAACGTGGTGTACATCACGCTGCTGGCACTGATGATTATCGCCTTCGCCTACTTCTATAACTCGATTGCGTTCGACCCGATTCGTCAGGCTGACCAGTTGCGTAAGCAGGGTGGCTTCATCCCCGGCATCCGACCTGGCATGCAGACCGAGAAATATCTCGGTAAAGCTGTCAACCGAATCACTCTGCCCGGCGCTGTCTTCGTGGCGATCATTGCGATCCTGCCGTACATCTTGCTGATCGCTGCGGACGTGAACTCCTTCGGGTTCGCTGGTACCAGCGTGCTGATCGCAGTCGGCGTGGCGCTTGAATTGATGCGCCAGATCGACAGTCAGCTCACGCTGCGCAACTACGAGGGCTTCTTGAAGTAGGACGCCCCTGATGATTCCGGGCGCTCGCCTCATCATTCTCGGCCGACAGGGCGCGGGCAAGGGAACACAGTGTGTTCGCTTGTCGCGTCACTTCGTCGTTCCGCACATCTCAACTGGCGACATGCTGCGCGCTGCGGTTCGTGAAGAAACCGAACTTGGCCTGATGGCCAAAGAAGTCATGGACTCGGGCGGCCTCGTTGGCGACGACATCATGATCGGTATCGTCCGCCAACGTCTCGGTGCAGCCGATGCCAGTTCACGGGGATATATCCTCGACGGCTTCCCACGCACTTTGGCGCAGGCCCTCCAGCTCGACGAGATCGCTGCCGAACAGCGTCGTCCGATCGACGTGGTCCTCGACCTCAACGTCCCCCGCGAGATTGTCCTCGAACGCATTTCGTCGCGTCGTGTCTGTCGAGACTGCGGTACCAACTACACGGCAACCGGTAATGATCCGAGCCCGTGGATCTGTGATGTGTGCGGCGGCGATGTGTTGCAGCGTGACGACGACACCGAAGATTCGGTGAATCGTCGCCTTGACCTCTATGAAGAGCAGACGTTCCCGCTGGTCAAGCATTTCAGCGATCAAAACCGGCTCGTCGTTATCAACGGTGTCGGCCACCCTGACGCAGTCTTCGCCCGCATGGTGAAGGCCGTCGAAGCCAATCGTATTTAGCCCGTAGCTGGCAGACTGATCCTGTGAGTGTCATCGGCTTCGGGCAACTTCCTGATCGACGACCCGAGCGTGCCACGCTCATCTTCGACGGGTATTGAGGCTTTTGCACACGTAGCGCTCGCTGGATGCGACGCCTCGACAAGCTTGACCGGCTCGACATCGTCGCCTCTCAGGCAACGGGTCAACGCAGCGTCACCGGGGTGAGTGAGGCCGAGGGTGACCTCGCAGCCTGGACCGTTGCCGAGGGCGGCGTCAAGGTTGGTGGAGCACGAGCAATCGCACTGGCTCTCTCCGTGGGGCGCCAGGCTCGGTGGCCCGTCTTTGCATGGAAAGTCCCTGGCGCTCCCTGGCTCCTCGACCAGGCGTATGCGTTGGTCGCAGCGAATCGCCATCGGATTCCGGGAGAGAGGCCGTGGTGCCTCGAGCAGCCCGCAGGCTGCACGCCACGTTCGGAATGACCGCGCTCCGATATCGCCACCATCGTGACGCAGTGCCGAGACTGGGTGAACGAGTTCGACATTCGCGGTCTGCGGCCCTCGGCTATCAACCAGCCCTCGACGGGCTTCGGGCGTTCGCCGTTGCGATGGTCCTGTGCTTTCACGCGGGCTTTGGTTGGATGGGCGGGGGCTAATTCGGTGTCTCGATCTTTTTACGCTCTCGGGGTTCCTGATTACCACGCTCCTGATCGACGAGCGGAAGCGGACGGGGCGCATCGCGCTCGGATCGTTCATTGCCCGACGCTCCAAGCGGCTGTTGCCAGCGAGTTTGGTGTGCCTCGCGTTGGTCAGCGTTGCCCGGCTCGCGGGGCAGTTCGACCAAGTGCCCGGGTTGCGGACTGACTTGCTCGGTGCAGCGACACATGTTTTTAACTGGGTGAAGATTGGCGGGAACACCAGCTACACCGATGTATTTGCCGGTTCGGCAATCTTCGTCTCGCCGCTCGAGCACTACTGGTCGCTGGCCATCGAAGAGCAGTTCTACCTACTGTGGCCCCTCACGGTCGCGCTCCTCGCTCGCCGAGTCACACGATGGTCGAGCGTCCTGCCGCTGTTGTTCCTCGGCGCTGCAGTTGCGACGCCAGTTGCCGCGCTCGTGCTGAGCAATGACGTCGCGTATTGGGCCACGCCGATGCGCGCCGGCGAACTCCTGGCCGGGGCGGCATTGGCCGGGGCACTCCAGCGTTGGGCGGTACCCGCGTGGGCGGGAGTGCTCGCCGTTCCGGTTGCCGGGATACTCGTGGCGCTGGCCGTCGTCCTGCCGACATCGTCCGGGCCGGCATATTCCGGGTTGTTCGCTCCGCTCGCCATCGTCTCCGCTGCCTTGATCTGGAGCTTGCAGGTCGCAGGTCCGGTCCGCCGAGCGCTGTCGACTCAGCTACTGGTCAAACTCGGTTAGATCAGCTATGGCGTCTATCTGTTTCACTGGCCGGTCTTCGTATGGCTCCGTCAGCAGGGATGGTCTTTGACTGAGCCGTGGCGCTTTGCCCTTGCAGCGCTCGCGACGTTGGTCATAGCGACGGCGTCGTTCGTGTTTATCGAACGGCCGATCCGGTCAGCGTCCTGGCCGGTGCGGGGCACGATTCGTGGGGCCGCGGGCGCCATGGTCGTTGCAAGTCTCACCGTTGCGGTTCTCCCGTTCTCCCGTGGATTCCTTGAAGCCGACGCAGACGTTCTCGCATCGGCATCCGCTCAACCCGTCGATTCACTTGCTCCTCTGGAGCCGGTCGCCCGAGTGTTGCTGCCTGAGTTGGCCACGCCGCAGTCTGCAGAAGTCGACCTCGCTGATGCAGAGGTGCAGGATTCGATCGACGCCACGGTTTCCGCCGATACGGCTGAGCTTGAGGAGCCTGGTAGAGATTTTGCGCCAGCGTTGCTGGCCGAACCATTCGTCCTCGACATCGCGCTCGGTCCGCCGTTATCTCGGCCAGTTCGGTTGCTGACGATTGGCGATTCGACAGCGTTCTATGTGGGCCAAGCGTTGGCCGAATGGACGCTCGACCATCGCGAGCACGCGACCTCCGACCTGCTCTGGTGCCAAGGCTGCGGTTTACTGCGGGGCGGGGAGGTGACGAGCTGGGATAACACATCGTTCACCGCTCGCAGCATTGAAACGTTCCACGTCGAGCTCCCGTCAATGGTCAAGAAGTTCCAGCCTGATGTGGTCGCGCTGATGGTCACGGTTGCTGACGTGGCTGATCGCCAGTGGACGGTTTCCGAGGGGCCCCTTGACCCGACTGACACCCGGTACTTGGCGCGGCTTGCTGGTCGCTACCGCCAAGCGGTGCTCGACCTTCTCGATCTGGGCGTCGGTCGGATCGCGATTATTGCACCACCACCATCGGTCGGCTTCGTGGCGCACTACGTCGCGTTCTCCGTCGACCGGTGGGACGCCCTGCGTACTGCGCTCGATCTGGTCGCCCAGGAACTTGGGCCGGAAGTGACTGTCGTCGACCTGGCGGGGTGGGCGGAAGCTGCTGGAGTGACCGACGACGCCAACTGGCGGCCCGACGGCACGCACCTGACCGAGCGCAGCGCCCGCGAGGTCGTCGACCGTTGGCTTGGACCGATGTTGATTGGTCTCGCGCGTTGAGCTGGGTGGTTCCGAGCCGAAGAATCGGTGGGCCGTCGTTCATACTGGAGCTGTGACGGAGACAGGCGAGACAGCAGGTGACACGAAGCCGTCGCCTGCTCGTCGCCGTGGTCGTCCGCCGGCAACCGATTCGGCTGACACGAAGCGGGCCATCCTTGACTCCGCTCGTCGCCTGTTCGCTGAACGCGGGTACGGCGCCGTGACAAACAAAGACGTGGCCACAGCGGCTGGTATCACGACGGGCGCCCTGTACCACTACGTCGAATCGAAGCTTGATCTGTATCTCGAGGTCGACCGCGACATGCAGCGCACGATTTACACGCGTTTCCAAGACGCGGTCGGCAGCTCCGAAAACTTTCTTGGCAAGCTGACAGCAGTGCTGGAGGCATCCCACCAAATGGGTGTCGAAGATCCGTCGTTGGCCGGCTTCGTTGGTGCGGTCCGGACCGACACCCGCCGTCATCCTGCAGTTGCCGAGCAACTTGCTCGTTACGCCGAAGCACGTGAGCAGTTCTTCGTCGACATCGTCGACGTCGGCATTGCCACGGGCGAGATTACGCCGCTCGCAAAGCCGGCCATGGTCGAATTCGTGCGCACTGTGCTGATCGGATTGACCGAAACCGTCGGAATGTCGCCCGAACAGCATCGCCGAGCCATCGATGGCGTCACCGGCCTCCTGCGCGGCACCATTTTTACCCCGCTCGACTAAACGGCCACGAACACCCCTGACGGGAGGTTTTGGTGGGGTTGTCAGCCAGAATTGCCACGCGAACACCGCGCGAACACCGAACGTGTGCGCGACCTGACGGCTGATATCACAGGTCACAGGGAAGTCCGCGGATTTCGCGCTTCGGTTCGCGAAATGCGCCGCTATCATGGCATGCCGGTCTGCCCGCAGGCCGCGCGAGCGTGCCTGTGCGCACGGTCGTCGTGAAACACCGAAAATCAATCGCCCGGATCCATACAGGTGAGGAGAAGCCCCTGCCAAAGCCAAAAGAAGATGCGATCGTGCTCGAGGGCGTGATCCTCGAATCACTTCCGAACGCAATGTTCAAGGTCAAGCTAGAAAACGACCACGAAGTGTTGGCTCACATCTCCGGAAAGATGCGGATGCACTACATCCGTATTCTCCCTGGCGACAAAGTGCAGGTGGAACTCACCCCTTACGACCTCACCCGAGGCCGTATTACGTACAGGTACAAGTAGAGAGAAACCATGAAAGTACGACCCAGCGTCAAGCCGATGTGCGACAACTGCAAGGTGATTCGTCGCCATCGCCGCATCATGGTGATCTGCACCAACCCTCGTCATAAACAGCGTCAAGGCTGAACAGGAAGCACGGTTAAAAGAACAATGGCACGTATTGCTGGCGTCGACATCCCCCGCGAAAAGCGGTTGGAAATCTCGCTCACTTATATCTTTGGCATTGGTCTGCCTACATCGCAGACCATGTGCGCAGCACTCGAACTCGACCCCAACACCAAGGTGTCGAATCTGACCGAGGACGAGGTCAACCAGATCCGTTCGTACATCGATCAGAACCTCAAGATCGAGGGCGACCTGCGTCGTGATGTCCAAGGCGACATCAAGCGTAAAATCGAGATCGGCTGCCTCCAAGGTATCCGTCACCGCAAAGGCCTGCCCGTCCGTGGGCAGCGCACGCACACCAACGCTCGCACCCGTAAGGGTCCGAAGCGCACGGTTGCGAACAAGAAGAAGGCAGTGCGCAAGTAATGGCTAAGCAGACCGCAGCTCGTCGCCCCCGCAAGCGCGACCGCAAGAACGTCAGTACTGGTGTTATCCACATCAAGTCGACGTTCAACAACACGATCGTCTCGATCACCGACCCGCAGGGCAATGTCATTGCCTGGGCGTCGTCTGGTGCCGTGGGCTTCAAGGGCAGCCGCAAGAGCACGCCCTTCGCTGCTCAGCTGGCCGCCGAGAAGGCAGCCCGCGCCGCACAAGAGCACGGCCTGCGCCGCGCCGAAATCCAGGTGAAGGGCCCGGGTTCGGGCCGCGACACCGCCGTCCGTTCCATCCAGAACACTGGCATCGAGGTCATCTCGATCAAGGACGTCACCCCTGTTCCGCACAATGGCTGCCGCATGACCAAGCGTCGGCGCGGCTAGAGAAAAGAAGCGACTGAATCATGGCTCGTTACACCGGACCCAAGCTGCGCATCTCGCGTCGGCTGGGCGTCAACATCTTCGAAAACGAAAAGGGTCGGACCGTTCTTGAGCGTCGTCCGTTCCCACCCGGCCAGCACGGTCGCACGCGTCGTCGAGGCAACTCTTCTGAGTACCTCGCACAGATGCAGGAGAAGCAGAAAGCCAAGTACATCTACGGTGTGCTCGAGCGCCAGTTCAAGAAGACCTACGAAGAGGCCAACAAGCTTCAGGGTCCGACGGGTGAAATTCTGTTGCAGCTCCTTGAGCGCCGTCTCGACAACATCGTGTACCGCGCCGGCTGGGGTTCAACCCGCCCGCAGGCACGCCAGTTCGTCAATCATGGCCTGATCCTCGTCGACGGCAAGCGTGTCGACATCGCCAGCTTCCGCGTCAAGCGGGGCCAGGTCATCTCGCTGTCAGCCAAGGCCGAGAAGATGATCGTCGTGCAGCACAACCGTGACACGCTCGATCGCAACCTCGTTGGCTGGCTCGAAGCTGGCGAAGGCGGCAAGCAGGTCACCGTGCGCACGCTCCCTGAGCGCGAACACATCGACGTGCCGGTCCGCGAGTCCCTCATCGTCGAGCTCTACTCCAAGTAGTCAGTTTGCGTCCGGTTGTCCCGGCACGTTGTCTCCAGACATTTTTGTCATCTCTCGAATACTGCAGTTGAAAGGCCCCGGCACCCATGCTCGTCATGCAGCGTCCCTCCATCGAAGCCCTCGGCGAAGAGTCGAATAACCGTCAGCGATTTGCTGTCGGCCCGCTCGAGCCCGGCTTCGGCCACACGCTCGGCAACTCGCTCCGTCGTACTCTCCTCTCGTCGATCCCCGGCGCCGCCATCGTGTCGGTCCGCTTCGACGAAGCACTGCACGAATTCGACACGATCGGTGGCGTCGCTGAAGACATCACCGACATCATCTTGAACCTCAAAGATGTCGTCGTCACCTGCTTGTCCGAAGAAGCTGTCACCATGCGTCTCGACGTTCGTGGCGCCGCAGCGGTTACGGCCGGCGACATCGAATGCCCGTCTGACGTCGAGGTCCTCAACAAGGACCTCCACATCGCGACACTCAACACCAAGGGCCGCCTGGCCATCGACCTCACGGTCGAGCAGGGCCGTGGCTACATTTCGTCGAATCGCGAAGAAGAAAACCGCACGATCGGCGTCATCCCCATCGACGCCATCTTCAGCCCGGTCCGGCGTGTGTCCTTTACGGTCGAGCCGACTCGTGTCGAGCAGGCCACCAACTACGACCGTCTCGTCATGGAAATCGACACCGACGGTTCGATCAGCCCGGCAGAAGCACTGGCCTCGGCCGGCGCCACACTGCAGGCTCTGAGCGAATTGGTCGCCACGATGAGTGACGAGCCGCAAGGCCTCGAGCTCGGCGAAATCGTTGACACCACCGTGTCGTCGCCCGACCTCGACCTGCCGATCGAAGACCTCGATCTCTCCGAGCGTCCGAACAACTGCCTCAAGCGGGCACAGGTCAACACCGTGGGCGAACTGCTCACGAAGACCGAAGACGACCTGCTCAACATCACCAACTTCGGCCAAAAGAGCCTCGACGAAGTGAAGGCTAAGCTCGACGAGCGCGGCCTCCAGCTTCGCGGCTGACGGTCCCAGCCGGAACGTAAGAAACGGAATCTGAATCATGCCCACACCCCGCCGCTCACGTCGCTTCGGTAGCTCTGCAGCCCACCAGCGTCTCATGATGGCCAACCTCGCAGCGTCACTGTTTGCTGCCGAGGCCATCACCACCTCCGAAGCGAAGGCCAAGCATCTGCGCCCGATCGCGGAGAAGCTGATCACCAAGGCCAAAAAGGCTCAAGAAGAGGGCCCGATGCAGGTCCACCGGATCCGTCAGATCCAGGCCTTCCTCGGTGACCGAGAAATGACCTACAAGCTGGTCCACGACGTCGCACCGCGTTATATGGAGCGCCCGGGTGGCTACACCCGCATCTTGAAGATGGGTACGCGTCACGGCGACAACGCCGAGATGGCCCGCATCGAACTCGTCTGAGTTCGAACACAATCGAATGAACGAAGGCCTACGGGCATGATGGAGTCGGACGAGTCGGAGCGAGAGCTGCGAAACGTCCGGCTCCTCGTCGCGTACGACGGTACTGATTTCCGTGGCTTCGCCCCGAGCGATGGGGTCCGAACGATCATGGGTCTGCTCACCGACGCGGTCGCTCGGATCGTGCGGGTGCCAGCTGAATCACTCGAACTGGTTGGCTCGGGCCGCACCGATGCTGGGGTGCACGGGTGGGGCCAGGTCGTCAACGGAATGATTCCAGCCGACACTGATCTGTATCGGCTGACGGCCAGCATCAACGCGCTGCTCCGGCCGGAAGTGTCGGTGCGTGAGCCCGAGTGGGTCGACACCGATTTCTCCGCTCGATTCTCGGCGACGTCACGTACGTACCGCTACGACATCTGGAACGACCGCTCCCCGAACCCGCTGCTGTCTCGTCACGCATGGCATCTCGGGCCGCCGCTCGATGTCGATGCCATGAACGACGCAGCGCTCGACCTCCTGGGTGACCACGACTTCTCGTCGTTTTGTCGTAAGCCGAAGCCAGGACCCGGGTACGACGAGCCGTCGATGAAACGAACGCTGCAGGTAGCGCATTGGACGCGAGAGCCGTGGAGCGACCTCGACCCGTCGCCCCTGTTGCGCTTTGAGGTAACGGCCACGTCGTTCTGCCACCAGATGGTGCGCAGCATCGTCGGCACGCTCGTCGATGTCGGCTTCGGTCGAATCGCCACTGGCGCAATGCCCGCCGTTCTCGCAGCGCGCGACCGCAACGCCGCTGGCCAGGTCGCCCCGCCCCACGGCCTCACCTTCCATGCGGTCGGCTTTCTCGGCCTCCGCTGGGACGCCTGAGCCTGAGACAGGGTCGAGTCGCTCGATTCTCGGCGTCGGCCCTCACCGCCCGTTGAGCACGCTCGACTCAGGTTCATGCTTCTTTGACCTCGAACGAATGGGTTCTGCCTCAGCGCAGGGGTGCGGGTCGCGGGGTGTCGTCGGCGATGGCTGGTGCGATGATGGGGAGCATCATCAGGAGTTCCTCGGGCGGTACGGCGGGGGAGAACAGCCAACCCTGGAAGGCCGTGCACCCAAGTTCGAAGAGGCGGTCCCGCTGGTATGGCTGCTCGACGCCTTCCGCGACGCAGGCAATTCGGAGGCTCTTGCTGAGGCTCAGGATCGCCGTGGTCAGATTTGTCGCCGCCGGATCGAGGTCGATGCCAGCAACGAATCGGCGGTCGATTTTGAGGCCGTCGACGGGCAACTCAAGCAAATGCGCAAGGCTGGAGTAGCCGGTGCCAAAGTCGTCGATTGCCACGTGTGTGCCGGCGCGCCGCAATTTGTTCATGTTGGACAGTGAAATGGCGCCGGGATCGAGTAGGTCGGTCTCGGTGATCTCGACAACGACCTGATCGGGTCGCGTCTTGAGCCGGGCGCAGCGATTCAGGAAGGAGTGGCCGAACGACGGCGAGGCAATCACCTTGGGATCGACGTTGACGTGGACTTCAATGCTCCCGTGGCCGGCCTGGTCGAGGCGACGGGCGAACTGCAACGCCATTTCCAGCACATGGTCGTCGACTGCTTCGGCGAGCCCGGCCATCTGGGCGAGCGGCAGGATCTCACCGACGCCAAGCACGCCGCGGATCGGATGGACCCATCGAACGAGTGCCTCGACTGCCGTAACGGTTCCGCGCACGTCGACGATGGGCTGGAAGAACGGCAGGATCTCGCCATTGTCGAGAGCTGAGCGGAGTTGTTCGAGCTGCGCACGACGCTCGTTGATTGCTTCGAATGAGATGCCACCTGATCCGGGATCGACGCGGCGCTTGATCGACATCATCTCTTTGGAAGCACTCACGAGCAGGGATTCAAGCGCTCGCGGTGTCGGCTCAAATGCCGTGGCGGTGAGGATCGCAAAGTTGACCTCTTGATTATCCAGGGTGATCGAAAGGCCGACGTCGCGGCAGACTCGTTCCCGCAACATCTCGATCGCGGCGTCGTTCGAGGACCGAACCGCCATCACGAACTCGTCGCCGCCAAGGCGTGCGGTGATCAAATCAGGCTGGCGAATCCTGTCGAGGCGTCCCGCCACAGCAGACAGAACAGCATCGCCGACCGGCTCGCCGTACAGCTCGTTGATCCCGCGGAAGTTCACGATATCAATCACCAAGATGCCGAGGCCCCCGCCGTCAGCCGTCATGGCTTGGGCAGCCTTCATGAAGCCATCTCGGTTGAGAAGCCCTGTGTGGTTGTCGTGCACGGCGAGAAAGTCGACGCGTTCGCGAGCGTCGACGAGTGCTGAGGCAATCCGTCCACTCACGATGTAGCCGTTGACAACCGGATCCTCAAGATGGCTACTCACAGTGAACTCACACACGTGGTGGACGCCGTCACTGGAACGCAGGCGAGCGTCGAAGTCGTCAGAGGCGTTCGTCGGGATTGCTTTTACTCGTTCGAGGACGCGCTGTCGATCGTCGGGGTGCAGGTACGAACTGAATGACTGGTTCCGGACCAGTTCCGGGTCGTGGCCGAGCAGGCGGGTGACAGCACCGTTGATCGAACGGATATTCCCGTCTTTGGAGAGCAGCGTGATCATTCCTTGCATGGTGTTCATGACGGAACGGAGCATCTCGACGTCACCTTGGTCGAAGTCGAGCTGGTAGCGATCCGTCGTGTGGCGAGCAACGATCACGACCAGGTCATCGCCGTCGTCGGACTGCTGCATCGCGCCGCGCAGTTCAAGGTGGACCCATGTGCCGCGACCGTGGAGTGCGCGAATCTGGAGGAGCTGGCCGTAGTCCTTACCGGTGACGGTTGCCATCGACGCAGCCACCAGATTGACGTCATCGGGATGGACGAGGGGAAGTATCGACTCACCGATCAGCGCTATCGGATCCCAACCGAGAACCGCCGCAGCTCGCGCGTTGGCATACCGCAATACGCCTGATGTGTCGATTGCCAGAACCGGGTCGGCAAGCCTGTCGATCGACGGGCTGGATGGCGCAACGTCGGTAGTCGCCAGGTGCTTCGATTGCCTCACCGGGGCCGGACGCTGGGCGGATTCCTTGGTGAGGTCAGAAGTCATGGCGAATTAACGACAATTGTACATGGTTCTGCTCGCTGGCGGAATAGGGCGGGCAGCAGAGTCGTTGACCACGACATGGATGGTTTGCGTGTCCTCATTGCTTCAACGCCGGTCGGTGCGCTCGGCTCAGGAATCGGTGGCGGCGTCGAACTGACATTGCACAACCTGGTTTATGGCCTCGGTTTACGGGGTCACCATGTCGAAGTGGTCGCACCAGCAAACTCGCTCCACGTTGGCGAGCGCGTCCATCACGTCGATGGAGCGCTGCAAATTAGTGCTCAAGGACTTGGCCGAGATGCCCCGACAGAGTTGCAGGCCGGCTCGGTGCTCGCAGCGATGTGGTCTCACATCGGAAGTCTCCAGCACGAGGCCGATGTGATCATCAACCTTGCCTACGACTGGTTGCCGTACTACCTGACCCAGTTCCTCGACGTCCCCGTGCTGCACGTGGTGTCGATGGGTTCGCTCAGCGAGGCCATGGACCATGTGATCACCGAGGTCGAGCGGCTGCGCCCAGGTCGTCTGGCAGTCCACAGCGCAGCGCAAGCAGCGACATTTCCTGACCCGACTATCTTCAGGGTTGTCGGCAACGGCATTGTGGTGGAGCGGTACGACCTTCAGTTGACCGTGCCTGACGACGCTCCACTTGGCTTCGTCGGTCGAATTTCGCCGGAGAAGGGCCTGGAGGACGTCGCTGAACTGTCGGCTCGGACCGGCCAGCGGGTGCTCGTCTGGGGAATGCTCCAAGACGAGGAGTACTGGCGCCGGGTGCAGGCCGACCAACCCCGGGCGAACCTCGAGTACCAAGGGTTCCTGCCGACCGACGACTTGCAGGCGCAGTTGGGCTCCTGTGCGGCGCTGGTGATGACACCCAAGTGGGTCGAGGCATTCGGCAACGTGGCGATCGAGGCAATGGCGGTCGGCGTTCCGGTGATCGCGTACAACCGTGGTGGTCCTGGCGAGATCATCGACCACGGTGTCACCGGTTTCGTGGTTCCTGCCGACGACATAGATGCGCTCGTGGCGGCGGTCGGTCGAGTCGGCGAAATTGACCGTGCGGCCTGTCGGCAGCGGGTCGATGACGAGTACTCGTCGGTCGCAATGGCTGATCGGGTGCTGGCGTGGATCGATGACGTCCTGGCCGCACCTGTGCGTGTGTGACGCGCGCACGTTGGCTCGCCAGCACGCGCGCCGTATCATTGCACGGTTCCGTGGACCGGGTCGCTTACGCGGCCCGCCCTTGGATGCTGCACCTGCAGTCGGATCCACTTCGAATCGAGACGAGCAAACGGCCATGGCCACATACACACCGAAAGCAAGCGAAATCACCCGCGACTGGCATGTCGTCGACGCGGAGAACATGGTCCTTGGACGCATGGCCACCGAAGTCGCCCGCCTCCTGCGCGGTAAGCACAAGCCGATCTTCGCACAGCACATCGACACGGGCGACCACGTCATCATCATCAACGCCGACAAGGTCATCATGACCTCGGACAAGGCCAATCGTCAGATGATCTACACCCACTCGGGTTACCCGGGCGGTATCAAGAGCGAGTCGTTTGCTCACTTCCACGCACGCAAGCCCGCCGACGCTGTTCGCCGGTCGATTCGCGGCATGCTCCCCAAGGGCCCGCTCGGTCGCCAGCAGCTCACGAAGCTCAAGGTGTACGCAGGCCCGAACCATCCGCATGGGTCGCAGTCGCCCAAGACATTCGAAATCGCTGGCGCGAAGCGCCGCTGAGAACAGGACACAGAACAATGGCAACAGTACCCCTGACCCAAACCACCGGCCGCCGCAAGCGCGCCGTCGCCCGTGCCCAGCTTCGGCCCGGCACCGGCCAGTTCCTGATCAACGGCAAGACACTTGACGTGTACTTCCCAACCGCCGCCTCGCGGATGGTTGTCACGGAGGCCCTCACGGTCACCGAGACCACCGAGTCGTACGACGTGTCGGCGAGCATCCATGGCGGCGGCATCAGCGGCCAGGCCGGCGCACTGCGCATGGCCATTGCTCGTTCGCTGCTCGAACTTGATCCCGAGAGCCGCGGCACGCTGAAGTCTGCTGGCTTGCTGACTCGTGACTCCCGTAAGAAGGAGTCCAAGAAGTACGGCCTCAAGAAGGCTCGTAAGGCACCTCAGTTCACCAAGCGCTGATCGCAGCCTGGCGATGAAGTTTGGTACCGATGGCGTCCGTGGCGCCGCCAATACCGAACTCACCGCCGGATTCGCATTGAACCTGGGTCGCGCTGCGGCCCAGGTTCTTTCGCGTTTGGGGGCAGGTTCAGATGACCCAGATTCGACCGACCGAGCGCCTCGCGACATCGTCGTGCTCGGGGGCGATACCCGCGAGTCCACCCCAATGTTCCGCGCCGCTCTTGCCGCCGGGTTCGCCGCCGAGGGCGTCGATGTCATCGACATGGTGACGGCAACGACGCCACTCGTTGCATTCGAAGCGCAACGGCTCGGTGTGATGGGGGCGGTTATCTCCGCCTCCCACAACCCCTTCGGGGACAACGGCATCAAACTCTTCGCACCCGGTGGCACGAAGCTCCCCGACGACGTCGAAGCACAAATCGAAACAGCGCTTGGCATGCTCGGCGATCCGGGAACTTCAATCGGCCGGATCGGCGTTCATCACGACGCGACGCACTACGTCCAACACGTACTCGACATGTTAAGCGGGCGTGACCTTAGCGGGATCAAGGTCGTCCTCGACACCGCCAACGGCGCCGGAACTGTTGTGGCGCCTGACGTGCTGCGCGCAGCAGGTGCCGAGGTGATCGTCATTGCCAACGAGCCTGACGGACGCAATATCAATGCCGGGTGCGGTGCGACCTATCCGGAATTTGTCGCAGCCGCAGTCGTTGAGCACGGTGCCGACCTGGGCGTCGCCCTTGATGGTGATGCTGACCGACTGATCGCAGTCGATCACACGGGCACGGTTGTCGACGGTGACCACATCATTGCCATCTGCGCTGCTGATCTGCGCGCACGTGGTCAACTCGCCAACGACACCGTGGTTGTCACGGTGATGACCAATCTGGGGTTCCGTCTTGCGATGGAAGCCGCGGGTATCCACGTGGTCGAAACCGGCGTCGGCGACCGCTATGTCCTCGAAGCACTCGGAGCGGGCGGCTACTCGCTCGGTGGCGAGCAGAGCGGACACGTCATCTTCGCCGATCATGCAACGACTGGCGACGGGCTGCTCACGGCAGTGGCATTGATTGACATCGTCAAGCGGTCAGGAATCACACTCGAAGCAATCGCTTCTCAAGCCATGACGTCGCTCCCGCAGGTGCTGGTCAACATCCGGGTGGGCGAACGGGTCCCAGATGTGGCTGTTCTACTCGCTGGCGAGATCGAGGTTGTCGAGGCGGAGCTCGGTGCAACCGGGCGAGTCCTCGTGCGGGCGAGTGGCACCGAGCCGCTGATCCGTGTGATGGTCGAAGCAGCGACGGCCGAGCGCGCCCAGGCGGCTGCCGATCAACTCGCAGCAGCCGCCCACTCGCGTTTCGGCTGAACAGTCCCGTTTCGGCTGAACGGTCACACTGTGCCAGGCGCAGTGTGACCGTTCACAGATCATGCGTTCATTGCCGTTCAGCGCTTTGCCGGTGGTGGTGTCGTAGCCAACCGATCGATCAGTCCCCGGCGATGGTGATGGTGACAGTGTCGTCACTAGTAATCTCGGCACTCATCTGCGCAGTGTCGCCGTCGTTGAACGTCACGGTGCACGAGAACGTCGTGCCAACATCAGTCGATGACGGATCATCGCACTGTGCCGTGGCGGTGAACTCTGGGTTGTTTTCTTCTGCCGCCTCGACAGCGGCTTCCTCGGCCGCACTTTTGAAATCGGTTTCACTTGCGCTGCAAGAGGCGAGGGCAGCAACAATGGTCAGGGCAGAGAGGAGTTTTTTCATGCGGCGAATGTATCGCCGCGTTTGGCGACCTAATGCCAAAAGTTCCGAAGGGCGATTTAAGACCTATGCAGCCCAGAGCGACGCCAGATGAACGGTCACACTGTGCCAGGCACAGTGTGACCGGCTCACGGTGCTGGCCCTCGGTAGCCTGACTGCCTTATGTGCGGCATCATTGGCATCGTTAGTCGTCCACCTACGCGCGAGACACCGACAGCAGATCAGATTCTTGGTGGCCTCGATGCTGCGCTTGCCGCTCGCCCGGATGCTTTGGCCGTCGCAGGTGAAGCCGGTGCTGTCGATTCGATTCTCAAGGGGCTCCCCGGGGTCCTCGCGCTTGCGGGCCAGGTCGACCTCGTGGCGTCGATCACGAGCCGGACCGATCAGCTCATGGCCTTCGCCGCCGAGATCGAGTCGAGCCTCGACACCAACGATGCGGGCCTCGACGCCGACGGACTCGAGCGCGCCAGCGCCGACCTGATCACGCTGAAAGATGCGGTGTGGACGATTGCCAACGATCGTCTGCGGACTGTTCGCGAAGTTGCAGCGCTTGCCGGCCCGGCGGCGTCGACCTCGTCGCTCTCCGGCTACCTGGTTGTCCAGCAAGCGTTCTCATCAATCGATCGACTCGAAGTCCGCGGCCGCGATTCTGCTGGTGTGCACCTCTACGTATGGGGCCACGACATCGAGGCCGGAGCCCTGGCAACGCTGCTTGCTGGGCGCGGTACCGACCCGCTATTTCAGTCAAACTCCGTCGAGGCGTCGGGCAACTCGCTGTCGTTCGTCTACAAGGCGGCTGCCGAGATCGGCGAACTCGGTGACAACACCGCCGCACTCCGGGCCGACCTCGCAGGTGATGCACTACTCCGCCGGGCGCTCCAGTCCCCTGACGCTCGCGTTGCTCTACTCGGCCACACTCGATGGGCCAGCGTCGGCATCATCTCCGAGCCAAACGCTCACCCGGTCAATTCGGCCGAGCAGGAGATGCCCGGCGGCGCCGAAGCTCCCTACGTCGTCGCTGCGCTCAACGGTGACGTCGACAATCACGCCGACCTGCGCGCTGCGCACAATCTCCGCATCGCTACGCCGATCACTACCGACGCCAAGGTGATCCCGATGCTGATGTCGCGGCATCTCAGCGAAGGCGTTGCGCCCGTCGAATCGTTCCGTCGAACCGTGGCAGCGTTCGAAGGCTCCATTGCGATCGGCGTCGCTACGGCCAGTGCGCCGTCGACGCTCTTCCTTGCTTTGCGTGGCAGCGGACAAGGTCTGTACATCGGGCTCGGCGATGACTGCTTCATCGTGGCGAGCGAGCCGTACGGAGTCGTCGAGGAAACCCATCGCTACGTTCGAATGGACGGCGAGCAGGGTGGCGAGATCGTGATGCTCGACGGCGCCGCGGCCGGCGACCTCGGGGGAATCACCCGACTGTCGTACGACGGCAGCGACTTGCCGCTGAACGATGCCGACATCGCCCACGCGGAAGTGACCACGCGCGACATCGACCGTGGCGATGCCCCGCACTTCCTGCTCAAGGAGATCACCGAGTCGCCCAATAGCTTCGCGAAGACGCTGCGCGGCAAGATCGTCGGCGAGAGTCATGCGTTGCGAGCAGTCGTTGGTGAGCGTGCACTTCCTGCCGTGATCCGAGACCGGCTCGCCGACGGCACGATTACTCGCATCCGTGTCATTGGTCAGGGCACCGCAGCAGTTGCCGGCCAGAGCACAGCCGCAATCCTCGATGAGCTCACGGGCTCGGCCCTCGATGTCGATGCGATCACCGCGACCGAGTTGTCCGGTTTCCACATGCGACTCGACATGAGCGACACGCTGGCAATCGCAGTGAGTCAGTCCGGAACCACCACCGATACGAATCGAACCGTCGACCTCCTGCGCGGTCGCGGTGCCATGGTGATCGGCATTGTCAACCGGCGCGGGTCTGACCTCACCGACAAGGCCGACGGTGTCCTGTACACCTCGGACGGACGCGATGTCGAGATGTCTGTGGCGTCGACGAAGGCCTTCTACGCGCAGGTCGCGGCTGGCGCGGTGCTGTCATGCGCAATCGCCGAAGCTGCGTCGCTGGGCGAGCCGAAGCGCCGTCACCAACTACTCACGGCGCTGCGCGAACTGCCTGATGCAATGCGCGACGTACTGACACGCCGCCCGCTCATCGCTGACGCGGCCCGGCTTGCCCCGCCGAAGCGGTACTGGGCAGTGGTCGGCAACGGCCCGAACAAGGTGGCGGCCGAAGAGGTTCGAATCAAGCTCAGCGAACTCTGCTACAAGTCGATGGCATGTGACTCGACTGAGGACAAGAAGCACATTGACCTTTCCTCGGAGCCGTTGATCCTCGTGTGCGCAGCCGGCCTGGTTGGCTCGACTGCCGACGACGTTGCCAAAGAAGTTGCGATCTTTAAGGCGCATAAGGCGACGCCGATCGTCATCGCCAACGACGGCGAAACGCGGTACCACGCCGATGCCACGATCAACGTGCCGCCGGTAGACCCGGCGCTCGGCTTCATTTTGTCGGCAATGGTCGGGCACCTGTTCGGGTACGAGGCGGCGCTCGCCATTGA
>JBNMOS010000052.1:0-20551 GCA_051275435.1 Ilumatobacter sp.
TCCCGCAAATCGACCGCAATGCAACAAACTGACCTAGCATCCCCCGCTGAATCCCACGACTGAAACGGAAATTCAACGTGCTCGCTGAACGTGGCCTCGTATTCCCCCCAATCAATGAAATTCTGCGTTGGCAGGACATCTTCCCGTCCTTCAACAAGGTTGCACTCATCGCCGTCGCTTCTGCGCTCATCGGCATAGGTCTCTTCCTGCTCGCTTCACGAGCGGACGCGAAGAAGGCGCCGACAGGCGCTCGCAACCTCGCTGAAACCACAGTTGAGTTCATCGAAGAGGGCATCGTGATGCAGACCCTCGGTAAGTCGGGCCTCGGCTGGACCCCGTTCTTGCTCAGTCTCTTCATCTTCATCTTCCTCTGCAACCTTCCCGGAGTCATTCCGATCCTGCAGATGCCAGCCACGGCCCGTATGGCCATCCCGTTGGCGCTGTCGTTGCTGGTCTGGGTGCTGTTCATCGGTACCGGTATCAAGCACCAGGGAATGGGCTACTTCACCGGTTTGCTCTGGCCCGCAGGCGTTCCGACGGCGCTCAAGCCGCTCGTGGGTGGCATTGAGTTCGTCTCGACGATCTTCATTACACCGTTCAGCCTCACTGTTCGTCTGATGGCGAACATGATGGCCGGCCACATCCTGCTCGTCACGTTCGGTCTGCTGACCGAGGCGCTGGTGACCGCCGAGACCTCTCAGGCGCTCCTCATTCCGGCGGGCATCATGCCATTCTTCATGTTGATCTTCCTGACCGGCTTCGAGATTCTCGTCGCCTTCCTTCAGGCGTACATCTTCACGATTCTGGCCGCCGTCTACTTCAACAACTCGACCGTCGGGCATGGTGACGAGCACTGAGCCTCGGCTCATCTCGTCACTGATCTTTAGATCTCCCACCCATCTCAGAAAGCACACAGGAGAAAACACATCATGGAAGCATTCAGCGCACTCGTCGCAGCCGAGGAAGCAGCCGGTTCATTTGATCCGGAAGCAAAGAACATCGCCGCGGCGACAAACGCCGGTTTGGCGTATGGCCTCGCAGCAATCGGTCCAGGCATTGGCATTGGTTACCTCGTCGGCAAGTCCGTCGAGGCCATGGCCCGTCAGCCTGAGGCAGCCGGCATGGTCCGTACGACCATGTTCCTCGGCATCGCCTTCACCGAAGCCCTCGCCCTCATCGGCTTCGTGGTCTTCATTCTCGTCAAGTTCGCCTGAGCGAACTCCCCGAGAAGTAAGTCCGAGTCCATCATTCAACGCAAGGAGTCGACGTGCTGAAAGCACTCGTCACAACTTCGCACTCGAGTGGTCAGCCCCAGGTCAACCTGGTGACGGCCGAATCTTGTGAGCGCACCGACCTCGACGGGAATCCTATTTTCCCGACGAGCGACACCACGTCGACCGGCTGCCCCGAACTCATCCCGATCATGCCAGAGGTCAAAGAACTGATCTGGGGTTTCGGGTCGTTCGTGGTGCTTGCCGTCGTGCTGCGCTACGTGCTGTTCCCGAAGCTTCGGGCCGGCATGACTGCTCGCTACGAGAGCATCCGTGGTGACTTCGAGAAGGCAGAAACACTCACTGCTTCGGCTCGCGCCGAAGTCGCTGAGTACGAAGCTCAGGTTGCATCGGTTCGCGCCGACGCCCAGGGCCGAGTCGAAGCCGCTCGTTCTACCCTCGAGGGTGAGCGCAGCGAAAAGCTGACTGCCGTCAATGCGCGCATCGCTGAGAAGCGTGCAGTAGCAACCGCTGAAGTCGATGCCGCCCGTGCGGCAGCGAGCTCACAGGTCGCTGCCGCAGTTGCTTCGGTTGCGTCACGCGCTGGCGAACTCGCCACCGGTAAGGCACCCAGTGCCGCAGTCGTCTCCGACGCCGTCAACAACTCGATGGGAGTCAACGCATGAGTTTCCTCTCCACGATCTCGCTGATCGCTGCCGAGAACGTCCCGAACGACGGGGTCGGTTCGACTTCGTTGCACCCGATCTTGCCGCCGATTGGCGAGATGATCATTGGCTCGCTTGCGTCGATCATCGTCTTCAGCTTGATCGTCAAGTTCGCCGGCCCGACGATCAAGAAAAGCATGTCGGACCGTACGGCCCGCATCCAGAAGGATCTCGACGACTCTGCCGCAGCAGCGTCGGCGGCCGAGGCTGAGGCCAGCAAGATCCGTGCAGCCAAGGGCGACATCGACGCAGAACGCAGCCGCCTCTACGCCGAAGCCGACACCCAGGCCGAAGCGCTCTTGGCCGATGGCCGAGTTCGCACCGATGCCGAAATGGTCGACCTCGAGACCCGCGCCGAAGCCGAGCTTGTCTCAGCTGCAGGTCGCAGCGGCGACGAGCTCCGTGCGGAAATCGCTCGGTACTCTTCCGGCGCTATCGACAGTGTCGTCAACGGCACGCTTGACGACGCTGCACACCAGGATCTCATCGAAAGCTTCATCGCACGCGTTGGTAGCAGCACAGGAGCCGCATCATGAGCGACGCACGCATTCAGGGCTACGCCCGAGCACTCTTCGAGATTGCCCGCGCCGAAGGAACCCTCGACGAGGTCGAAGACGAGTTGTTCCGTTTCGCTCGCTCCTACGAGTCGAGCGAAGAGTTGCGCAGCGCGCTCACCGACGATCAGGTGCCCGCTGAAAAGCGTCAGGCCATCGTGGAAGATCTGCTTGGCGGCAAGGCCACGAGCACCACCACGCAGTTGGTGTCGATGGTTGTCGGCTCAGGCCGTGGCCGCGACCTTCCTGCCATCGTCGATCAACTCGTCCGGCGTGCTGCAGGTTCAAAGGACCTTGACGTCGCCGAAGTGCGCACCGCAATTGCGCTCACCGACGACCAGCAGGCCCGCCTGAAGGCCGCACTCGAAAACGCCACCGGCAAGAGCATCTCGCTCAAGACCGTCGTCGATGCCTCCGTGCTCGGCGGCATCGTGGCCACAATCGGTGACACCGTCATCGACGACACCGTTCGTACTCGCATCGACCAGCTGAAGAGCCGGCTCTAAGGCCGCCAGGCCTGGACCACGTAAGGGATAGAAAAAATGGCTGAACTCACCATCTCTGCTGCCGACATCGCGTCGGCACTCAAGAAGAACCTCGATGGCTTTGTGCCGTCGCTCGAAGCCCGCACAGTGGGTCGCGTCGCCGAAGTCGGTGACGGTATCGCTCGCGTCTCCGGCCTTCCTGACGCCGCCGTCAACGAACTCCTTGAGTTCGAAGACGGCTCGATGGGCCTTGCCCTCAACCTCGACGAAGACGCCATTGGCGCCGTTGTCCTGGGCAACGTCGACAAGATCGAAGAAGGCCAGACCGTTAAGGCGACTGGTCGCATTCTCTCGATGCCCGTCGGCGACGGCATGATCGGCCGAGTCGTCAACGCACTCGGCGAACCCGTCGACGGCCACGGAGAACTGACCGGTGTCGAACAGCGCCGCATGGAGATCCAGGCACCTGGCATCCTCGGCCGCAAGCCAGTTCACGAGCCGCTCCAGACCGGCATCAAGTCGATCGACGCCATGACGCCGATCGGCCGTGGCCAGCGAGAGCTGATCATTGGCGACCGCAAGACCGGCAAAACCGCCATTGCAATCGACACGATCCTGAACCAAAAGGGTCTTGGCGTGAAGTGCATCTACGTCGCCATCGGTCAGAAGGGCTCGACCGTCGCCCAGACTGTCGACACGCTGCGCCAGGCCGGTGCCCTTGAGTACACGGTTGTGGTCACCGCACCTGCGGGCGACCCCGCTCCGTTCAAGTACCTCGCCCCGTACGCCGGCTGTGCCATTGGTCAGCACTGGATGGACAATGGCGAGCACGCGCTCATCGTCTACGACGACCTTTCCAAGCAGGCCGACGCCTATCGTCAGATCTCGCTGCTGCTCCGCCGCCCGCCGGGTCGCGAGGCCTACCCGGGCGACGTGTTCTACTTGCACTCCCGTCTTCTCGAGCGCAGCGCAAAGCTGTCTGACGAGAATGGCGCAGGCTCACTCACCGCATTGCCGATCATCGAGACCAAGGCCGGCGACGTGTCAGCCTTCATCCCGACCAACGTGATCTCGATCACCGACGGTCAGGTCTTCTTGCAGGACAACCTCTTCAAGTCGGGTGTTCGCCCCGCAGTCGACGTCGGCATCTCCGTGTCACGAGTCGGCTCGGCCGCTCAGACCAAGGCCATGAAGGGCGTCGCCGGCACGCTGAAGCTCGACCTCGCACAGTTCCGTGAGCTTGAAGCATTCGCCACGTTCGGTTCCGAACTTGACGCCATCTCCAAGGCTCAGCTCGAACGCGGTTACCGCCTCGTGGAATTGCTCAAGCAACCGCTCAACAGCCCGATGCCGGTTCAGAACCAAGTCGTCTCGCTGTTCGCCGGAACAAAGGGCTACCTCGACGACCTGCCGGTCTCCGATGTGGCTCGCTTCGAGACCGAGCTGCTTGACTTCATGCGGTCCAACCATGCGGGCATGATGGACGAACTGAAGACGCAGAAAATTCCTGACGCTCTCGCTGGCGCAGTCGAAACGTTTAAGGCGCAGTTTGTCTCGGGCCTTGACGCTTCCGGCAACCCGACCGACCCTGCCTCGGTTGACGCCGATGAGATGGGCGACGCCCAGTCCAACAAGACCCTCGCAACTGAGTGAGTGGAACAGTCCTGATGACCCTTTCGATCTACGCACGAGGCGCCGTTACGGCTGTCTCTGACGGCGATAGCGCCGTCACGCCGCGTGGTCTGAGCTGGAGGAATTCGTAATGGCAGGTGGTACCGAACGCATTCTGCGTGGACGCGTCAAGGCGATGCAGTCAACGAAGAAGATCACGCGCGCCATGGAACTGATTGCTGGGTCGCGCATTGTCAAAGCCCAGCAACGAGTGCAGGCAGCAGTGCCCTACTCCGAGCAGATCACCGAAGTGGTCAAAGACCTTGCAGCAGCAGGCGCATCTTTCGACTCTCCGATGCTCGCAGGGCGCGACGAAATCAAGACCACGTGTTACGTGGCGATCACCGCTGATCGTGGTCTGTGCGGCGGTTACAACGCCGGCGTGCAGCGTGCGACTGAGGGTGAAGTCAAGGCGGACGTGCTGTCCGGCAAGGACTACACGATCGTTCCTGTCGGCAAGAAGGCCGAGGGTTATTTCCGCTTCCGTGATTATCAGCTCAGCCAGTCCTTCATGGGCTTTAGCGATCAGCCAAGCTACGAAGATGCACGTCGCATCGGCGAGTATGTCGTTGATCTGTTCGTCTCAGGCAAGGTCGACAAGGTCGAACTTGTCTACACCCGCTTTATCACCGCAGGGAGCCAGGAAGTCGTCTTGCGTCCCCTCGTTCCGCTCAGTGCAGCCACGGTTGCCGGTGGCGACGGCAAAGCCGGCAGCACCGACGGATCTGGTAGCTCATACGAGTTCGAGCCGGACCCGACGGAGATCCTCGACTCGTTGCTTCCTCGCTACGTGGAGGCTCGTATCTACGCCGCACTGCTCAACGCAGCTGCCTCTGAGCACGCCTTCCGTCAACGGGCAATGAAGTCCGCAACCGACAACGCCGAGGACCTCATCAAGAGCCTCAGCATCGTGATGAACCGTGCCCGTCAGGCATCCATCACCTCTGAAATCATGGAGATCGTCGGCGGTGCGGCAGCACTCGACGGCGGCGACAACATCGGCGGCTACGTCGACATGGGCGACGACTTCTTCGGAGCCCAGCTCGACGCACCATCGGCGCCGACCACCGGCGCCGCTTCCCCCGCAACTGCAGCTTCGGCTGCGGCCGCAACGGTCCCCGACAGCGGGACCGCAACCGCAACGATCGAGCGTCCCGTCAACTCTGTTGACGACGACGATGATGACGACGAAGACCTCACCCCAGGAGATACCAAGTCATGACCATGACAGAGAATGAACTGCAAGACGGCCGGGTCGTTGCCATCGCTGGCCCCGTCATCGACGTCGAGTTTCCCCGTGGCGCTCTGCCCGAGCTGAACTCGGCCATCGAGTTCACCATCGAGCTGGAAGGCGAGTCCACAATCGTGCTCGCCGAAGTCGCTCAGCAGCTTGGCAATAGCCGCGTCCGCGCCATCTGCATGAAGCCGACTGACGGCCTCGTCCGTGGCACCCCCGTGCGGAACACCGGTCACGGAATCCAGGTTCCCGTGGGCGACGGCGTCCTCGGCAACGTCTGGAACGTATGGGGCGAAGCGCTCGACACTCAGCCAGAGGGTCTCGATGAGATGGAACGCTGGGACATTCACCGTCCGGCACCGACCTTCGATTCACTCGAGCCGTCAGCTCGCATGTTCGAAACGGGCATCAAGGTCGTCGACCTCCTCACCCCATACGTCGCAGGCGGCAAGATTGGCCTGTTCGGCGGTGCTGGCGTGGGCAAGACCGTCCTCATCACCGAGATGATCAACCGTGTTGCGTCGCAGCACGGTGGTGTGTCTGTGTTCGCCGGTGTGGGCGAGCGCACTCGTGAAGGCACCGACCTCCGCCTGGAGATGATGGAGTCCGGCGTGTACGAGAAGGCCGCATTGGTCTTCGGCCAGATGGACGAGCCGCCGGGCGTGCGCCTTCGCGTCGCTCTGTCGGCCCTGACCATGGCCGAGTACTTCCGCGACGTAGCGGGCCAGGACGTTCTCCTCTTCGTCGACAACATCTTCCGCTTCGTGCAGGCAGGATCCGAAGTTTCGACCCTGCTCGGCCGTATGCCGTCGGCAGTGGGCTACCAGCCCACGCTCGCCGACGAGATGGGCCAGCTCCAAGAGCGCATCACCTCGACGAAGGGTCGCTCGATCACGTCGCTGCAGGCCGTTTACGTCCCTGCTGACGATTACACCGACCCGGCACCGTTCACGACCTTCACACACCTCGATGCCACCACCGAGCTCAGCCGTACGGTTGCCTCGCTCGGTATCTACCCGGCAGTGGATCCGTTGGCTTCGACGTCAACCATCCTCAGCCCCGAGGTCGTTGGCGATCACCACTACGGCGTTGCTCGCCGTGTGCAGGAGACCCTCCAGCGCTACAAGGAACTGCAGGACATCATCGCCATCCTCGGTTTGGACGAACTGTCCGAAGAGGATCGCCTCACGGTGTCTCGTGCCCGTAAGGTCGAGCGCTTCCTGTCGCAGCCGTTCTTCGTCGCCAAGGTCTTCACTGGCCTCGACGGCGAGTATGTGCCGGTCGCTGAAACGGTTGAATCCTTCGAAGCCATCATCGATGGTGGCCTCGACGATCTGCCCGAGCAGGCATTCCTCAACGTCGGCAATATCGACCAGGTGCAGGCGAAGGCCAAGCAGCTGGCCGAAAGCTGAGCCGAATCATGACGACGCAACCCGTAGAAGGAGCCTGGTAGTGGCCGAGGCGATGAAAGTTGAAGTCGTCTCGCCCGAGAAGGTTCTGTACTCGGGTGAGGCCGACATGGTCATCACACGGACGTCAGGTGGCGGCGAGATCGCATTCCAGGCGGGTCACGCAGCATTCCTTGGGGTGCTTGTGGAGAATCACACGCGGGTGTTCCAGACCGACGGCAAGGTCATCGACCTTGCTGTGCATCGTGGCTTCGTCGAAGTCAGCGGCAACCCGACCAAGGTGTCGATCCTGTCTGACACAGCCGAAATGGCTGAAGACATCGACGTTGATCGGGCCAAAGAAGCACTCGAGCGTCATCGCCAGACTCTGAAGGCCGAATCGGTCGACAAAGCCATTGCGGACGCCGTTGCCGGCAAGGCCCGAGCCGAGGCTCGCCTCACTGCATCAGGGACCGGCTTCACCGCCTGAAATCGAAGCAGATAGCTCTACGCAAAGTGTGAGTTCCTGACGCCCGAATGTGCGACAGGAGCTCACACTTTGTCGTTTTCCCCTGTGCCTTCCCAGTGGCGTCGGTTCGCCCGGAGTGGCTACGGTTCTGGGATGGCCCGCTTTCCGTTTGCATCAGCCCTCGTGACAGGAGCATCGTCTGGGATCGGTGCCGAGATGGCGAAGCAGTTGGGTGAAGCCGGTGTTCCCACGGTGCTGGTGGCGCGCCGCGCCGACCGCCTGCAGGAGATCGCCGATCGGTACGACGGTTTCAGCACGATCGAAGCCGACCTCGGAACTGACGATGGCGTCGAGGCCGTCATGAATGCTGTCAGCGATTCCGAGATCGCCATTGACTTGGTGGTCAACAACGCAGGGTTCGGGACCAGCGGACAATTCGCCGACCTCGACCCCGACCGGCTCGGCGACGAGATCGACCTGAACGTCAAAGCACTGACCAAGATCAGTAACGCCGCCCTCGTCGCAATGCGTGAACGGGGGAGTGGCTACCTCCTCAACGTGTCGAGCGTGGCGAGCTTCCAGGCGGCCCCGGGTTTGGCGGTCTACGCCGCAACGAAGGCGTACGTGACCAGTTTGACCGAGGCGCTCCACGAGGAGATGCGCGGAACAGGGGTGCATGTCAGTGCGCTTTGCCCAGGGTTGACAAAGACCGAGTTCCAGGAGCGGAGTAACACCAGTGACTACGAAGCCACGTTCCCCGACTTTGCGTGGACCTCGGTCGAGTCGGTGGCATCAGCCGGCCTGGATGGCGTCGCTAAGAACCGCCCGATCGTCGTTCCCGGAGTGTTGTACAAGGGTCTCGTGGCGACCAGCGGCGTCGTGCCGCGATCGATCACCCGCCGACTCAGCGCAATGGCCTCAACGATTCGCACCTGAGCCGCGCACCGAGCCGAAGAGTTGTTCGAGGGCCCGATAATGCTGCAGCGTGAGGGTTCCGGCGAGGTCAAGGTCGATTGAATTCCGGACGTAAGGCGACATGTCGAGGTCGATGCCGATTGCTCCCAACTCGACTGGGCTCGACCGTTCGATCCGCTCGGCGACACCTGCCAGGTGATCGTCGAGGAAGCCGGGCCGGTTGACGTTTGCCGTCGCCGCATCGGTTGGAGAACCATCCGAGATCATTACGAGAATTTTGCGTGGCTCGACACGACACATCAGTCGGCCGTGAGCCCATGCGAGGGCTTCACCGTCGAGCCCTTCGTGGAAGTGTTGTGGGTCGCTCAGAGCTGCGAGCGATGAGCGAGACCGGCGCCAGCCCGCGTCAAAATCTTTGTAGACAATGTGCATGGCCTCGTTCATCCGGCCTGGCGAAGACGGCTCGCCAGCGGTCTTCCAATTGGCGAGTGATCGCCCGCCTGACCATGCTCCGGTCGTGAAGCCGAGTACTTCGTTGCCGATGCCGGCGAGGTCGAGGGCCCGGCTGAACGTATCGACCAGCACGGCGACGGCGCGGAATCGTTGACGCTTCATCGAGCCCGAGTTATCGATGAGGAAGGTGACGACCGTGTTGCTCGTGCGTTGCTGGCGGCGACGTTTGAACAATTCGTGATTGGCCGGGTTTGCCACGAGTTGGCCGAGCCGCCGCCCATCGAGCACGCCGTCGTCCTTGCCGAACTGCCAGTCGTCTTCCTCAACTGCGCCGAACAAAGCGAGGAGTCGTTGCGCGAGTCGTGGCGCGCTGATTGCTTGGGCCTGCTCCATCGCGTCGAGTTCGACTCGGAGACGACGAAGCTTCTCCGGCCGGAAGAGCGAGGCGCCAGTGACCTGGGTGTCATATTCGCGGGTGAACACCGAGTAGTCGCCAATGGCGTCGAACGACGCCGCGTGGTCGCCGGGGGCTGCGGTGGCAGCACCGATCGTGGCAACGTCAGTCTCGGTCGTTTCGGCATCGCCGGTATCCCAATCGGCGGGGACGAGGAGGCGGTGGCGAGCGAGGGCCTTGACCGCCACGGTGCTCCTCTCGCCTGCGTCGCCGGCAACGTCGCTGACCAAACGGGCGATCTCGCGTGCTGGTTCAGCGAACGCTCGTTGATCGTCGACGTGCCGTGGGAGCTCGCGCAAGGCATGGCCGATGATCGGCCCGAGGTGGCCGCGTGTCGACTCGATCAGTTCATCGACGTCCTCGGGAAGTGTTTTGCCCAGCAGCCGAGCGCGCGCCATGTAGGTCGTGGTGAAGACGAGCATCGCCATGCGATTCTCGGTGACGCGGCTGGCCCGCGCATCGAGGCTCCATGCGTCGAACGCCGCATCGATGTTCAAGCGAACGCCGCGCAGGGATATTGGGGCCAGGGCATCGCAGCGCAGCTGTTCGAGCACGTCGAACACAATCCGCTCAAACACATCGGTCGGGCCGAGTTCGAGATGGAGAGGAATATCGCTGTTGCGAAGGAGTAGCCCGAGTGCGTCAGCGATGCCGCGGGAGCGCGCCGCGTTTGGTTCCTGCCCTGCGGTGTTCGTGTCGAGCGTCAGGTACGGCGTCGCCATCGAAACGACGTGCCCGTCGACGCGCAGTCGGTGCCCTCGGAGTTCGGCCGTCGGTCGACCGGACACCGCCCGAAGTGCCGCCGATCCGTGTCGTTCGTTGGCCCGTTGTTCCAGGTCTGGCGTCATCAGCCCTGATCGAGGTCGGTGCCGAACGCTCGTTGGAAGTACTCGGCGACAATTGATACTTCGGAGTCGTCACACTTGTTGAGGAACGACAGCCGGAACGCTCGGGCGACGTCGCCGAAGATACTGAGGTTCTCCGCCCACGACACGATCGTGCGTGGTGACATGACGGTCGAAATGTCGCCCGCCATGAATCCGTTCCGAGTCAACTCTGCGGTGGCGACCATCGCCGCGACGAGCTCGCGGCCATCGCCACGAGCTGCGATTGCGGGTACTTGGCCGAGGACCATGGCGGCCTCGTCAGATGCAGGGAGGTAGTCGAGCCGGGTCACGATGTTCCAGCGATCGACCTGGGCTTGGTTGAGTACCTGGGTGCCGGCATACAGCCCGTTCAGGTTGCCGAGGCCGACGGTATTGGCCGTAGCGAAGAGGCGGAAACTCGGGTGCGGTGTGAGGACACGGTTCTGGTCGAGCAGTGTCAGCTTGCCGTCGCGTTCGAGTACCCGCTGGATGACGAACATGACATCTGGACGGCCAGCATCGAACTCGTCGAAGACCAACGCGGTCGGGCGTTGCAGCGACCAGGGAAGGATGCCCTCTTGGAACTCGGTGACCTGGTGCCCGTCGCGGACCACAATCGCGTCACGTCCGATGAGGTCCATACGCGTGATGTGGCCGTCGAGGTTGACCCGAACTGTTGGCCAGTTGAGCCGCGCCGCAACCTGCTCGATGTGGGTGGTCTTGCCGGTCCCGTGCGCGCCCTGCACCAGGACGCGTCGGTCTTGGGCGAAGCCGGCGAGTATCGCCAACGTGACGTCGGGGTCGAAACGGTAGGCCGGATCGACTTCGGGGACGTGCTCGTCGCGTTCGGCGAACGCAAAGACCTTGAGTTCGGATGCGAAACCGAAGGTGGCTTCGATGTCGACCGGCTCGGTTGGCTGCTCGATCATGACGCTGATCGTACGGAAGTTTCAGTTGGGGTCTGACCCCAACTGAAACTCAGACGTAGTCCTTGTATTTGGCGAGGTGGCGCACGGGGGTGGAGAGTGCGTCCTTGCGGAACGGGTCGCCGAGTTCTTTGGTGCACATGATCTCGATGACGGTGGTCTTGCCGTCTTCCATCTGTGCCCTGATCGCCTCCGTGAGCGCCGGACCGACGGCGTCAATGTTGTCGATGCGGATGCCTTCGGCACCCATCGCCTTGGCGATGTCGGTGTAGTTCTCGCCACCTTCGAGTTCGCCTGCAACGAAACGACGACCGTAGAAGTCGACCTGGTTTTTCTTCTCGGCGCCCCACTGGCGGTTATGGAAGACGACGGCGGTGACTGGAATGTCGTGACGGGTTGCGGTCATCAGCTCGCTCATCGACATGGCCCAGGCGCCGTCGCCTGCGTAGGCGATGGCGGGGCGGTCAGGGGCTGCAGCCTTGGCTCCGATGATGGTCGGCAATGCGTAGCCGCAGTTACCGAAACTCATCGGAGCGAAGAACGAACGGGGCTCGTCGAAGCGCAGGTAGCTATTGGCCACCGAGTTGATATTGCCGATGTCGGTCGAGACCATCGCCCGAGCAGGCATGGCCTTCTCGAGTTCGCGGAGCACCTGGCGGGGGTGCAGCCAGTTGGAGCCATCGGCGGCGCGCTCGGCGTCGGCCTCGGCAATCATGTCGAGGCTGAAGTCGTCTTTCTCGTGGGTCCATTCGTCGAGTTCGGTCTCCCACGCGTCCTGTTCGGCCTTCATCGTCGTGGCACGCTCGTCACGTGTGGCGTCGCACGCAAGGGTCTTACCGTCGAGGCGACGCACGAGAGCCGTTGCAGCGGCACCGGCATCGCCATGGATGCCAACGGAGATCTTCTTCACGAGGCCGAGCATTTTGTGGTCAGCATCGACCTGGATGATCTTTGCGTCGGCCGGCCAGTAATCCATGCCGTGCTGGGGGAGGGTGCCGAATGGGCCGAGACGGGAACCGAGGGCGACGACGACGTCGGCCTGGGCAATGAGCTTCATCGAGGCTTTCGAACCCTGGTAGCCGAGCGGGCCACACCACTGGGGGTGGCTCTTCGGGAACGAGTCGTTGTGCAGGTAGCTGTTGACGACGGGACACCCGAGCCGCTCGGCGAGTGCGATGCACTCGGCCATTGCGTTGCCCTGGACCACGCCGCCGCCGGAGAGCAGCACCGGGAACTTCGCGTTGGCGAGAAGCTCAGCAGCTTCATCCAAGGACTTCTCGCCGCCAGCGCCACGGTCGAGCACCATTGGTTCAGGGATCTCCACGTCGATGTCGCCGTAGAAGCGGTCACGCGGGATGTTGAGCTGCGTGGGGCCCATTTCGGACTGTGCGCGATCGAAGCAACGAGCCGTGATCTCGGCCATTCGGTTCTCGTTGTTGATATGGCCCTGGTACTTGGTGAACTCCTGGAACATCGGGAGCTGGTTGGCTTCTTGGAAACCGCCGAGACCGATGCCCATCGTGCCCGTCTCCGGCGTGACGATGACGACGGGGGAGTGAGCCCAGAATGCGGCAGCGATTGCGGTGACGCAGTTGGAGATGCCGGGCCCGTTCTGGCCAATCACGACCCCGTGCTTGCCGGACACGCGGGCGTAGCCGTCGGCCATGTGGGCGGCGCCCTGCTCGTGTACGACGGGCACAAGGCGGATTCCCGCCGGGGCAAAGATGTCCATGGCGTCCATAAAGGCCGAGCCCATGATGCCGAACGTTGTGGTCACGCCATTGGCGACCATCGTTTCGACGAAGGCTTCACTGGGGGTCATACGAGTCATGGCGTTCTCCGGTATCTGGTGGAAATTAGAGACTATAACAATTTAGTGAGACTGTCTTCCTTGGTCGCTGCTGGGCCAAGGCTCTCCTGGGCGCCAGTCTCGCGCAGCCCTGATGTGACAAACGTCAAAGCCGCCGTTGGCGTGCCGACACCTGACAGTCGAGTGTCATCGGCTTCAATGGTTCCGTGAGTTTCGTCGACGTCCCACGTGGGCCTGGTGTGCAAGTGGCAGAGGGTCTTCCGGTCATGCTGGACTCCCCCTTGGCGCAGAGCATGCAGCGTTCGGGAACCCAAGTAATCTCGCGCACCCTCGACGTCATCGAGTGTTTCCTGGATGTCCCCGAGCGGGGTGTCAACGAGATCGCCCGTCTCTGTGGACTGAGCCCGAGTACCGCCCACCGGGTGGTCAGGGCGCTGGTTGCTCGGGGATATCTCGAACAGAATGCCAGTCGCAATCGGTACCGGTTGGGGCGCAGCGCCATCCAATTCGGTGATGCTGTTCGACGTCACGTTCCCGACTGAATTCGCCATAGCCGCTGCTGTGTTTGCAGGGGGGCCTGTGAGAACATGGCACTGATGAACGTCGCCGGCCTCGAGATGCCACTGAGGTCGGCTGGCTTCCGCGGGAGCGTCGAGCACGATGCCGCCGCTCGCGTCGTCTACGGAACCGACAATTCTGTCTATCAACTGCAGCCGGTCGGCGTTATCGTTCCCACGTCGATCGACGATCTGGCAGTGATTGCCCGGGTGAACCATGAGCTGGACACCCCGTTCGATCTCGTCGCACGCGGTGGGGGTACCGGCACCAACGGGCAGTCACTCACCAACGGTTTGGTCGTCGACACGCGTCGAGCAATGAACCGGATCATCTCGATCGATCCCGACGCGCAAGTTGCTGTGGTGCAGCCGGGCGTCGTGCTCGGTCAACTCAACGCTGCACTCAAGCCACACGGGCTCTTCTTCGCTCCGCACGTTTCGACGGGGTCGCGAGCAACGATCGGCGGCATGGTCTCGACCGATGCCGCCGGCAAGGGCTCGCTTGTCTACGGCCGGACCAACAAGCACGTACTCGGTCTCGAAGCGGTGTTGGCCGACGGCACGCCCTGGAGTGTTGGCAAGGTCACGAATGCCGGGCTCGATCGCTTGGTCCAACGAACCGATCGTCTCGGCGACCTGCATCGTCTGGTCCTGGAGGCGACGACGGGCATCGACCCCGACGCCTTCCCCGACGTGCCGCGCGGGTTCTCTGGCTACAACCTTGCCGACGCCGCCGCCGGGCCCGGCATCGACTTCACAAAGATCCTCACCGGCTCGGAAGGCACGCTGGCGCTGCTCGGTCAGATCACCGTGCACCTCGAGCCCCTCGCTCGACAACCGCACCTCGCGGTGATTGCCTATCCACGTTTCGAGGATGCGATTCGCGACTCGAACCGGTTGAAGGTGGCCGCACCGATGGCCATTGAGTGCCTCGATGAACGGACCATCTCGTTGGCGACGGCATCACCGGCGTTCCCCAGGTTGGCGGCCCTGCTCGGAACGTCCTTCGACGCGTCGGCATCTCTACTCCTCATGGAGTTCGACGGCCCTGACGGCATTGGCGAGCTGCAGGATCTGCTCGCGGCGGGACCGGGTTCGACAGCGACCGCGTTTGCAACTACGTCCGACGCCGCCGACGTCGCGGCGGTCTGGAAGGTGCGTGCCGACGCTGTGGGTCTACTCGGTCAGGCTGTCGATGGCAGGCGCTCGGTCGCGTTTGTCGAAGACTGTGCGGTGCCGCCGCATCGTCTTGAGGAGTTCGTTGCCGGCTATCGCAGGCTGCTCGACTCGCACGGCTTGGGCTACGGCATGTTCGGTCATGCCGATGTCGGCTGCATTCACGTTCGCCCAGCACTCGACCTGTATGACGAGTCACATGAGCGGCTGCTGCGGACGATTTCCGACGAGGTGCATGCGCTCGTTGCGAGCTTCGGCGGGGTGTTGTGGGGTGAGCACGGTCGGGGCTTCCGTGGCGAATATCTCGACCTCGATGACGACACCGTGCATCGGATGCGGCAGATCAAGACGGCCTTCGATCCACGCAACATCTTGAATCCAGGAAAGCTCTATGCGCCGCTGGAAGGTGCACCGCCGATCACGAAGATCGACGAGGTGCCGCTGCGAGTTCACAGCGACCGCTCGGTTGCCGTCGCCGAGCGACAGCATTTCGACAGCGCCTTTGGCTGCAACGGGAACGGCATCTGCCATCACTGGGGTGAGGCCGAAGTGATGTGTCCGTCGTACAAGGTGACGTCGGATCCGCGGTTGTCGCCGAAGGGCCGGGCTGATCTGCTGCGCGGTTGGCTTGCACACCCCGACGACGACGACCTGGCCGATGATGTCGCCGACTCGATGCGCCAATGCCTGTCGTGTGGGGCATGCACAGGGCGCTGCCCGGTCCAGGTGGACATCCCGGAGTTGAAGTCGCGCTTCCTCGAACGTCACCCGGAGCAAAGCCGGCGGTCGCGGGTCCGAGACGGTCTGTTGAGTCGATTCGAGGCATTGGTGCCCATGGTTCAGGCGGTTGCCCGAGTAGCTGGTCCACTGCAACGGCTGACCGCGCCGATCCTCGAGAAGGGCCTGGGAGTCGTCGATTTGCCCCGCATCCCGACAGGCTCTTTGCGCACTCGGCTTGCCGCTCTCGATGTACCCGTCGTCGATGGTGCAGATGGTGTCGGCAACGCCACGCTGATCGTGCTGCCGGATGTGTTCACGGCGTATATCGACCCCGATGTGCTCGTCGCAACGATCCACGTGCTTCGAGCGGTGGGGGAGCGGCCCGCGATTGCTCCGTTCCTGGCGTCAGGCAAGTTCGACCATGTCAAAGGGCGGCGTCGCAGATTCGCCAAGGCGGCTGCACAGCAACGCGAGCTGATCGAACGACTGGCTCGTCACAACGTGCCGCTGGTGATCATCGAACCAGCGGTCTCGTTGCTGGGTGCGCACGAGTACGCCGCCACCGACGTGTCATTCCCGAGCGATGCGACAACGTCACTAGCCGAGTTTCTGGAGCCTCGGCTCGCAGCGCTGTCGGCGTCGATCGGGCGTGGCAATGAGGGCGTTGTACAGTTGTTTGGTCACTGCACCGAAGTCAGCCTCGCCCCGGAGCGGATGGGCGCCTATCGCTCCATGCTCGAAGCGGCGGGCTTCGACGTGCAGACCGAAGCAACGACGTGCTGTGGAATGGCGGGCGTCTTCGGGCACGAAGCCGAGAGTCAAGAGATGTCGACGGCCCTGTTTAACATGGGGTGGCGGCCGAAGCTTGAATCAGGGGATCCGGTGTACCGGTGCGCCAGCGGATACTCGTGCCGGAGCCAGGCGAAGCGGTTCGGCCACACGCTGACGCACCCGATCCAGGTGCTCGCCTCAGCCATTTCGTGATTTGTTTGCGCACACTCTGCGCAAACAAATCACGAAATGGCTGAGGGTTACTCAGGAGACGCGTTGTTGGTGGCGAATGCCAGCGCAGAGAAGTTGGAGCATGTGATCGAACGTGTCGTCGATGTCGAGCTTGTGCGGGTGGCCGTCGCACAGCTCGATGTGGGAGAAACCGTGAAACGCCGACCGCAGCGTGCGGGCTGCATGGACGCGATTCTCGGGGTCGAGGTCGAAACTCGTGAGCGACATCGCGATCACCTCGACAATTCGGTTGACCGCAGCCTGGAGTTCGTCGTCGCCGGTGCAGGGATATCGATCCGTGGCTGCGTACAGGCCGGGGCGCTCAGAGGCCACTCGTCGCCAGGCATGGCCGACTGCTGCCACTGCGTCATCGCCTGCGACACCGATCGCAGCTGCTGCCATCGAATCGGCGAGGAGCTTGCGACCGCGCAGGCTCAGTGAGCGGATGAGGTCCTGATAGCTCTCGACGTGGCGGTAGAGCGCTGGTTGGCGGACCCCGAGCTGTTTGGCGACCGATGTGAGCGTCACTTCATCGAGACCGTGAATATCAGCGAGCTTCGCCGCAGCGTCGACCACCGTGTCGTGGTCGAGGGGCGTGCGTTCGGTCGTGGCAACGGAAGTCATGGTCAGGTTTGAACCTATAACAGCAATGTGAGGCTCGCTTCACTCAACGGACTGAGACGGGCGTGAGTCTCGTCACGCTTGGAGGCTCGAGATCACGGCGACATTGACGATGTCGTCGACGCTGCAGCCCCGTGACAGGTCATGGAGGACGCCGTCGAGCCCTTGCAGCAGCGGCCCGAAGGCCTGGGCGCCTCCGAGGCGCTCCGTGATCTTGTACGCAATGTTGCCGGCGTCGAGGTCGGGAAAGATGAACGTGTTCGCATGGCCGGCAACGCGGGAGCCAGGCGCCTTGCTCGCTGCGATCGCCGGCACCCAGGCCGCGTCGAACTGCAGCTCGCCGTCGATGGCGAGGTTGGGGGCGAGCTGCTGAGCGAGTGTCGTGGCAGTTCGGACTTTGTCGACTCGCGGGTGCGCGGCACTGCCCTTCGTCGAGAACGACAGCATTGCCACGGCGGCGTCGATGCCTGCGAGTTGCGCGAACGTTCGGGCGCTGGAGACGGCAATCCAGGCCAACTGTTGGGCATCTGGATCGGGGATGACTCCGCAGTCGCCATAGACGAGCGGCGTGCCGTCAGGGAGGACGAAGAAGAAGCAGCTGCTGACCGTGCCAGCGCCTCGCGCGACACCGAGGATGCGGAGCCCAGCCCGGATCACATCGGCAGTTGGTCGACTCGCTCCGGCGACGCATCCGTCGGCTTTCCCAGTTTTGACCATGAGGGCCGCAACGTGCAGTGGGTCGGTCAAGTCGACTTTGTCGCCGAGTGGCGCTGCAGCATCCCGAATCGCCTGATCGACGTGGTCGGCCGCGTGTTCGACCACGATGGCGTCGGCGAGACCCTCGAAATTGAGTCGCTCGGCAGCCTCGCTGGCCCGGTTGTCGCCAGCGTCGGCGAGCACGATCCGCTTGGGGTCGGCCCGAGCTTGCTTGTACCAGCTGTCGATGAGTGTCATGAGAAGTCCTGTCCCGAAAACTGCGACAGCGATGAGCCTCGCACCGATTGAACCGATTCGATGCTCATCGCTGTCAGTGAAATCAGCCCTTGCCGCGCCAGGGGATGAGTTTGGACTCGGCATAGCGCATGACGAGGTCCATGAGGACGCCGATCACCGCAATGACGATGATGCCCACAACCACCACGTCGGTACGCAGGTTGTTGCGGGCGTCAAAGATCATCGATCCCAAGCCCGTTTCTGCGCCGACGAGTTCGGCGGCGACGAGGGTGCCCCAGCTCACTCCGAGCGCAACGCGAACTCCGGTGAACAGCTCAGGCAGTGCGTTCGGAAGGATGACCCGACGCAGAACCTGCGACTTTGACGCGCCGAGTGAATACGCGGCGCGAACCTTCGACAGCTTGACCGTTCGCGCTCCGGCTCTGGCAGCGATGATCATGATCCACACGGACGCGAAGATCAGGAGGTTGACCGCCGTTCCGTCGCCGATACCGAACCACACGATGAAGAGTGGCAGCAATGCGAGTGGCGGAATGGGGCGGAACAGCTCGACCGGGGCGTCGAAGATGCCGCGCAGCTTGCTGTTGAGGCCCATCGCGAAGCCGATCGGGATACCGATAATGCTGCCGTAGAACATGCCACGCATGACACGCCAGAGGCTGGTTTTGGAGTGCTCCCACAGGGTGACGTTCTTGAACCCGGTGGTACGAAGTCGGTTGAACTGCGTCCACGTATCGCCGGGCGAGGGCATGGTTGCGGGCCCGACGAGTTGCGAATAGTCGGCCGGAACACAGGTCTGGATCAGCCCCAGGCGTCGGTTGATCTCGGCTTCGCTGAATTCGAAGTCAGGCATGTCACTGAGACCGTTGGCGAGGAGATCCCGAAGTCCGTCTTGGGCAGCGGGCAGTTCCGCTGCGGTGCGCGGGGCCTGTTCGCACGCGGCGAGGTAGTCGCGCTGCATCGGGTCGGTGAACGGAATGGAGATACCATTTTTCCCGTCAGCGAGCCGCGCTTCGTTGCGCAGCATCGAGTCGTCGGCCGAGGCTTGGAACTGCTGATCGACGTTGGCTTTGAATGAGTCGTCGAATCCAAACGGTGAGGTGGCAAACCACCAGAACGCGATGAGCCCGATCACGGCGATGAGGCTGTACAGCGGCAGGCTTCGGACCGCTGCGGCATCACCGAACGTGACGGTCTTCCTCGAGTTTGGGCCGTCCTTCTTCCTGAACGTTCGTGGAAGAGCCATGATCAGACCCCCGTTCCCATGATTTGTTCTTCCATCTCCCAGATCATGTTCAAGATCTCCTCGCGCTTCTCGGCGAAGTCGGGTGACTTCTTCAGTTCGCGAGCGTCGGCTGTGAGGCCTTGCTCGGCGAACGGCAACGTGTAGTCCTTGTGGATGCGGCCCGGGCGAGGGGCCATGACAAACAGTCGGTCACCGAGGTATAGCGCTTCTTCAACGGAGTGCGTGACCAGCACGATCGTCTTGCCCGTCTCTTTCCAGATGTTCAGAATGAGGCCTTGCATCTTCTCGCGGGTCAGGGCGTCGAGTGCGCCAAGCGGTTCGTCCATCAAGATGATGTCGGGATCGTTTGCGAGGCAGCGTGCGAGCGCCACTCGCTGCTGCATGCCGCCAGACAACTCGTAAACCTGCTTGGTGCCGAAGCCGCCGAGCCCGACGATCTCCAAGAGTTCGTCGACGCGCGGCGCGTACTCAGTCTTCTTCTTTCTGTTCATGCGCGGTCCGAACGAGATGTTCTCCGCAACGGTCAACCATTCGAAGAGGGCCCCCTGTTGAAAGACCATGCCGCGGTCACGGCCGGGCTTGGTGATGAGTTCGTCATCGAGTGAAACATCGCCAGCGGTGGGCGCCAGAAAGCCAGCGAGAATGTTGAGCAAGGTTGTCTTGCCACAACCCGATGGTCCGAGCAGCGTGAGGAGGCGCCCAGCCTCCAACTCGAACGAGACGTCTTGCAACGCCTCGACGGAGTCACCGCCTGGGATGTCATAGATCATCCCGACGTTCGACACTTTGAGATTTTTCACTTCAGCCCCCCGGCCAACGTTGGTGTTTCCGATGTGTGATGCCACTCGTGCGGACCATTGTGGTCGACGCTGTCAGGTGGCGAAAACGCAACCGGGGTGGAGCCTTGCTCCGGAGAGCCTGGCCCCACCCCAGTCATTCATTCGTGTTCAGTTACTCAGGTGGTGAGTGATCAGCCGATGGCTGCTTCGAGGAAGCTGCCGTCGATTGAGCCGCTGAAGTCACCGATGGTGCTGTCGATTTGGCCGAGGTCGACGAACGTCTGGATTTGCTCTGTCATGTTCGCGGCGACCGTGCCGCCAAGCCAGTCAGC
>JBNMOS010000053.1:0-20289 GCA_051275435.1 Ilumatobacter sp.
CCTCCCTCCCTCACGCTCGCCTCAACCTCTCTTCGCGTCCCCTCATTCGCGCCTTCACCTCACCCTCCGATTTCCGGTTGCGTCGAAGTTCTCGTTGGGTACCCCGCGGATTCTTCAACGCAAACGAAATGTGCTGGCAGACTCTTCGGCGTGACGGAACTGGCGGCGGTACTTTGGGACATGGACGGGACGCTCGTCGATAGCGAGCCCTACTGGATCGAGTGCGAAAAGCGCCTGGTCGAGGAACACGGTGGCACCTGGTCGGACGATCAGGCAAAGGCGCTCATCGGATCTGACCTGCTTGATTCGGCAGCTGTGTTGCGGGCTGCAGGCGTCGACATGGAGCCGGTCGATCTCGTCAATCGCCTGATGGACGGCGTCATCGAGCGAGTCCAGGCTGAGCTGCCGTGGCGACCCGGAGCGCGGGAACTGCTCGCTGAGTGCAAGATCGCCGGTGTCCGCTGCGCTCTTGTCACGATGTCGTGGCGCCGCTTTGCGCAGGCCGTTCTGATCGCTTGCCCTGATGGGTCATTCGAACTCACCATCACCGGTGACGAAGTCTCGCACGGCAAGCCGCACCCCGAACCGTACGAAGCCGCAGCCCGGGGCCTCGGCGTCGACCCCGCGGCGTGTGTCGCAATCGAGGATTCTCGAACCGGTGTTGCCTCAGCTCTGGCTGCTGGGTGTGCGACGCTGGGTATCCCCCATGTCGTCCAACTCGATCATGCTCAGAACCTCACGATTCGCGACACGTTGGTCGGCCTCACCGTCGACGATCTGCGCGCCCTCGTTGGCTGACACCGATTTCGCGACAGATCTGCTCTCGATCGTTCGGATTGCCTGAAATGACGCTTGACGACACGCCAACGGCGGCTGCAACGCCGGCGCCCTCATCACGTCGCCCTTCGGCGTTGGTCGCGCTGGTCGTCGTGCTGGTCGTCGTGCTTGGTGGTGCGGCTTTTGCCGTCACTCGACCGTCATCGGTTCCCGCACCGAAGCCGGACATTCCGCTCGACGCGTGGGCGCCCTACTGGGCACTCGACGACTCGTTGCCGGAGTTTGAGCAGCGCGTCGGGTCGCTTCGAGACATTTCGCCGTTCTGGTTCAACGCAACCGGCGTCTCGACGATCGAGATCGACCCGAACGCACGCGACGAAGGCATCGAGCAGTTCATGACCATTGCCAACAAGGCCGGAGCGAGCGTCGTGCCGTCGATCGTCGACGCGCTCCCTGCTGGTGAGATGGCCGCGATCCTCGCTGATCCCTCCACACGCGCGGTGCACGTCGACACCATCGTCGAGTTCGCGGCGAGCGACGACTTCAGTGGAATCGACATCGACTACGAACAGTTCGCCTTTGCCGACGGCAGAAGCACATGGGCAACGACCCGTCCGAATTGGGTGGCGTTCATCACCGAACTCGGCGCCGCGCTCCGTGCCGACGGTCGCACGCTGACGGTCAGTATCCCGCCGGTCTACGATGCCGGCCAGACGGCTGCAAGTGGCTTCTGGGTCTATGACTACGGCGCCATCGCGCCGCATGTCGATCGCATTCGGATCATGGCCTACGATTTCTCTGTCGTGGACCCTGGGCCGATCGCGCCACTCGAGTTCGTCGAGCGTTCGATCAACGGCGCCATCGAGGCAACGGGGCAGCCGGACAAGCTGGTGCTGGGGCTTGCCGCGTATGGACGCAACTGGCCGGTTGGTGAGTCGGGCGTCTGCCCGGCGTCAGAATTGCAGGGCCGTACGAGCGTCACGGCTCGCTCGGTCGACGACCTGATCGCTCTGCGCGGAGCAACGCCCATCGCCGTGCCCGAGACCGGCGAGTGGATCTTCGAGTACGACCTCGAGGTCACCGACGGAACGACCACGTGCATCCAGGGTCGTCGGGTCCACTACGTCGACGGCGACGGTGTCCGCCTCCGGATGGACCTGGCGCGTGAGTACCAATTGAACGGCGTGTCGCTGTGGGCGCTCGGCTTCGAAGACGACGCGGTGTGGGATCAGATCCTGCCGACCGTGACAGGCGAGAACCCCTGACCTGAGCTGGCCCTGCGTTCAGTACTGGTCGAGGATCGTCGACTCTGTGATGCGAGTGAGCGTGTCGCGCACACTGCGCGCCATTGCCTCATCGACACCTTCGACCGACATCAGGTCGTCGAGCGTGGCCCGCTGCATCTTTGCCAAGCCACCGAAGTGTTCGGCGACATCGTCGGCAATGTTGGCGTCGAGTCGCTTCACGCGGCGCAGGAATCGCAGGCCCTTCGGGGCGACTTCCTGGGTGAGGTCGTCGTTGTCGCCGGCGCGGCCGAGGACATCGGCGGTCACGCGGAGGTTGAGGACGTCGTCATCCGACAGCTTGGACATGTCGGACATGGCCTGCTCGGCTGTCTTGTCGGCTGGCATGTAGTCAGCAACCACGAGGTCGAGTTCGTCGTCGATTTCTTCGTACAGTTCGTCGAGCTGCAGGCGCAGCAACCGAGCGTCGATGCCGAGTTCGATGATCATCGTCTCGATCTCGTCGGCAACGCGATGGACCATCTCGCCTCGCTGGACAACAGCAACCACGTCGCGCAACGTGGCGACATCTTCGACTTCGACGGCCGTCAGGTTGTTGATGCCGTCGTCGAGCTTGGCCTTGTAACGCTCGAGGGTCTGCAGTGCCTGGTTGGCGCGCTCGAGTAGGTGGCCGACTTCTTGCAGCTGGCGTTTCTCGCCACCTGCGTAGACGTTGATCACGCCCATCTCTTCGCTGGCCGAGACCACGGGTACGTCGAGGGACCGGGCGACGCGCTCGGCTGTGCGGTGGCGTGTGCCGGTCTCGCTGGTTGGGACGGTGGGGTCGGGGACGAGGTGGACGTTTGCTCGTGCGATTCGCCCACCCTCGGTGGAAATGATGATCGCGCCGTCCATCTTTGCCAACTCGGACAATCGCTGCGGGCTGTACGGGGCGTCGACGAGGAATCCACCTGAGCAGATCGACAGAACGTCGGGCTCATCGCTCAGAACGAGCAGCGCGCCAGCTTTTGCTCGCACCACGCGGTCGATGCCGTCACGCAGCGGAGTCCCCGGGGAGACGCGAGCGAGCGCATTGCGCATCTTCTCGTTTGCCCCTCCATACCGGTACTCCACACCCCCAGCTTATGCGAAATGGGGTCACATGGTTCTGCCAATTGCCTCGCCCGGTTCGGCCCCGAGATCGCCGAGGCGACCCTCAGCAAATCAGACCTCGCCGTTGAGGCCGACCGCGGCGATGGCTTCGCTCAGCGTTTTGGCACGAATGACCCGTATCTCGCCGTCGCCATCGGGCGAATTGGCGGGGACAACAACGCGAGAGAACCCGAGACGGGCCGCTTCGGTGAGCCGACGAGCAGCTTGGCCAACCTGGCGGAGCTCGCCACCGAGGCCCACCTCGCCGAACACCGCGACGTCAGCAGGCATTGGTTGGTTGCGAAGTGCGCTGACGACTGCGAGACAGACGCCGAGGTCAAGGCCGGGTTCGACGAGCTTCACGCCGCCTGCCGTGGACGCGTAGACATCGTGCTCGCCGACGGGGAGCCGAGCCCGGCGGCCGAGTACGGCCATCAGCATCGAAAGACGCGGACCGTCGAGGCCCAGCGCACTCCGCCGGGACGGCACGCCGGGAACGCCGGGCGACGTGAGCGCCTGGACTTCGACCACAATTGGGCGCTGTCCTTCCATCGTCGGCACGACCGCTGAACCGGGGATACCGGTCCGGCGGTCGGAGAGAAACATCGTCGATGGATCAGGCACGCCGATCAGGCCAACGCCGGCCATTTCGAAGATGCCGAGTTCGTTGGTCGGGCCGAACCGATGCTTTGAGGCCCTCAACAGCCGAAGGGCATGATGCTTGTCACCCTCGAATTGGAGGACAGTGTCGACCACGTGTTCGAGCACTCGTGGCCCGGCCAAGCCGCCGTCTTTCGTGACGTGCCCGACGAGCACGATCGCGATGTCGCGTTCCTTGGCCACGTTGACGAGTCGCTGCGCGCACCCGCGGACCTGTCCGACGCTGCCGGGCAGCGATCCGAGCGAGGGGTCAAAGACGGTTTGGATGGAGTCGATGACGACCAGCTCCGGCTTGGTCGATTCGATTGATTCGAGGATGTGCGGCAGTGAGGTCTCGGCATGCAGCCAGAGTTGCGGCCGGACTGCATCGAGCCGTTCGGCGCGGAGGCGGACCTGCTGGGCGCTCTCCTCGGCGCTGACATACAGCGTCGGCCCGTCCCACGACGCGAGGAGCTGGAGCAGGAGTGTGCTTTTCCCGATGCCGGGTTCGCCGCCGAGCAGCATGACAGCACCGGGCACGATGCCACCGCCCAACACCCTGTCGAGTTCGTCGATCTGGGTCGATCTCGGCTGGCCGGCTTCGGTGCCGACGTCGCCGATAAGTGTCGGGCCCGGTCGATTGGTCGGCGGCGGGGGAGCCTTGAGCGCATCGCCGGGACCTTCGATCTCTTCGGCGAGCGTGTTCCAGTCGCCACAGCTGCCGCATTGCCCCGACCACTTGGGATACGACGAACCGCACTCGCTGCATGCGTAGACAATGCGGATCTTGCCGCTCAACTTGGCCATGAGTGCCACCCTAGAGATGCGGTGTCACAACCCGTTCCTGCCCGGAACGCAGCGACGTCGTCGCTGGCCGCCTTTGCCGGCAGTTGTGAGTCCTCGGACTGGCGTCCGAGCTCGCTGCGCTCGCGTGGTCCCGGTTTGTGTCAGCTCAGGGGGAGGCCGGTGTCGGGGTCGAAGAAGTGCGCGAGGTGCGTCTTGACGCCGAGCTTCACCACCTCGCCACTGCGGACGAAGTGAATACCGTCGATCCGAGCAATGATGCTGGTCGTCGATGTGGAGATGTCGTCGCCGTCTTCAGCGATGACCGGAGCGCCATCGAGTTCGACGACCGGCACGTCGAGTGTGACGTGGAGATGCGCCTCGGCGCCCATCGCCTCCGCCAGATCGATCTCGAACTCGACAGTCTGATCTGCGGGCAGGTCGAAGTCGCCGTCCATCGCGAAGTGCTCGGGACGGAGGCCGAGTACCACCGATGACCCGATGCGGTCTGCAACTTGGGGATAGCGCTCGACTGCTTGTGGATCGATTGCAAGGGTATGGCCGGCGAAGCTTGCTGTTGGCCGTTCCGGTGTCCCGCCGAGCGTCACGTTGATCAGGTTCATCGCCGGGCTGCCGATGAATGCGGCCACGAACAAGTTGGCCGGTCGCTGATACAGCTCTTGCGGGTGGGCGACCTGCTGGAGGACGCCGAGACGCATGACAGCGACGCGGTGCCCCATCGTCATCGCTTCGATCTGATCGTGAGTCACGTACACCATGGTGGTGTCGAGCCGCTTCTGAATTTGGATGATCTCCGAGCGCATCTGGACGCGGAGCTTGGCGTCGAGGTTCGAGAGCGGTTCGTCCATCAGGAACACCTGCGGACTGCGCACAATTGCGCGACCCATCGCGACGCGTTGCCGCTGGCCACCGGACAGCGCCTTCGGCAATCGGTCGAGATAGTCCATCAGGCCAAGCATCTCGGCTGCTTCCTCGGTGCGTGCCTTGATCTCAGGCTTCTTGACCTTGGCAACTTCGAGTGCGAAACCGATGTTCTCGCGGACCGTCATGTGCGGGTACAGCGCGTAGTTTTGGAACACCATCGCGATGTCTCGGTCGCCCGGTGGTACGTCATTGACGAGGCGATCGCCGATGCGCAGTTCACCGTCGGTGACTTCCTCGAGCCCAGCAATCATTCGCAACGCGGTCGACTTGCCACAGCCCGAGGGGCCGACGAGCACCATGAATTCACCGTCTTTGATGTCGAGGTCGAGCGAGTCGACAGCTTTCGGGCCATCGCCGTCGTACTGCTTACTGACGGAGCGGAAGGTGACTTCTGCCATGGGTAACTCCCTACTTGAGCCCGCTGGAAGCGGAGTTCTCGACGAAATAGCGTTGGGCGAACAGGAACACGAGGATGGGCGGGGTCATGGCGATCATCGCGCCAGCGAACACCAGGTTGAGATCGGTGCTCGATCGGCCGCCCAATGTTGACAATGCGAGCGACAACACGCGGCCGTCGGGGTTGCCCGAGTTGATGATGACCAGTGGCCAGAAGAACGAGTTCCAGGCGTAGAGGAAACCGAACGTTGCGAGCGTGGCGATGGCCGGGCGAGCGAGCGGCACCATGATGCGCCACAGGATCTTCCAGCGCGAGGCATTGTCGAGCAGTGCGGCTTCTTCAATCTCGACGGGAATGCTGATGAAGAATTGTCGCATCAAGAACGTGCCATAGGCGCTGAACATGAACGGAATGATCAGCGCCGAGAGATTGTCGAGCCAACCCACCTGCAACATCAGCTGGAAGAGCGGAATGATGAGCACAACGAACGGCACCATGACCGAGCCGAGGTACATCAGGAACAATGGACCGCGTCCCTTGAACTTGATCCGAGCGAATGCGTAGCCGCCGAGAATCGACGTCACGATCTGGCCGGACACGACAACGATCGTTACCAACACCGTATTGGTGAGTGAGCGGCCGAGGTTTTTGTCGATGAGGACCTCTTCGAAGTTCTCGAGCCGAGGCCCGAACTGCTCCACAGGTTCGACCACGTTGACGAGTTCGACCCGCACGTCGGTCGGGTCGTCGAGCGACACGAATTGGCCGCCAGACGTGAGCCGAGATCGGTATGCCTCGATGGTGGTGCCGTCGACCTCGATGGCGAAGACGTCTTCGTCGTCACCGTCGATGGTGACCACATCTCCCGTCTTGTTGCCTGACGACACGTCCAATCGGATGATTCGATCAAGGTCATCGAGGGGTCGAAACTCCGCGACCGAGATGTTGTTGTCGACGAGTGCGAAACGCGTGTCGGAATCAGCGAACGTGAAAAGCGGAAGCGATTCATCGCCCACCACAATGCCGTCGGGCAGCGATAACTCGCTGGTTTCTACCGTTTGTGGTTCCTGCGGAATGAGGGTGGGCGGATAGTTGAAGATGTCTTGGCTGTTCTTCGTCGAGGTTGCGAACGCCACGATGAACGGAAAGACGACGATCACCGCAACGGAGACCAGCGATAAGTAGGTGAAGACGCGAACGATGGTCGCTCGTGGCCCCTTTCGACGGACACTCATGACACGCCTCCCGAGGTGGCTTCATCGCGTTGTCGTCGGAACTGGAACGACGTGAAGCCGAAGATGATGATGAACAGCACCCAGGCCAGCGATGAGGCGTAGCCCTGGCGGTTGTTGGTGAAGGCTTCCTGGTACAGAGTCAGCACCGGCGTCTGTGTCGCGAAGTTCGGTCCACCTGCGTCCGGTCGAGCAAGGATCCAGACGATGTCGAAGAGCTGCAACGCGAGGATCGACGTGGTGATGACTACGTAGAACGTCGTGTTGCGGAGCTGCGGCACGGTGATCCGCCGAAAGATCTGCCAAGTGTTGGCGCCGTCGATTTCGGCTGCCTCATACAACTCCTTCGGAATGGCCTGGTGGCCCGCCAGGTACAGCACCGTATTGAACCCGAAGCTCATCCAGGCGAAGACGATGACCATTGCCAACAACGCTGTGCTCGGCTGGGTGAGCCAGCCCTGGCCCTGCCCTGCCTCAGACACGCCGAGCAGGTCGAGGAGGTAGTTGATCCAGCCAATCGTGGCGTCGAACATCTGGCCCCACACGATCGAGACGCCGATCACGCCCGCCACCGAAGGGATGAAGTAGATGGTGCGGAAGATCTTCATTCCGGGCAGCTTCGAGGCAAGCACGCTCGACAGTACGAGGGCCGGGAGCACGGCCAGGGGTACGGCCAGGAAGAGGAAGACCGTGATGTTCTTCAACGACAGCCAGAACTCGACGTCGCGTGCGCCGATCACCCAGTGCTGGCCAAACCAGTCGAGGTTGGCCAGTACCTGATAGCCGCCCTTGAGTACTTCGGTGCCGGAGTTGCTCTGTGACGAGTTGGCGAAGTCGAGCGACAGCGCTCGGATGTAGTTCTCCAGGCCGATGAAATCGCGGGTGGTGTTGGTGGTGTCCCAGTCGAAGAAGCTGACCCACAGTGAGAACATCAGCGGGAAGGCGAAGAAGATCAGGAACCCGAGCAGGTTCGGTGACAGAAACGCGAGACCGCTCAGTGCTTCATCGGTCGCACGAGTCGAGCCGAAGTGCTTGGCGGCAGTCCGCGACCACATGAGGCGTGTGGCGAGCGCGCCGCCAACGGTGAGGGCAATCGCGCCGAGCGCGAGCGGTCGAGTCAACGTGTCGGCGATGGACGAAAGTAGGCCAGACGGGTCGGCTTTGATGACGAACCAGACACTGGCGAGCGCGGCGAGGCCCCAGCCGGCTTGACGCAGGCGCAGCGGCCCGGCTGCCGTTGGCCGGTTGGTCAGCATCTGGCCGCTCAGCAGTACCCAGAGCAGTCCGACACAGATGACGACGAACGGGATGAAGGCCTTGTATAGGCCCTCGCCGAGGTCGCCGAGGGCTCGAAAGGCGTTAAAGAGATGCAAAGTCGCCGACGCCGCGACGAGAGTGAGGAGGTAGTTGACAGCGAGAGATAACGGGCGAACCCAACGTGCCCGGGCGCCAATGCCGTAGGCGCTGGCCATGTGGGCAACGAATGCGAAGCTGAAGAAGCCCTGCAGTGCGTAGCGCGGCATCCACGGCAATTCGATATCGCCACCGCGGCGAGCCAGCAGAATACCCACGACACTCACCGCAGCACCAACGAGGTGCCACAGGCTGAGCAGTTTCAACTGCCGGCCAAACCCAGCCTCCGGCGCGTCGCCAGAAGCGGCCTCGGCTGCGGCGCTGTCGGCGGTATCCGTAGTGATGGTGTCCGACACAAATCCCCCAGGTGTGATGGTCGGTGTCCCGAATGAACGGGCGAAGCCCTGACCGTTACGCCTGGTGCGCGGCACCCGGCGTAACGGTCAGGAAGTAATCAGCCTTCGAAAGCGGCCGAGGTCTCTGCGCAGATGTTCGCTGCGAAGTCCTCGATCGTACGTTCACCGTTGATCACGGCGGTGATAGCAGCACCGACGACCGAGTCGAACTCGGGGCGGCTACCGGCCCACAGGGGACCTTCAGCTGTCGGCGAGTCGGCCAGACCGTTGAGGAACGCCTGAGCGTTCTCCGGCGGCGTGAAGCCAAGGAAGGCCTCGGCTGCAGCGGCGCTCTTGCGGCTCGGGATGTTCGCTCCGAGTTCGCTGATCGATGCCTGGGTGTCAGCGGTGGTCAGCGACTGCACGAGGTCGAATGCCTCGGACGGGCTTTCCGTGTTCGCGTTGACGACGTAAGCGCCCCAGAACAGCCAGTTGCCCTGCGTGCCACCAGGGCCCGTGGGCAGCTGGACGACGTCCCAGTTGAAGTTGGCGTCGGCGCGTGCGCCGGGTGTTGCCCAGCGACCGTTCATGAACATGCCGACGGTGCCAGCCTTCCACGGTGCCTCGCCGCTTTCGCCGTAAGCAACAGCGAGACCGCCGTCGAACACAGCCTTCATCTGGGTGAGGCCAGCGATGGCTTCGGGGGAGTCAACTGCACACGCGGTGCCGTCCTCGGTGAAGAAGTCGCCGCCGGCTGCGTTGATGAAGTAGCCGTACGGACCCCACCAGGCATCCATTGCGAAGCCCTTGTTCTCGCCACCAAGACCGCTGACGGCCGTGGCCACTTCGGCGAAGGCGTCCCAGTCCCATTCGCCGGCTTCGGCGAGTGCGCGGGGATCGTCAGCGCCGGCCTCGGCAATGAGGTCGTTGTTGAGGTACATCGCGAACGTCGACACGTCGCGGGGCAGACCCCACAGTTTGTCGCCCGGGGCACCCGCCTCGGGATCGTAGGTCAGGTGGAACATTGGCTCCGGGTAGAACTCGCTGGTGTCGAAGCCGCCTTCGGCTGCGAGTGGTGCGAGGTCGAGGATGAGGCCGGCGCTCTGGAAGCGAGCGATGTCGGTTCCCGGGATCCAGAACACGTCGGGTGCTGTGCCGTTGGCGATCTCGGTGACCAACTGGTCCTGATAGTTGGCGCCGTCGGTGGTGCCCGGCTCATAGGTCAGCGAGACTCCGTCGCCGTTCTCGGCGTCGATCGAATCGCTGATTGATCCGTAGACAGCGGCCTCGGCGTCGTTGTCCGGGCGGGTGCGCCAGCGGATCGTGACGCCGTCGCCGCTTGCGGCGGGCTCGTCGACTGCCGGCGCGTCGGTCGCGTCGGGTGCGTCGGTTGTAGCTGACTCGTCGGCAGCGTCATCGCTGCCACCGCATGCGGCGGCGACCAGTGACAAGGCGACTGTCGCGGTTGCGATCTTTCGCATTCTTTGCACAGTGTGCTCCTTCAGTGATGGTGGCAAGTGCTGCCACCGCTTCTCCCCCTGCTCGCGAGCGCGAGCCGGATTTATTCGGCTGTTCGGTGTCGCACTTATTGCCGTTGACGGCGCGCCAAGTTGCATTGAGGTGTGAACCTCAGTGCCCTCGGGCGAGCCTTCGCAGACAGACGGTCGAATTCTCCCGTCTCCAGTCAGCCAGTGCGTAAGTCAGCCATCATTATCTTTCTTGCACATCGTGTCAATAGTGACCACATTGTTCGTGCCCCCTCGGACGATGAGGCAGACTTGGGCACGTGAATGACACTCGACCAACTTCTGAGGTCCCGGAAACGGTCGGGCCGCGTTTGTCGCCGGATGATCGACGCCAGCATCTGATCGGCGTGGCACGAACGATTGTTGAAGAGGGTGGAGTCGGAGCGTTGTCGATGGAATCGGTTGCCGCCGAGGCGGGGGTATCGCGCGGACTGGTCTACACCTACTTCGCGAACCGGGCGGGCCTCGTGCACGAGTTGTGGGATGAAGTCTCTGGCCTGTGGGACGTCGAGGCGATGCCGTTATTCGAGGAGATCCTCGGTTCGAAGTCACTGCGTCAGTTGTTTGACGAACGCGTCGTGTCGAATACTCGTTGGTTTTTCGACCAGGTTGAGTGCAGCGGCCTGCTGTTCCATCGCCTGCAAGTCGAACCCGTGCTCGAATCCTCCGTGGCGGAGGTGCGCAAGCGTGTGGAGCACGACAACATCGAGTGGTGGGCTCGACTTGTCGAGGCGATGGGTGTTGATCGGGAGCGGGCCCTGGTGTTCTCGGCGCTCGTCAATGCCCCGAGCCAAGTGATGTGGAGCTTACTCGCGCACGATCAGGCATCTCGAGAGGCCATCGAAGATGTGTTCTTTCTCACGTGCGGTGCTGCTCTTGACCGACTGCTCGCTGCAGAATAAGTCGATCGCCGACGCCGAACCAGCTCCCGCGTGCGGACGAGGTGTGACTTGGGCGTTGGAGTCGGGGAGCGCGGCCTTGCCTGCGCCAGCGCTATTAGATATTCTGTCAACAGTGTCGACGTTCGACTGTTGAAGCGGCCGCGCCACGAGGAGAGCAACCATGCAACATCACCATCTGGGCCGAACCGCACTACGCGTCAGCGAGTTGTGCCTTGGCACCATGAACTTCGGTTCGGCAACGTCCGAGGATGAGTCGTACGCGATTCTCGATCGGGCCCTCGAACACGACATCAACTTCGTCGACACGGCCAATCAATATGGCGCAAGTGCGGGCGTGGGGGCCACCGAGACAATCATCGGCAACTGGCTCGCGCAGGGCGGTGACCGCCGCGACCAGATCGTGTTGGCGACCAAGTTGTACGAGCCGATGTCTGGTCGACCGAACGATCGTGGATTGTCAGCGCGCAACATCCGGCTTGCCTGCGACGCAAGCCTGCGGCGGCTCCAGACCGACCACATCGACCTCTACCAGATGCATCACATCGACCGGTCAGCTCCGTGGGACGAGGTGTGGCAAGCCATGGAGACGCTGGTGACACAGGGCAAGATCACCTACGTTGGGTCGAGCAACTTCGCTGGCTGGACTGTCGCGCAGGCCAACGAGGCAGCGCGTTCTCGCCATTTTCTCGGGCTCGTATCGGAGCAGAGTCTCTACAACCTGACCGAGCGAACGATCGAGCTCGAAGTTATTCCGGCCTGCGAATCGTACGGATTGGGTTTACTGCCGTGGAGTCCGCTCGGTGGCGGCCTCCTTGCCGGCGTGTTGTCAGCCGAAACAACGGGCCGTCGGTCGACCGCCGAGATGGCCCGACGCGTCGAGTCGATCCGTCCGCAACTCGAACAGTGGGAAGCCCTGTGCGATGACCTCGGCGAGCGACCGAGCGATGTCGGCGTGGCGTGGTTGTTGCACCAGCCTGCGGTGACTTCGCCGATCGTTGGCCCAAGAACCATTGCCCAACTCGATGGGGCCATTCACGCCACGTCGATCCACTTGTCAGGTGATGTACTCGATCGGATCGATGCAATCTTCCCTGGTCCGGGGCCAGCGCCGGAGGCGTACGCATGGTGATAATCAGAAGAGACGAAGGAGATATCTGTGTCAACGACCAGTGAAGCCGGATCAACAGAACGCCACGCCGACCTTGGGTGGCATGGCCTCGATCGAAACGCGCCGGAGATCGTGCAGCAGCGCGAATACCTCCAGGCCAACGGTGGGTTGCGAGATGTCGAGATTCTCGACCCCTCAGAGATCGACCGAGCCGTCAAGATCTTCCGTCGCGATGGATTTGTCCTCGTCCGCGACGCGCTCGATGCGGATCAGACAGCGTTTCTCCGTAAGGGGGTGGTCGAGGTCGTTGATGACATCGTTGCGCTCGACGAGCAGCGCGGCGGCAACCGCGGTTCGCATCGGTATTCGTTCGGCGGCTCCAGCGTCACTCGCAGCATGTTGCACCGGCCCGAGTGGCAGATGCTGATCGACCTGCCGACAGTGACGCCTCTCGTCACGGCCATCTTCGAGTCGTCCGACTACATGCTTCGCTCGGCCAGTGGCGACTTCTGTCTGCCTGGCGCTGTCGGCTATCAGCCACTGCATTCCGATATCCGCGATTTCAAACCAGACGGAAGCACTCCTTTTAGTTCCTTCTACGATCCTCGCGGCTCCCACACGATTCGCGACATTCCATGTCCGTATGTGTGCGTCAACTTCCTGCCGTTTGATCAAACCGTGCTCAACGGGCCGACCCGTCAAATCCCTGGCTCGCAACACTCGCGTGCGCCGATTCCGACACTCGACGAAGAGCCCGAGTGGATGCGCCTCAGCACGGTGTGCCCCGCACCTGCGGGCACCGTGCAAATCCGCGACGTGCGGGCATGGCACGGCGGCACGCCAAACCTGTCCGACGAACTTCGGGCGATCCCGAACCTTGAGTTCTACGCGCCGTGGTTCCGTGAGCCGGTCATCCCGGGCATCACCTACGCCGACCACAAGGCGCTGTCCGAGCACGCACAACATCTCACTCGCTTCAGCGTGATCGACTCGTCCGAGGAATTGCCGTCAGGGTATGTCGTGAAGCCCTTGCCGAAACGGACGTGACTTCGGCGCCGGTTACCCGGCTCGGAAACGTTTGAAACGAAATCTCGGGCAGAAATTTAGAGGCGGCCGAGATGGCGGTGCTTGTAGGCGCGTGCTCGGCGAAAGCGGGCGAAGGCCACGTAGATGATGAACAGGCCCATGAACGCAACCCAGCCGACGAGCGCGACAAGCGCGGCGATCGAGAGCGGTCGCGCCCACCGCTGACCTTCGCCGGGCTGCTGGGTCGTCTCGGCCTGCCATTGGAGTACGGATCCATCGAGTGGGACCGCCCACTCGAGGATGCCGGCTTCGTTCGGCTCGACGTTCGTTTTGTCGCTCTCCAAGACGCCGGGCAGCGAGGCCCGGACGGTGACCGACATGTTTTCTTCTGGCGTTGCGCCCGCAGCGGCGATCTGTGCGGCAAACGGCTGTGATCCGACTGCAGCGACGAGGTCGGCGTCGGCGAACGCGTTGAATCCGTCGACGAGTACGAGCCGGCCCCGGAGCTGATTGGTCGTGACGTCGCCGTTGAGGCCGCGGCCAACCTCCATTTGCGTAAAGGGCGGGCCGAGGGACTGCAGCAGGTTTGTTGCTTCGCCCTGTGAACGGAAGGGATGCGTCATTTGGAGGAACAGCCCGCCTGACCCATCGTCGGGAGCACGTGGTCCGTCGATCGACCAGCCTGCTGCGATCACGTCGTCGAGAACGAGATCGTCAGCAAGCGTCGGAATCTGATCGAGGATTTCCTGGTCGGCCACGATGGTCACAGCGATCTGGCCGGTCCCGTCAGGATCAACGACGACATCGACGGTCACGTCGAGTTGGCAGGCAGCGAGTGCAACGGTCAGTGCCAGAAGTGCCATCAGCCGCCGAATCACGTTCGCCAGTATGTCGTGTAGCGGCGCCTGAAAGGTGGCACGAGCCGACCCATGACCCGAAAACGACGAACGCCCCGACGGCGGACCGTCGGGGCGTTCGATCAGCAGTTCGCTGAGATCACTCGGCTGCTTCGGGCGGTGGCAGCTGACCCTCTGGCGGAGCGACCGGCTTTTCGGTCGTGGTCATCTCGAGTTCGACCGATGCGGCCGGCACGAAGCCCTCGACGGCAGTGAAGGTGAACTTCTTCTTGCCCTCGCGATCGGGATCGTCTTCCGTGTCGACGACGATGATCTCACCTGCCGAGAACTCCTTGTACAGGATCTTCTCGGACAGCGAGTCTTCGATGTGGCGCTGGATCGCACGACGCAACGGGCGGCCACCGAGCTGCGGGTCGTAACCCACTTCGGCGAGCAGTTCCTTGGCGGACTGCTTGACCTCGATGCCAAGACCCTGACTCTCGAGCTGTCCGGTGAGGCGGATCAACTGCAGGTCGACCATCTGGAGCACTTCGTCCTTGGAGAGCTCGTGGAAGACAATGGTCTCGTCGATGCGGTTGAGGAACTCTGGCCGGAAGTGGTTCTTCAGGCTGTCGTTGACCTTTTCCTTCATGCGCTCGTAGCTCATGGCGGAGTCGTCGGTGGTGAAGCCGAGGTTGGCCTTGCGGAGATCCTGTGTGCCGAGGTTCGAGGTCATGATCAGCACGGTGTTGCGGAAGTCGACGCTGCGACCCTGGCTGTCGGTGAGACGACCCTCTTCCAAAATCTGGAGGAGCGTGTTGAACACGTCCGGGTGGGCCTTTTCGATCTCGTCGAAGAGGACAACAGAGAACGGCTTACGACGCACCGCTTCGGTGAGCTGGCCGCCGTCTTCGTACCCGACATAGCCGGGAGGCGAACCAACGAGACGGCTGACCGTGTGCTTCTCCATGTACTCGGACATGTCGAGGGTGATCAGCGCGTCGTCATCACCGAACAGGAACTCGGTCAGTGTCTTGGCGAGCTCGGTCTTGCCGACGCCGGTGGGGCCGAGGAAGATGAACGAACCCGACGGACGCTTGGGGTCCTTCAGGCCGGCACGGGTACGGCGGATCGACTGCGACACGGCGGCCACAGCGTTCTCCTGGCCGATGATCCGCTTGTGCAGTTCGTCTTCCATTTTCAAGAGACGCTCGGTCTCTTCTTCGGTCAGCCGGTACACGGGGATACCGGTCCAGAGTGCGAGCACTTCGGCCACGGCTTCTTCGTCGACCTCGTCGAACAGGTCGACACCGGAAGCCTTGACCTCGGTCTCTTTTTCGGCCTTCTCTTCGAGGAGCTTCTTCTCTTCGTCGCGCAGCCGGCCAGCCTCTTCGAACTGCTGATCTTCGACAGCGGTCTTCTTGGCTTCCTGCACGTCGGTCAGCTTTTGCTCGAGCTCGCGGAGATCAGGCGGTGTGGCCATGCGCTTGATGCGCAGGCGGGAACCGGCCTCGTCGATGAGGTCGATTGCCTTGTCAGGAAGGAAACGGTCGCTGATGTAACGGTCGGCGAGGTTGGCTGCAGCAACGAGGGCCTGGTCGGTAATCGTGACCCGGTGGTGAGACTCGTACTGGTCGCGGATGCCCTTCAGGATCTCGATCGTGTGAGCTAGTGATGGCTCTTCGACCTTGACCGGCTGGAAACGACGCTCGAGTGCGGCATCTTTCTCAACGTGCTTGCGGTACTCGTCAGTCGTGGTGGCACCAATGGTCTGGAGTTCACCGCGAGCGAGCATCGGCTTGAGGATCGACGCAGCGTCGATGGCGCCTTCGGCAGCACCGGCACCAACGAGGGTGTGGATCTCGTCGATAAACAGCAAGATGTCGCCACGCGACTTGATCTCTTTGAGGACCTTCTTGAGACGTTCTTCGAAGTCGCCGCGGTAGCGCGAACCAGCAACGAGTGCGCCGAGGTCGAGCGTGTAGAGCTGCTTGCCGGCGAGCGTGTCGGGGACGTCGTTGTTGACGATTTTTTGGGCGAGGCCCTCGACGATGGCGGTCTTGCCGACGCCGGGCTCACCAATGAGTACCGGGTTGTTCTTGGTACGGCGAGAGAGGATCTGCATGGTGCGCTCGAGTTCTTTCGAGCGACCGATGACCGGATCGAGTTCACCGTTGCGGGCAGCTTCGGTGAGGTTGCGGCCGAACTGATCGAGGATCTGGGAGTTGCCGCCCTTCTCGTCGCCGCCTTCCTTGTTGCCGGCGCCGACACCTGCGGCGGGCTGGCCGCCTTCAGAGCGGCCGGAGCCAGAGCTGCTGCCACCGGTGGAACCGGCGGGGCCCTGGTAACCGGACAGCAGTTGGATGACCTGCTGGCGGACACGGGAGAGGTCGGCGCCAAGCTTGACGAGCACCTGTGCGGCAACGCCTTCACCCTCGCGGATGAGCCCGAGCAGGATGTGCTCGGTACCGATGTAGTTGTGGCCGAGCTGCAGTGCTTCACGCAGCGACAGCTCGAGGACCTTCTTGGCGCGCGGCGTGAAGGGGATGTGGCCAGATGGCGACGAGCCGCCCTGGCCGATGATCTCCTCGACCTGGCTGCGCACAGCTTCGAGGCTGATGCCCAGCGACTCGAGTGCTTTGGCAGCGACGCCCTCGCCCTCATGGATCAGGCCGAGCAGGATGTGCTCGGTGCCGATGTAGCTGTGGTTGAGCAGCCGCGCTTCTTCCTGCGCAAGCACGACGACTCTTCGTGCTCGGTCGGTAAATCGTTCGAACATCTGCTGCCCTTTCGTTCAGGGGCCCCTCAGTGAGCGCCGCCTGCGGGATGCGAAGCAACGCTCGGAACCTGTGCAGTAACTCTATCGGCGACCGGTGACGGTGCCCGGTTGAGCCCCGTGACAGGTTTTCGGCAAGTTCTGGGAATACATGAGCGCGTTCATTACGTAGCGCACAACGCGCGCTGGTGTGGCTCTGAAAAAATGATGGACGGCCTCATCGGATTCGGACAACGAGCGAGAGGGGCTCGGGCATAAAAATCAGGCATGATCGACCTATGCGAATCGTTCTGATCATCATCGGCCTCCTCGTCGCTGCATTGGCGGTCGCAGCAATCATGATTCGCCGTCTCGACCATGATGCGGCGGTCTGGCATGTTGATCCGCTCGTCGCGGCGAAGCCGAGCACTCCGAACTCATATCGAGTTGGACCGGACGGCACGACGGAGCCGGACGCCGTTGCACCAATCTTCCCGATTTCCTCAGCGGACCTCGCAATCAAGTTTGACGCCATTGCTCGCGGTGCTGGCAGTGATGTCGTGGGTGGCTCCGCGTTCGAGGGCTACGTCACCTATGTACAGACGAGCGGCTTTTTCGGCTTTCCGGATTACGTGTCGGTGAAATTCATTGAGATCGATGCGACCAGCAGCACGTTGGCAATTTTCTCCCGATCGCGCCTCGGTGCGAGCGACCTTGGGGTCAATAAGAAGCGCGTCGAGGCGTGGCTCGGTCAGCTCAGCAGCTGAGCCAAAGTAAACGGATTAGCGCGAATGTTGCGCGCTGGTGCCCCCAATCAGGCAGGCTGACCAAATGCATGTCGTGATTGTCGGGGCCGGCGAGGTTGGCTGGTACCTCGCACAACGGCTCGGGGCCGAGGGCCACGACGTTGTCGTCATCGAGCAGAACAAGGCGATCGCGTCGGCAATCGGTGCCCAGCTCGACGTTCAGGTCGTCGTCGGCAACGCGACATTGCCGTCGACGATGAAGGCCGCACGTATTGATCGCGCCGACCTCCTGGCCGGAGTCACGCAGAACGACGAGGTCAATCTCATCGCATCGCTCTTGGCGAAAGAAGCGGGTGTCCCGCAGACCGTTGTCCGCATTCAGACCGAAGAACTCCGTGAAGAGGCCGGCGCACGGCTCCGTGAGATCATGCGGGCCGACGTGGTCATTGACCCCGACGCTGACACCGCCGACGAGATCATGGCACTCACCCAGGCATCGGGCGCCGACGAGGTGTACCAGATGTCCGGAGGTGACCTGCTCGTTCTTGGCTGCACGATCGGCGAGGGCGCCGCGTTGGCCGGAAGCACGCTCGCAGAAATTGGCGCATCGTTTGAGCCTGATTGGCGCTTCCTTTTCGGCGCGCTGACGCGTGACGGAGAGACCGTCATTCCTCGTGGAGATCAACGCCTCGAAGCTGGCGACCACGTTCGAGTGCTCACCAACCGCCAGAGCCGCAACGAGATCCTCGAATTGCTCGGCGCATCACACCAGCGCGCCAAGCGCGTGATGGTGCTCGGTGGCGGCGCTGTTGGCACCCGCGTTGCCGAGCGGCTTGAAGCTGCCGGGGCAGATGTGGTCCTCGTCGAACACGACATCGAACGCGCCCGCGTGTTGAGCGAGAAATTGCCGCGTGTCACGGTGGTGCAAGGCGACATCGAAGACACCGACATGCTGAGCGAGGAATCGATCACCGACAAAGACCTCGTGATCGCGGCCACAGGTGACGACGCAGCCAACGTCTTGGCGTGTGCATTCGCCGCGACCGGTCGAAATACGTTCACGGTTGCGGTCATTCATCGGCTCAGCCTGCTGCCGCTGGTTCGCCAATTCGGCATCGACGCTGCCCTCAGCCCGCGCACCGCATCGGCCAACGCTGTGCTGCGCCACGTCCGTGGCGGAACGGCATCTGTTGCGACGTTCCTCGAAAGCGACATCGAGGTTGACGAGATCGTGATCGAAGCCAACTCCGAGGCTGACGGTGCCGTGGTCGCCGAGTTGCATCTGCCGCACTCGGTCGTACTTGGAGCGGTCATCCGACCCGGAGAAGCCGGCCGCATCGTGCGCGGCAATACCATTCTTCATGCGGGGGACAACGTCGTGGTCTTTGCCCGTCCCGATTCGCTGCCGGCGTTGCGTAAGGCGTTTTCGTCCAGGGCGGACCATCGGTGAGCAACATCGAACCGCACGGTTCGCATCGGATTCACCGGCCTGACACCCACGCGCTGCTGAACCCGCGTGTCTCGGTCTTCGGTGACCGTGGCGAGCGGTTGTTTGCGCAGAAGCGACGACCTTCGCTCCTGCTGAACGTCGTTGGCCTCACGCTGACCGTTGTCGGGGTCGGCATCGCCGTTTCCGGCATTGTCGACGTCATCGATGGCGGTCCTGATGTCGTCGCACTGCTGATCACCGGGATCATCACGTCGATTTTCGGAGCGATCATGTGGCAGAGCACCGTCGCCCCGAAGCAGATTCGCGTGCTCGACGTGTTCACCACCGTCACTCTCGCGTGGGTGACCATTGCCGCTGTCGGTGCAATCCCCTACTTAGTCACGGGCCATTTCACCCGAATCGACGACGCGCTGTTCGAAGCAATGTCTGGGTTCACGACCACTGGTGCAACGGTCACTTCCGACATCGAGGCCACATCCAAGGGCTTGCTGTTCTGGCGGTCGATGACGCAGTGGATGGGTGGAATGGGCGTCATCGTGCTCGTCGTCGCCGTACTGCCAACCGTTGGTTCGGGTGGCATGAGCTTGCTCGAAGCCGAAGCGCCTGGCCCCACAGGCGAACGGTTGACCCCGCGAGTTCGCGAAACAGCGCGACGGCTGTGGGCGGTGTACGTCGGCTTCACGGTCGCGATGGCCGTTGCCTACTTCGTCGCGGGGATGAGTATTTACGACGCTGTGACTCATTCCTTCACGACGGTCTCGACAGGTGGCTTCTCGCCGTACCAAGCGTCGTTCGGGCACTTCGAATCGGCCCTACTCGAATGGATTTGCATCGTCGGCATGATGTTGGCTGGCGGCAGCTTCACGCTGTACTGGCGCGCGCTGCGCGGCAACGTGAAGCCGCTTTTGCGCTCGACCGAGTTCCACGTGTATCTCGCGTTCGTGAGCGCCATCACGCTCTGGGCGTTCGTGACCGCGGGCAACAACGGTGGTCAGTCGACCGGATTCCGTGATGCGCTGTTCACCACCGCGTCGACGGTCACCACGACCGGCTATGTGGCCACCGAATACGGCCTGTGGAGCCAGACGGCGCAATCGTTGCTGC
>JBNMOS010000054.1:0-20206 GCA_051275435.1 Ilumatobacter sp.
ATCCCTCTTTCTTCGGACTGACGTCCGAACTCGCTGCCGCTCGACCGGTGCGCACATCGTTGCTCGTGGCCAACGGCTCGCTCGTGGGTCGACTGCGTTGCCGATCCCTCTTTCTTCGGACTGACGTCCGAACTCGCTCACGCTCGGCCGGTGGGCTCCCTTGAGGGGTGACGGATCGCACTGTGCGAACTTTCGTTGCGTTTTCGCAACATGATCGTCATATTCGCTAGAGTTCGATCCGTTCTTATGAAGCAACTATTCCGAGTTCTTCCCGTTGCTGTGGCCACCGCTCTACTTGTGCCAGCGTTTACGCCGACCGTTTCATACGCGAGTCCGGTTGACGCGCAGCGTGGACGCGTCGAAGACATTGTTGACGAGCTCGAACGGCTCGAAGAAAATGCTCGTCAGATCGGTGAGGAGTACGTGCTCGCCGTTGATGCGAAGAGTGCGCTCGACAAAGAGATCGCCGAAGCCGAAGCGCGCGTCGCTGCCAAGGAAGACGAAATCGGCAAACTGCGTGGCGACCTGGGTGAGATGGCAATCCGCTCGTTCGTCGGCGCCGGGTCCACCCCCCTCGGACCGCTGTTCCAAAACACTTCCGACCTCAACGCGATCATGCAGCGCGACGAACTCGCCCGCGTTGCCCTCAATGCTGGCACCGTCACGACTGACGAACTGAACGCCATCGTTGCTGAGCTCGAAGAGGAACGGACCGACCTCGGCCGCAAGCGCACACAAGCCGAGCAACTCACCGAGGAGCTTGCTGACGCGCAGGTTCGCACGGACGAACTCACTGCCGAATACACGCAGGCGCGTGCCGATGCCGAAGCCAAGCTCGGTCAGGTCATCCAAGAAGAAGAAGCACGCCGCGCAAGCGAAGCTGCTGCCCGTGTGCGCGCCGAATACGAAGCGCAAGTCGCAGCTGCGAACGCAGCCGCTGCTGCAGCAAATAACAGCAACTCCGGTAGTTCTTCGACTCCCGCACCAGCGAGTGGTGGTAACTCGTCGCCCGCACCGGCCAGCGGCGGTGACAGCAACTCGGGCAGTGGCTCAACGCCTGCCGTCACCCCAGCGCCGACCGTTGTGGCTCCTCCGGCGGTTTCTTCACGTGCAGGCGCTGCTGTCAATGCGGCGCTGAGCCAGCAGGGCGTGCCGTATCGCTACGCCACGTCGAACCCGGGCGTGTCGTTCGATTGTTCCGGCCTCACCAAGTACGCCTGGGCGCAGGCCGGCGTGTACCTGCCGCACCAGTCACGCGCACAGTATGCGTCGATCCCGCACGTCAGCAAGGGTGCTGCGCAGCCGGGCGACCTGATCTTTTTCTACAGCCCGATCAGTCACGTCAGCGTGTACCTCGGCAACGGCCAACAGGTTCATGCTCCGAACACGGGCAGTGTCGTGAACATCGCGACGGTGAACTGGAGCAAGGTCGTCGGCGTCGGCCGTCCCGGCTGAGCGACGTTACGTCGCGCACACAACGACTTGGCCCGCCATGTCTGAGTTGGCTGCCGGTTGCAGCGCGTCGTGAGCCGACCGGTACGTTCAGGTCGTGACCGATATCGCTGGAATTGATGTGCCCCGGGTGACCGATTGGCTCGTGGCCAACATTGCGGGCGCCGAGGCACCCTTTCGGTTCGACATCATCGTGGGTGGCCGGTCGAACCTGACCTTCACCGTCACCGATGCAAACGATCAGAAGTACGTCCTGCGCCGCCCACCAACTGGCTCGGTGCTCGCCACGGCGCATGACATGGAGCGTGAACATCGCATCATCTCGGCGATCGGCCAGACCAACGTGCCGGTCCCGGAAACGTTGGGCGTCTGTCGCGATATCGAAGTGAGTGGCGCGCCGTTTTATGTGATGAGCCACGTCGCCGGCGTCGTGCTCGACTCGCAGGAACGGGCCGAGGAGCACACCACCCCCGAGCAGCGACGCGTCGCAAGTGAGCATCTGATCGATGTGCTGGCCGACCTGCACTCGGTCGACATCGATGCCATTGGGCTTGGCGACCTCGCGCGTCGTGAGGGTTATGTCGAACGCCAGGTCAAGCGGTGGACCACGCAGTGGGAGAAGTCCAAAACCCGCGACCTGCCAGCCGTCGACGAAGTCGCACGACGCCTCGCCGCGAACCTGCCGACCCAGGTCGGCGTCTCGATAGCCCACGGCGACTACCGGTTCGGCAACGTCCTCATCGATGGGGATCGAGTCACCGGCGTGCTCGACTGGGAACTCTGCACACTCGGTGATCCGCTCGCGGACGTCGGCTACCTCGGTGTGTATTGGACCGACCCGGGCACTGACGAAGGCCGACACAACGACCCGTCAGGCCTCGACGGGTTCCCCACCTACGCGGCAATGCTCGAGCGCTATGCCAACCGAACCGGCCGCGACCTGAGCAACATCAACTACTACCGAGCCTTCTCGTCATGGCGGCTCGCAGTGATCTCCGAAGGCGTTTTCGCCCGATACTCGCAGGGCGCGATGGGCGACCAAGATGTCGACCAGGAAACACTCGACAATTTCCGCGAGGGCCCGGAACTCCTGTCAGCCGCGGCACTCGAACTCCTCGACCAGAACTGAGCAAACGATGACCGAAACAACCCCGACCCTTCCTGCTGGCGCCAAGCCGGTTCGCTCGGGTGTGCTCGCCGGCTGGACGCTCGGAGAGTTCAGTGCCGCCGAGATGAGCTTCCCCACGTACCGGCGAGGGAGTGGCCCGGCGGTAGTGGTGATCCATGAGATCCCAGGAATCACGCCGACGGTTGCACAGTTCGCCAACGACGTCGTCGAGCGCGGATTCACTGTTGTGATGCCGTCGCTGGTCGGTACGCCCGAGAAGGCGCCGTCGCCTGCCTACTTGGCGCAGTCGATGATCAAGATCTGCATCGCCAAGGAGTTCACGACACTGGCGTTAAACAAGACGTCGCCGGTCGTCGCCTGGCTCCGGGCGCTCGCTCGAAACGTCCATAACGAGGTCGGCGGGCCTGGTGTGGGTGCGGTTGGTATGTGCTTCTCGGGTGGCTTCGCTCTCGGGATGATGGTCGACGACATCATGCTCGCGCCGGTGCTCGCGCAACCCTCGATGCCGTTTGCTGTTGGCAAGAAAGCGCGGGGCGCAAACCTCAACCTGTCGCCTGACGACGAGGCAGCGATCATCCAGCGGGCTCAGGACGGCTGCCAGGTGCTCGGTCTCCGCTTCGCTGGCGACAAGCTGGTCGGGGACCGATTCGCCACGCTGCGGGAGAAGCTCGGCGACGCGTTCATCGCGATCGAACTGCCGAGCACGGCCAAGAGCGACCATTCGACGCTGACCGAACAGCGCGACGAATCGAGCGCGCAGCGCGTCCTTGACTTCTTCGCCGACAAGCTGCTCTGAGACAGAGTTGCGAAAGGGGCCTGACCCCGTGCGCAATTATCCGGCTTCGGCGATCTGTTTGGCGGCCTTGTAGTTCGCCTTGCCGTTCGGCGCACGCGGGATCTGGTCGACGAACACGACTGTCTTCGGTGCTTTGAAGCCGGCGAGGTCGCGTTTGACCGATGCAATGATTGTCGCAGCCTCGACGGATGCGCCTGGGATGAGCGACGTAACGGCGGTGACTGCATTGCCAAACTTCTCGTCGGGGATGCCGACGACGAGGCAGTCGAGAACTCCGTCGACGCGTTTCACTGCTTCTTCGACCTCTTCGGGGAACACTTTCTCTCCGCCGGTGTTGATCACCTGGCTACCGCGCCCGAGTAGTACGAGCGTGCCGTCGGCGTCGACCGTGGCGAAATCGCCAGGGAACGAGTAGCGCTCGCCGTTGATCACGCGGAACGTCCGAGCCGACTTGTCGGGGTCCTTGAAATAGCCGAGCGGCACGTTGCCGCCAGCAGCGACCATGCCGACCTCGCCGGAACCCGGCACCACCTCTTCGTCGTGCTCATTGAAGACCTTGGCCAGCGGGCCCTTTGTGAACTTCGCCGTCTCGGTCGGCATGCCTTTCGCCGTGATCTGGCTGCCCATCGATCCTTCGGTTGACCCCATCGCGTCAATCAGGATGACCTGTTCGATGCGGTCAATAAGATCTTGCTTGACCTCGGTGGTCCACATGACACCCGACGAGTTCATCATCTTGATCGATGACATGTCGTAGGCCGAGCCGTCTGGCTTGCCTTCGTCAAGGGCTTTGATGAGGGGCTTGGCAAAACTGTCACCAACAATGGTGAGCCCGTTGACGCCGTGCCGCTCGACGGTCTCGAGTACCTCGTGCGCCTGCAGGCTTCGTGCAGTGAGGTTGACGATGTGGGCGCCGCCGAGCATTGGGATGAACCACCCGAGCCAACAGCCGGTGCCGTGCATGACCGGGGCGCAGGGGATCGACGTGTAGAGCCCGCCGGCGTCGGCGAGTTGCTTGACCATTCGGGCCATCTGGTCGGCCGACTCTGGCAGCTCCATTCCGAGAAGCGGATAGCCAGACGCGGTGAGACCGGCTGTCGAACCACCGACCGCGTACATGACGCCCTTCGGCATGCCGGTGGTGCCACCCGTGTAGAGCATGTAGAGGTCGTCCTCGCGGCGCTCGATCCGTTCCATCGGCGCGTTGGCTGCGATGACGTCTTCATAGGCCTGCGCACCGGGAACGTCGACCCATTTCTCACCCTCGAGTAGGTCGTCGACGACGATCAGCAGCTTGAGGTTGGGCAGTCGATCGACGACTCGGGCAACGCGGTCAGCGAGAGAGGCATGGAAGACGATTGCTTCCGAGTCGGAGTTGTCGAGCAGATACCAGAGTTCTTCGTCGAGGTACCGATAGTTGACGTTGATCGCCACGCCGCGCATCTTGAAGATGCCGTACTGCGACTCCATGTATTCGTTGGAGTTGTAGAGGTACAGCCCCACCTTCGAGTCGGGGCCGAGCCCCGCGGCGGTGAATGCTTGCGCCATACGCGCGCCGCGATCGTCGTATTCGGCCCAGGTCCGGGTCGTGTTACCGGTTGTGATGGCGGGTGCGTCGGGAATGACGTCAGCAATCGATTCCCAGACGGTGGCGAAGTGCATCTCCATGGCCCGACCGTAGACGGCGCGACTGTGCCGACCGTCACCCAGTGATGTCACACTTTGGTCTGCCTGACCACGGTGTGACGCTGGAGCGCCTGGCGGCGGTGGCGACTTCGTCGCTTTCAACGACTGGCGTCGTTGCCAGCGGTGTTCGGGCTGGCGCCCGACTCGCTCATGCTCGGAGGGCAGGGTTGAGCCTCTGGTCGGTCGCGCCTTGTCGCACTTTGGTCTGACCACGGTGTGACACTGACGCAGCGCCATCGTGGCTGTTCAGAGGTGCGCCGGGTTCCGAGAGTCAGACGGTGAGGCGGTTGGCGCGTAACTCTTCGTAGATCGCGACGGCCTCGTCGGCAATCGGTGCGAGGTGCGACGGCAGTGCTGCGGGTGGATCGGTCGGCGGCGGGCCGAACGAGGTGGAGGCTTCGACAGCGGAGTACCAGTGGCGAGCCCACACGCCGTCGCTGTCACGGGGCCCCGCTGGCCACGCAAGCATTGCCGGGTCGAACGGCACGTCGAGACGACGGCAGATCTCGCGCTGGTAACCCGCCGGATCGGCGAGGAAGTCGTCAGAGTCGACAACGATCTCGCAACGCTCAGCCAGCTCGACTTGCTGGGGCACGCCGATGTCGTCAAGCGTCACCGACTCCCGCACTTTCGTATAGCTCGCCAGCACCCGTCGCGGATCACGCAGGAGCAGCACGTTACGCAAGCCGTCGAGCCACGACCGGTCCATGTCAGGAAGCAGATGGTGCGCCATGTGCTTCTGATAGCTCACAGCGATGCCTTCCGGTAGAGGAGCGAGGCACGCCGCGATCGCATCGTCGAACGAAGCCGGGCCAGCGCCGATTATCTCGTCGAGGCCGGGATGGTCGAGCCGGGTCGCGGCGAGATACGCGGCATACAGCGGCTCGTCCATGACTGCCGTGTCGACCCGATTCTCCCAGCTGCGCATCATCGCCGTCGACAGGTTGCGTGGCCCGGACCACATTGCGATCCGGGTCACAAGCTCTCCAACATCTCGACGTACCACTGCTGCAGTTGCTCGACCATCGGCCCTCGCTGACCGGTGCCGATCGTCCGTCCGTCGATCTCTGTGACCGGTGCGATGCCGGCAAACGTTCCCGTGACGAACGCCTCGGTGGCGCCGTAGCACTCGGTCACACTAAAGTTCTTCTCACGCCAGATCACGCCGTTCTGTCCGCAGAGCCGCAACACGTTGCGCCGCGTGATGCCCGGCATGCAGTAGTCGCCGGTCGACGTCCACACCTCGGCAGGACCGTTCGGCCCATCGGGGTGGCGTACGATGAAGAAGTGCGTCGAGTTGCACGTGGCAACGAAGCCCTGCGGGTCGAGCATCAAGGCTTCGTCGGCTCCGGCCTTCGTTGCCTGGATGCACGCAGAAATGCAGTTGAGCTTCGAATGCGAGTTCCACTTCGGATCTTGCACGTCGGGTCGGCCGCGACGGATCGAGACGGTGTAGAGCCGAACGCCCTGCGTCAGCGTCTCCGGGCGAGCGGTTTTGTACTCAGGGATGATGACGATGGTCGCAGGCGTGATCGTGAAGCGCGGATCCTGATAGGGCGTCGACTTCACACCGCGGGTCACCATCAAGCGGATGTGCACGCCGTCAGCATCAGCCATGTTGTTCGCATTGAGCGTTGCCTGGATCATCGCAGTCAGCTCGGTAGGGGACCGGCCGATGTCGAGGTCGATGCCCATGGCGCCTTCGTACAGGCGCCGCAGATGATCGTCGAGAAACGCGAGCTTCCCACCGTGGACCCGGATGCCCTCCCACACGCCGTCGCCGAGCATGAAGCCGCTGTCGAACACTGAGACCATTGCCTTCTCGCGCGGCAACAGGTCGTCGTTGATGCCAATGATGATGTCGACGTTGCGCGGGTCGATGTCGTAGTCGTGAGTGCCGTGGGCCATTCCGTCATCCTCGCAGCTGGCGTGATGTCTGGTTCTGCCCGCGGGGAAACGGACGTTGTTGCCGGAACGGGCGGGGGCAGGGAACGGCGTCAGGGGGCGTAGGTCTGGATCGACTGCGTCGGGTCGTGATCAAGCAGTTGGGGGGCCCGGGCAGCGACTCGGGCGCTCAACTCGGTGGCGTCAACCGTGAGGAGTTCGCGGTCCACCATGAGGGGGATTCCGTCGACGATGGTGGTCTGGACGTCGCTTGCTCGCGCGGAGTAGACGAGTGCGGCGAGCGGGTCGTGGAGCGGCTGACAATGGAGGCCGGTCAGATCGACAAGGATGATGTCGGCGGGTGCGCCGACGGCAAGCCGCCCGGCTGAACTTCCAATCGCACGCGCCGACTCGGGCCCGGCCATCGCGAGCGCCTGACTCACGCCAAGCCGAGTGGCATCGCGATGGATGAACTTCTGAGCAAGCGCCGTCAGCCGCATGTTTTCGAACAGGTCGATGCTGTTGCACGATGCCGGGCCATCTGTTCCCAGGCCGACGGCGATGCCTGCCGAACGCAGCTCATCGATTGGCGTCAGCGGGTTCGTAGCGAGCTTCATGTAGGTCTTGGGGCAGTGCGCCACGCCGATGCGATCGGCGAATGGCGTGAGCAGCGCAATGTCGTCGGCAACGATGCCACAGCCATGCGCGATCAGTACGCCGGCGTCGAGCACGCCGGTGTCGGCGAGCACCTGCATTGGTGTGATGCCGCGCGCTGCGAGGCTCGACTCGGTCTGCTCGATGGTTTCGGCGGCATGGAGGTGGACGCGAATGCCCAGGGTGCGGGCAGCATCAGCGGCGGCAGCCAGGTCGGCGTCGTCGCAGGTATAGGTGGCGTGCGGCGCCAGCGAAGTGGTGATCCGGCCACCGGACGTGCCGTTCCACTCGGCGGCGAATGACGTTGAAGCTTCCAGTCCGGCGGGCCCCTGGCTTGAGAAAAACGTCATGCCGAGGTTCGCGCGAAGCCCCGAATTGACGACTGCTGCAGCGGCGCGGTCCGCGTGGAAGTAGTGGTCGGCGAAGCTGGTAACACCGGCCTGGATCATCTCGGCGCAGGCCAGCTCGGTGCCGAGTTGGACGTCGTCAGCGGTGACGTTGACCTCGATAGGCCAGATGTGATTGTTGAACCACGACTCCACCGATACGTCTTCGACTGCCCCACGCAGCAGCGTCATTGCGGCATGGGTGTGTGAATTGATGAACCCGGGCATCGCTACAAGGCCGCTGCCATCGAGGTCTCCCGCTAGCGACTCCGTAGAGGTCGGCCCGATGGCCGTGATCACGCCAGCGACGACATGGAGGTCTTGACCGCTGACGACCACGCCGTCGATCAGGGCGTCGCAGTTGCGGATAACGAGCGAACCTGCAGCGCTCAACGCGGCCCGCCGTTGATGTCAATGAGTGCGCCAGTCGTGTAACTCGATGCGTCACTTGCGAGATACAACGCGGCACCGACGATTTCGCTCGGCTTTCCACCGCGCTCCAACGCATACGCCTCAGCGGCACGTTCGTTGAATGCATCGAGGTCCCAGGCTTTAGAGATGTCGGTGAGGAACGGCCCGGGCACGATGCAGTTGACACGGACCTTCGGGCCAAGCGTGCGCGACAGTCCGTAGGTCAAGTTGTTGACTCCGGCCTTCGCTGCGCCGTACACCAACTCGTTCGGGCTTGGTCGTTGCGACGCGATCGAGGAAACGAAGATGATCGACCCGCCAGCATCGGTGGCGGCCATGCGGGTGCCGACGATCGCCGAGAGCCGGAACGGACCCTTGAGGTTGACGTCGAGCACCTTGTCGTACAACTCTTCAGTGATCGTGTCGATCGACTTGTAGAGCGGCGACATGCCAGCGTTGTTGACGAGAACATCGACCTTCCCAAACTGCTGATAGGCCACTTCGGCTAATCGATCACTGTCGTCCCAGCTGCCGGCGTGGTACGCCACCGCCAGTGCGTTGCGGCCGGTCGTCCGTTCGACCTGCCTGGCCAGTTGCTCGCAGCTATCGAGCTTGCGGCTTGCAATCACCACGTCAGCGCCGCGCTCGGCAAACGCCATCACCATCTCTTTGCCGAGCCCCCGCGACCCGCCGGTGACGACGGCAACGCGCCCTGTCATGTCGAAGAGGTCGGCCGGTCCAGATGTCTCATCACTCATAACGTTGGAGCTTGCCAGACGCTGGTGCGCCTGGCGGCGCTGGCGACTTCGTCGCCTCCAACGACTGGCGTCGTTGCCAGCGGTTCTCGGGCTGGCGCCCGACTCGCTCACGCTCGGGGGGCAACACCGGATGGATCGCGGCTACCTGGCGCGGCGTGCCGATTGCACTCCGACGACTGCAACGAGGGCCAGCAGCGCGCCAACGATGACGGCCATCGCGCGATCGGTGTGGAAGGCCTTCACCTCTTTGATGCCGCCGATGGAACCGATGGATGCCACGGAGCCGATCGATCCGATGGAGCCGACCGACAGAATCGACCCGGCGGAACCAATCGAGAGGATCGACCCGGCGGATCCGATCGAGAGAATGGAACCCGTCGAGCCGAGCGACTTCATCGACCCGGTCGAACCAATCGAGGCCCAGTTGGTCTCAACGGCGGTGACCTTGGTTGCCTTCGCGAAACGAACGGCGCCTCGGCCGGTCCAGCGCGAGACACCGATGACGCCCCGACCAGCAAGGCCAGCGCGACGGCCAACAAAGCGAACAGCGCCGCGGCCTGACCGCTGCAGTACCCGCCCCGCCGTTTGCGTGCCGCTCAATTGACGCGCTGCGGGCGCAGCTGGTGCTTCAGGAGTTGTCATCACCAGATCGTGGCACACCGCAAGCGCAGTAGCCTGCGCAACATGAGCGATCAGATCCTTGACGTCGACCTCCTGGCCTTCGAACGCGGCAGCTCCGAACAGCGGCGTGCCGTTGTCGACGGGGTCACCCGCAGTCTTGCTACCGGCTTCGTGTACACCAGTCATGACCTCAGCGAAGACCTCCTCGACACTGCGTATGGCATGCTGCGCGAGTTCTTCGAGAAGTCGCCAGAAGAGAAGCAGCAGAGCACTGTCGCAGGTGCGAGCGGCCAGACTGGATACACGGGCCTCCTCGTTGAGACTGCAGCTTCGAGCGACACGCCGGACTGGAAGGAGATGCTGAACTGGGCTCGCGAGATCGACCCAGGCCACCCGCTGAAGCGGAGCTTCCCGCACTCGTACCCCGATCAAGTGTTGCCCGAGTCGGTCGTTCCCGGTATCACCGACGTGCTCTACCGGTTCCACGATTCGATCGCCGACCTCCAGCGTCGGTTCCTGCACGTCATTGCCGAGGGCATCGGCTGCCACGAGACGTTTTTCGACGACATGGTCAAGGACGGGCCAACCCTGACCCGGGCAATCCGTTACCCATCGATGGGTGAGATCCCGGCTTCTGACGACGATGCGCCGAGCTATGTGTGGGCTGCCGAGCATGGTGATATCAACCTGATCACGGCGCTGCCACGGGCAACAGCACCCGGGCTCCAGGTCAAGGTTGATAACCAGTGGGTCGATGCGGTTGCCCCCGACAATGGCGTCATCATCAACACCGGCATCATGCTCGAGCGGTTGACCAACGGTGCGATCCCGATTGGCTGGCACCGCGTCGTGGCTTCCCCCGGGTTCACCGGTGAGCGGTACAGCGTCGTTCAGTTCTGTCATCCTCGCCCCTGGACCGTTCTGGCACCCGTGGCGTCGTGCTGCACACCTGGGAACCCGCAGCGCTTTTCCGCGATGAGCGCGGCTGATGCGCTCAACGAAGTGCTCTACGAGATCAATCTCGTCGAAGACGCACGCCGCGTCACCAGCTAAGCGAGCGTTAGAAGCGCAAGAAGTTGGTCGGCGTCGCTTCGTCTCCAGCCAGAGCGAGGCTGACCCAGACCTGTGCAGCAAGATCGACGTCGCTGCCCCAATTGGGTGGTGTTTGGTTCGACCCGCCCGCGCCGGGGCCGTAGGGCTCGGCTGGCACCCAGGTGCACTGCTCGTTCGGGTTGATCAGTGCGCCCCACCCGTTGGCCTGGACCTGGCCGGTCGAGGTGATGACCCATTCGGAGTCGACCTCGTTGTTGTTGTCGGTGGTTTCGACCGTGACGGCCGGAGCAGAAGTTGTTTGGGCTGGGACTGACCACTGGCCGATGCCGGCTTGGCAGGTTGTGCTGAACAAGGCATCGACGACCGGGCCGAATGCATCGACCGGGTTGCCATCGACGTCGATGATTGACAGGCGAAGGTGTGGGGCGACCGCGTTGGGGTCGATGACCACGGTTGAGTCGGTCGGCACGTCTTCACGAATGCCCACGGGGAGCGGATCGGTATCGCCCATGAACCCGATGATCTGTCCGGCTCGAACGGTTCGGCCCACTTCGGCGAGCGCAGTCAGGCGGAGGTGGGCAGGCGCGTCCCCGTCCGCTGTGCCCTGGTTGTCGTCGTTGAAGCCTGCGTAGACGTAGCTGAGGCCGTTGGTGTCGGTGATCGTCAACGTGATGGGTCGACCGGAACTTGGCTGGTCGTCGATGGCGGTGACCACACCCTCCGCGGCAGCACGGATCGGCTGCAGCTTGACGCCGAAGATGATGGCGGGGGCCTGCAGCGTGCAGAGGCCAGCGGCCTCGACATCAGCACGGGATATCGACGTGTCGGTCTGGGCTTCGGCGTCGCTGTTCAGTGCGGTGCAGTCGGGTGCGGCGAGACGTGACGGGCCGAGAACGGGGTACGCCACGTGCGGAGTGCTGTTGTTGCTCTGCTCGAGGAGTGGCGGGGCGCCAAGTCGACCGACGGCTTCGCCGAACGACAATGCTTGTGGGGCGGGTTGTCCAGCGATCGTGGCGAACACCCCGAGCCAACGGGTCTGGTACTCGCGGATGGTCAAAACATTGCCAGCCGACGGAACCGGCACGACGTCCATGAGGGCGGGTTCGCGAGACGCACGCGGGTAGTACCACATCACCGGAATCATGGAGACGTCGTTGTTCCACTGCTCGAGGAAGCGGGTGATGTCAAGCGCGGCGCGTTCGTCTTGAATGTGTGGGGGTGCGAGGTACGCGTGTGCGTAGCCGCCGTAGTTGGCCCAGGTAGAACCGATGAACTGGTAGGCGCCCGACGCATTGCCCCTGTTCGGCGGGATTCCGTACTGGCCGCGTGACTCCATGTACCGGATCGTTGCCATCACGTTCCCGATCTCGTCGGAGTAGATCGAGATGTTCTGTTGGGCGGGGGCAACGGTCGTCGGCACGACGGTCGTTGGCCGCACGGTCGTCGGAGCGCTGGTCGGAGCAATGGTCGGGGTCACCGTGGTCGTCGTGGTCGTTGTCGTGGTTGGCGCAACCGAGGTGGTCGTGGTGGTCGGGGCAACCGTGGTCGTTGTTGACGCAACCGTGGTGGTTGACGCAACCGTGGTGGTGGTGGTGGGTCCAGGCGCCAGCGTGGTGTTTGGCGCCGGTTCGGCTGGTTCTTGTTCAACGCCGGCAAAGGCGGTCGGAGCACCAGATAGGCCAAGCAGTGCGGTTGCCGCGACGATGCCGACTCGGGTCAGTCGCGAATGTCGAGGTGCGGAGGGGTGAGAGCTAGGAGTCATGGCGAAGCGTGGGCAGGTGAGCAACCTCGTGGAGGTCAACACAGGTCCTCTAGGGGTATCGGCTCGCTCGTTGCCGAAATAGAGCACGAACTCAACGAACTGTAGCTCGCCCAGCCGGTCGCCACGGCTGCCAGCTACTGTCAAGGGGCATGGTTGACCCCGATCAGGCGGACGGATCGGTCGAACCACTCGCCGTCGACGCCGAAGACCCACCTGAGGTACAGCCTGCGTTGCTGATCGACGTCATCCTTGCCGTCGATATTGGCGGTACAAAATTCGCTGCTGGCCTCGTCACCGCACGTGGTGACCTCATTGCGCGTTCGCGTGTCGAAGTAGAACGAGACGTTGGCCCGGAGTCGCACTACACCTCGCTCGCGACGCTGGTCACCGAAATGCAGCAGCAGGCAATCGATCAAGGAGCACGAGTTCGCGCGGTTGGTGTCGGCGCGGCCGGACCAGTCACCCGCCAACTCGAGACCGTCTCGCCGGTGAACATCCCCGAGTGGCGTGATTTTCCGCTCCGCGCCCGGCTCCAAACGCTCACGGGGCTTCGGGTGTTCGGCGATCTCGACGCCAAGGCGCTTGCGTTGGCCGAAGGTTGGTTGGGGGCTGCGCAGGGCCAGCCCGACTTCTGTGCGATGACCGTGTCGACGGGCATTGGCGGCGGCATCGTGCTCGACGGCGAACTTCTCGATGGAGAGTCCGGGAATGCCGGCCATATCGGCCACATCATCGTCGAGCCTCTCGGCCGGCGGTGCGGTTGCGGTGCCCAAGGCTGCCTTGAGGCCGAAGCATCTGGCCTGGCTATCGAACAGATCACTGGCCGTCCACCGAGCGAGCCGACCTATGAAATCATGCAGCGCACAGGAACCCTGGTGGGTCGCGCTGCCGCGTCGATCTGCAACTCGCTCGACCTCACACTTGTCGTCGTCGGTGGCGCCGTTGCGCTGGGCTTCGCCGCGACCTTCTTCCACTCGGCCCAAGTCGCGCTCGACGAGAACGCCCAGCTTGCCTACAGCCGCGGGGCCCGCATCACTCCGTCACGGCTCGCCGACTCGGGTCCGCTGATCGGCGCAGGCGCCGTCGGCTGGCGTGGGGTCCGCCGCGCGGCGCGCGGCGTGCACTGATTGCGGGATACGACGAGGAGCGGCGCAGGAACCTGAACTTGCTCTCCAGCGGTCGTCGCAGCGTCGAAGGTGCCGGTTGGTGAGCCCACCTCGGTTTAGTCACCGAGCGAAAGGCATTGCCCCATAACCATCACCATCGGGCTCGACCCTCACGAGGGCTGCCACACTGCTGTCGCGATCGACAGCAACGAACACGTCCTCGACGAGATTCGAGTGCGATTCTGATCCACCCAAACCGTCCGGCTGCGCGAGTGGGCTGAACGTTTCGCCGCACTTCGAGCCGATGATCTCGCTACCGTTTGCGCTGACGATCAGGCGCGTGTGTTGAAGTTGTTGTCGAAGCGACACCGCGATCTCGGCCGGTTGAAGAACAAGGTCAGCTGCTGGCTCCATGCACTGCTGACGGAGATGGTTCCAGGTGGCGCCGGGTTCCGGTTCACCACCGTGACCAGGATCCACACGGTCATCGACCACTACGAACCCGCCGACGCGATGAGCCGCGAAGAGTTCGCGTCGTGAGCGATTCCTCAGTGTTGGCGACCGGCTCGTCTCGCAGTAGTCAGCCAGTCGTGTTGACGATGAGGACATCACACGGCGCACGGTGCGAGACATCAGATGCGATGGCGCCGAGGATCCGCGCGGCACCTTTCATCCGGCGATTTCCGACGACGATCATCGACGCATCAAGTCGCTCTGCTTCCTCGACGAGCGACTTCGCGGGGTCTTTGCCGCCCAACGCGTACGTCGCTTCCGGAATCGGCAATCCTGACCGTAGATCTTTGAGGAATTGGCTTGCGCTGGTGATCCAGTCGACGTGGAAGTCGTCACCGCCGACGCGAACTCCTACAGAGACACCGTTCTTCACCGCCATCACGATGTGCAACGTCTTGTCGAGCCCGACGGCAATTTCGGCCGCGCGCATCGCCGCCTTCTTCGAGGTCTCGGTGTCGTCGACGCCTACGATAATCTCGTTCATCCGCTCGCTCCTCGTCGTGTGGGCCCAACGCCATTTCTGCGCTAGGTGTCTACAGACTGCCACATGGAGCTCTCTGCCGATTTCAAGGTGCAGCGCTGAGGCAGCACTATTACCCGAGAGCTGATCTGAGACCACCAAGCCGAACTGCTGCAGTCGCTTCGATGAGGTGCAGAACGTCTGATTTGATTCAGGTCGCTACATGTGCAGAACCCGCAGAGATGTACCGGTTGATCAGCGCGGCTGGCTACCCGCCAATTGCGCGATAGATGCGCTCGGCCGGGCCACGTCCGAATCGGCGATGCCACACGTTCGCCGCCCCGATCGCCACGACCCAGAAGCCCAGCGAGAAGAGCAGTGACGTCGTGACCCCGCCGGGCTCGACCAGGCCGACCCAGTCGACGATGAAGTTGAACACGAAGATGTGCGCCAGGTAGAGCGTGAGCGTCATCTGGCCGGCACGCCGGAGCGGATCAGTCTGGTTTTCGAATCGGTTGGCGATCATGTCGATCGCTGCAAATGCGAGCAGCGCGGTACCGAGGGCGCTGGCAACGTAGACGAGGCCCCGGCTGCCCGGATTGGTGGAGAGCACGGTCTGCTGAAAATCGGTCGAAGCGCGGCCTGACACGATCGAAGCCCCGGTGAACAGCAGCAGCCCGGTACCGAGTGCGGCCGAGTGCCACCAGTTTGTGCCGAGCACCCGGCCCAGCAGCATGCCGACGCAGAAGAATCCGAGCCAGGGGAAGAGCGGATGCGTCCCGTTGACGAACACGTCGAGCAGGAAGCTCTGCGGCGCACCTTCGGTGGGGAAGAAAACCCAACGTGTGCTCTCGCCCGCTTCTAACTGTTGGAACTCCCAGACCCTGAGCAGCGCGCCGGCCGCGACGGCGATTGCGCCGACCAGCGCGATCCATCTGCTGCGGAGCGTGAACATCAGCGCGGCGAGCGCGAACATCGCGCCGTAGAACGGAATGATCGTGCCGGCCCAGATGGTGTCGAGGAAAAGCCCGCCTGCGTAGAGCAGCGCGCCGCGTCGGGCCAGCCTCCAGCGCATTTCGGTGATTTCGTCGCCGCCGTTGCGCACCGCCTTGCGCGTGAGCAACGTGACGCCGACGCCCGCAACGAGCACGAACGTGGCGGCAAAGCGCGACGACAATGGCCCGGTCCATGGGTCGAACAGATCGTTGGCCCAACCGCCGCTTCGCTCGCCACCCCTGATGATCAGATAGCCGTGGTAGTTCATCACCACCACGCCGATCAGTGCGATTGCTCGGACGACGTCGGGACCGGGCAAGCGGCGTAATGAGCCGGCAGAAGTCGAGGTGAGCGTGCTGGTATTCAGAGCCATTCGTACTCGTCGACTGCCGTCATGTGCATCGGTCGCTGCAGATCGACGCGATCGCCGATGGACGGAAGCGGCGAGCCGTCGGGGACGAACACCATCGATGTGTGCATATGTGGCGCCTCGTGCAGCGCGAGGCGGGTCCGTTCGAAATGAAAGGGGCTGAGGCTGCCGAGCTCGCCCTGATCAATTGCGGTAATGCCGTTCGCCGTGCCGGCGCCAATCATCACGAGGTGCCCGTTGCCGCCGACGGCACCCATCCGATACCCGGCGGTGTCGCCAGCTGTGACCGCATTGACGTCGATCACGTCGGCAGTCAGGTGCAGCGCCTGCTTGTCGCCGTGCCACAGCATTGTTCCCAGCCGCAGCCGGTACGAATGCGTCGCAGGGAGTTGTGCGTAGGAATCGAGGTCGAGGTGGCTGGCCCACACAGGGATTGCCGGGTCGATCGCTGGCAACAGCTCGGTGATCACAGCGGCATGTTCGGCACCGGTGCCTGCCAGCTGCGGGTGGATGCTCACCCCCACGACCTCGAGCCCGGAAGCGAGCGCACGATCGATGAGTGTTGCGTCGCGTCCGAAGCGGCGCATCGGGCTTGCCAGCTTGACGAGAACACGGCCGTTCCATCCGGCAAGCGCGGCGAGGTGTTCGTCGGCGCCGATCGTAAGGATCGGGTTGGTGCTCGTCGGCGCGCTGAGTGTCGGCGTGAGGACAACGGCGGTCAGTTCGTCGGGGAGTCCGTCGAGTTCGTGGACGGTGCCGACGGCGACGGTGTCGCAGAACTCGGCGGCCGTATTGGCCAACCAGTTTCGACCGAAGCCGTAGCCGTTTCCTTTGATGACGGGCACGAGGCCGTCAACGGCATTGACGACGCGGGCAACCTGGGACCGCCAGATCGCCGTGCGAATCGTCAGCCGTACCGTCACGGCTCGAACGGTAATCGCTCGACCCGGCAATCCCTGCCCACTCGGCGCACTCAGGGTTCGTTGTCATTATTCGGGCAGCGGCGTCCGCTTCTTGGAGGACACCCGGAAAGCCGGTGTGTTCGGGCCCGGTTGCATCGATTGTGTGCTGACTCCGCCGTGCTGGTGCCAGGCATCGTTGCGCTCAGCGACGAGACGACCGCCCGGGCCACGCAACGAACTTCGGGATCAGGGGACGCCACGTGTGATGTCGGATCATTCCTGACCACACGCCCCACCCGTAGGCGACGTCGGTCGGCGTGGCCCGGACGTCGAGCGCAACTGCACCGAATGCAACGAGCCGCATCCGCTTGGAGAAGAACGCCAAGACGGCGAGCGGGGGCCACCAGACACGTCGGAGTACAACACCGAGTTGGCGAAGGCCGCGAAGGTGGCTGTTCAGTGCCGTTCGGATCGACCACGCCGCGGAGACGCCGGGCAGCTTGCGGACGAGCGATGCGACGCTTACGCCCACCGTGACGGCGGCAACTGCCGGGTGGCCGGCTAGCGCACTCAGCCACGAGCCGACGGCCCATCCGTTCGTGTGCATTGGTGCGAGAGCGTTGGGATGGCGAAGCGCAAGTGGTGCGGCTGCCGAGCCGTAGCCGGCCTGCTGGCGCAGACGGTCGGGCCAGTTCGACCGCGGTTCGTGCCAAACCGTTGACGCCGGTTCGTAGCGGCAGCGCCACCCTGCCTGATCGAGTCGCCAGACGAAGTCGACGTCCTCGCCGAAGCGCAACGCCGGGTCGAAGCCGCCAACCGCATCGAATGCGTCGGCACGTACAACGATCGCGGCGGCAGGGACGTAGCCGACACGTGTGCCGGCCCGAATGCGGCCGGGTTCGTTTCCGAGGTCGAGCGAAGAGCCTGGCTCGCCGACGACGCGCGGGGCGACCAGCGCGACGCCCGGGTCGTCGAAGTGCCGCAACAGTGGCGTCAACCAAGATCCGATGCCCACGTCGGCCAGCAGGTCGACGTCGGAATCGACGAATGCCACCAGCGCTGTGGTCACAAGCGGGCGTCCGGCGTTGCGGGCGGCGCCAGGACCACTGTTGGCGTCGAGCCGGATTGTCGCGCCTGCAATCGCAGGGGTGGAGCCGTCGTCGACGACCACGCGCCCGTCGGTCGCTGCGATACCACCAAGTTGCGGGGTGATCACCGTGACGTCGTCGACGGTGAACACACTCGTTGCCTCGGGAGGGTTCCCATCAGGGTTTCCGGAATGGTATTCGGGATGTATTGCGCCAGCATCGAGCAGTCGATCGGTCAGCGTCGACGAGGCGACGTCAGCGCCCTCCTCGATCTGCTCGGCAATCCGTGCGCCGGTTGCGGTCAGACGGAAGATCTTGAGCGGAGACCCAGCGACAACGACGGCGCCGGTGCGCTCCCAGGTGCCGTCGATGGCAAAGCGCATCTCAGCTCGAGTGTTCGGATTCTGTCGACTCGAGGCGGGCGGCGGCGACTTGAACGCGGACGTTGCCGATTGGCGTCGGGTCGATCGGCCGCCAGGCCTCGATGGCATGGACGAGGTCGTTCACGAAGCTGACAATGAACTGGTCGCCTTCGGTGCCCGATGCTCCGGCTGGATCGCCGAGCACGCCGGATGGGCTGACCGCTTGTACTCCGTGCGCCCGCAATTCGTCGATGTCGGCATCGACACCACGCGCCGCGAGTTCGAGCCGGACCAGGCCTGGATCGATTGCCAACATGAGTGAGGTTTCGATCCGCCCGGCATGCAGGTCCTGCGGCCCGCCGTCGGCGCGCCGCGGCCACTTCGGCCACCAGGAGAGAACGTGTCGACCTTCTGATCGAAGGGTGCGCGTCGCCGCCTCGACCGCAGCAGAGTTGCCGCCATGCCCATTAACGAACACGACGCCAGCAGCCCAGTCGGCACTGCGACCGAGTTCGAGCACGACCTGCGTCATGACCTCGGTGCCAATCGACAGCGTGCCGGGAAAGCCGGCGTGCTCGCCCGATGCGGTAACCGTGATCGAGGGGCCGACCATCAAGCCGTTGGTCAGGTGCGTGGCTCGCTGGACGATCTCTTCTGCGATCAGGGTGTCGGTCGACATTGGAAGGTGCGGACCGTGCTGTTCGGTCGAGCCGACGGGAATCAGAACGATCGGGGTGCGGGTGCCATCTTCGAACACGGGGTTGTCGACGAGCGTCTGCACCTCGTTCCATGTCGCCTCACCCAATCGCACCGGTCCATCATGCCGAACATCAGGCCGTTCCGTTACATCTGGCGGGAGTCGGGTGGGGTGACTTGCGTTCGATCTGGCCGTTGCATGTGGCACCGTCCGTCGGTAACGGGTCGCTGATCGCGGGCTGCGAGGATGAGCGCGTCAGGTTGCGGCGTGCTTGCGGCGTTCGCGGAGCCAGCGGACCAGTTCGATGAGGCCGGTGATGCTGAGCGCAGTAGCAAATGCCAGCCAGAAGGCGAGCGTGTGGTTGTTTTCGAATGTTTGTCCGAACAGGTAGCCGAGCAACCCGGCGTAGGACGCCCAGATGGTGGTTGCCAAAGCGATCCAGGCGACGAACCACATGCGAGGCTGTGAGGTCACGCCAGATGAAACCGTCAAGATGGTGCGGCCACCCGGAATGAAGCGAGCGGTGATCAACAGCATTCCACCGCGTTTGCGGATCTGACGGCCTGCGCCGTCGAGCCGTATTTGGCGCGACGGCTTGCGAGCCGCCCACCGCTGCACGGTTCCCTTGAACCTGTCCCCGATCGTGTAGGCCAGGTTGTCGCCGAGGAACGCACCGAATGCGCCGGCAAAGATCACGAGGGCGATGTTCTGGTTTCCCTGTCCGGCCGCAACGCCGCCGATGATCACCGTGGTCTCACTCGGCACCACCGGAATGACGGAGTCGAGGAGGGCAATGGCAAAGATCACCAGCAGGAACCACCAGTTCGACGAGAACTCGTCGAGTTTGTCCGTGAGATCAGTGACGATGTTGGCCAACATTCCGGTGGGACGTTATCTCTCGGACACCGGTTCGTTCTCGACACTTGTGGTCATGCGAGCTCCAATCGGCAGGAGTGGCGTGGTCGCTGAGGCGGTGCTGCTCAGGTGGCGGGTCGGAGGTCGCTGAAGGTGGTGCCGTGGGGTGGTGCTGGGAGGTTGGTGAGTTCGGGGTGTTTGGTGACCCATTGGTCCCACGTGTACCGGCGCCGTCGGCACGGCCGTTCGGGTTCGGCCCATTGGG
>JBNMOS010000055.1:0-20202 GCA_051275435.1 Ilumatobacter sp.
CCCAGGATGCCATCAGGGCGGCCACAGTCGAAGCCGACGTGGTTGAGCGCCCGTTGGAGCTCCTCGACGTCATCACCGCGCAACTGAGGGGCTTTGAGAAGCAGTGTGCGGTCACCGAGTCGGTAACCGGCTTCAATGATTGCGAGCCAGGTCTGCTCGTCACAGACGCCGTCGGCATTGAGCCCGCGGGCGTCTTGGAAGCGAATGACGGCCTCGATCGTCGACGCGCAAAAGAAACCCGCCTCAGGATCGGCCGGGGCGTACCCGGCGGCACCGAGGCGGCGCTGCAAATCTCGGATTGGTTCGCCGCGCTGCCCCTGATTGAGGGGAAACGGGGTCAGCTGGTTGGAAGGAATTCCTCGAGCTCCTGCAGTAGTGCGCCCTTGCTCTTGGCGCCGACGAGCCGCTTTTCGACTTCGCCGTTCTTGAACACGAGCAGCGTCGGGATGCTCATGACGTTGTATTTCATCGCGAGGTCGGGGTTGTCATCGACATTCAACTTGGTGATTGCGATGTTTTCTCCGTGCTCGGCGCTGATCTCTTCCAGGATCGGAGCGATTTGCTTGCAGGGACCGCACCATTCCGCCCAGAAGTCGACGACCACGGGCGTAGTGGCCGATCCAACAATTTCATCGAAGGTAGCTGTAGAGAGATTGGTGATTCCGTTTGCCATGAGAAGGCATCCTTTCACAAGCGGGTCTTTGCCCTGAGTGACACAAGACCCACTGTCTTGTGGTTCGGTTCAGTACAACCGGGTGGGTGGCGAGATCATTCCCGCTCGGCGACGATGGTGCGCCGGCAGGGGCAACGTCAGTAGTTGGGGATGTTCGCCTCGATGTCGTGTGCATCTTCGAGCCAGCGCTCGGCATCGATTGCGGCCATACATCCGGACCCGGCTGCAGTGATGGCCTGTCGGTAGATCGAGTCCTGCACGTCGCCACAGGCAAAGACGCCAGCGACATTGGTGTATGTCGAGTCGGGGACAGTCTGCAGATAGCCGGTTGCTTCGTCCATGTCGAGCTTGCCGCGGAAGAGGTCGGTGTTCGGCTTGTGGCCGATGGCGATGAACAGGCCGGTAATTGGCAGTTCGGAGGTGGATCCGTCAATGGTGCTGGTGATTTCGGCGCCGCTGACCTTGTCCTCACCGTGGACCTTGGTGACCTGGGAGTTCCACAGGAATTCGATCTTTGGATTGGCGCGGGCGCGATCTTGCATGATTTTGGAGGCACGCAGTTCGTCACGGCGAACGACGATGGTGACTTTGTCCGCGAACTTGGTGAGGAATGTGGCCTCCTCGAGGGCGGAGTCACCGCCGCCGACCACGGCAATATCATGGCCACGAAAGAAGAAACCGTCGCAGGTTGCGCATGTGGAGAGGCCGTAACCGATCAGGCGCTGCTCTTCGGGGAGGCCGAGCATGAGCGACTGTGCGCCGGTGCTGACGATGATTGACTTGGCAAAGAACTCCTGGTCACGAACAGTGACCTTGAACGGCCGGACACTGAAGTCGACATCGGTGACCTTCTCGGTGATTACTTCGGTGCCGAAGCGTTCGGCCTGTGCCCGCATCTCGGCCATCAATTCTGGGCCCATGATGCCGTCACGGAATCCGGGGAAGTTCTCGACTTCAGTGGTCAGCATGAGCTGGCCACCAGGCTGATCACTGGTGCTCGACGGTTCGCCCTCGATCAAGAGCGGTGCGAGCGAGGCGCGGGCGGTGTAGATCGCAGCGGTGAGGCCGGCGGGGCCTGAACCGATGATGATGACGTCGCGGACGTCAGGCGTACTTGCGGTGGATTCGGACATGAGCATCTCCGGGTGTGATGAGGGGGAATCGGTGCGCATCGCGCCGATAGTTCCCAGAACGTCCCGGCACGATGCCGGACGATCAGGAAGCGTTGACGTTGCGCTTCTTGAACAACAACAACCCGATGAGGGAGAAGATTCCCCCGACGACCAGGTAACTGATGTACACCGAGCGGGCGTGTGCGAACTGCCAGTCGAGTGCCGACTGCACGCCACGTGTCAGCCCGACGAGCAGAATCACCAACGCGAACATGCCGAGGAACAACGCAATCAGACCAAAGACGAGCCCTCGAGCGGCGTAAACGATCGGGGTCGTCGTCTTGTCACGCACACTGCCGACCAGTCGGACGACCGTATCGGTCGTTTCGTCGGCCCAGTTCGGATCTGTCAGCGGATTACCCGGCATAAGTCTGAGAGGCTAGCCGCGCTCGTCCTCGCTCACCTCATGAACCACATTCATTCATGACGTCAGTGCGATGGCTCAGCGTTACAGAGCGGTCCGCGCAATGACGATGCAACTGTCGAGCTGATAGGCCACGGCCTCGCCGGTGATGTCGTTGATGCCGACGATCACGGGTTCGTCGAACAGGCCAGGGGCATCCCACAGGGCCGGACCAACGATGCGAGTAACGACGTCACAGAGTGGAAATGGTGAGGCAGCGGCGTCGGCAGGGGCGGCTTGGACGTTGCTATCGAGGGCAGCATCGGTCTCGGCAGGCGCTTCTTGTACCGCCTCGGCGACGCGGTCGTTCTCGACCTGGGCAATCGTGCGGTTCAGATCGTTGGCGAAAACTGCCAGCTCTTCAGCACTGCTCAGGACTTCGAGATTTTCGTCTGGCGGACCCTCACTTTCGCCACCGATCAACGTGTCAGCCTCAGGCGCTGCAGGGACATCGGCGGCGCTCAACTCGCTCGCGACGTCACCGCCGGCGTTGCTAAAGGTCTCGTCGGCTGCTTCCGCCTCGATTTCCGCGCGAAGGCTGAGGTCTTGGTCGACGGTGTCGGCAGCCTCACTGGTGACGCTGTCGTTGTTGTTTGAGGAGATGAAACCTCGGGCGACGAGGCCACCGCCAACAACGACGATCAGGCCCGCCGCGATCGCGAGAATGCGACTGCTGTCGCGGCGTTGACGCGACTCGCCAACCGATCTCGGTGACGTGATCGATGCCTGCCCAGCAGCGGCTGCCGAGCGCGCGCCGGCGGGTGTGGCGTCGCTGCCGAATTCGCTCGTCGGTAGACGGTCCCATACTTCGAAGGCCGCGGCGAGGTGCCGCTCGCGCGTCGAGATTGGTGCACTGTCGGTCTGGCTGAGAACGGCCCGGACCTGACGGAGCCGTTCCACTTCCGCGAGGGTCGCGGGGTCCCCATCGACCTGGGCGCGTTCGGCTGGAGTGGTGTTGCCGTCGAGATACGCGCTCGCAAGAAGGGTCAGGTCGTCGTTCATGTTGAATCTGTTGGACGCTTCTGATCGTCGGCCTGGTTCCCGATGATGCGGATTTCTTCGGTAACGGGGTCGGTGACGTTCATCACGTCGTCGTGTTCACTGGCAGAACGAGTGCCCGGATCGTCCAGGAGGTCGTTCAGGCGCAATGACACGGCGAGCGCTGAACGGCCTCGGGCGATTCGTGATTTGACCGTGCCGATCGGAATGTCGAGGACGTCCGCGATCTCGTTGTAGTCGAGGTCGGCTACGTCGCGCAGGACCACGGCGGCTTTGAAGTCGTCGCTGAGTTCACCGAGCGCTTCGTCGATGGCGAGTCGATCAACGATCGCGTCGATGCGTTTGGCGGCGATCGGGTCGACCAATTCGGGGTCGGCACCGTCGGCACCGTTGCCGTGGGGGTTGATCGAATGCAAGCTGGGACGTCGCTTGCGCTTGCGTAGCTCGTCGAGCGAGGCATTGGTCGCGATGCGATATGCCCAGGTGCTGAATGCTGCTCGCCCATCGAAGCGCGGCAGGCTTCGAGTGATTTTGATCAGTGCTTCTTGGCAGGCGTCGTCGGCGTCTTTGGTTCCACCGGTCACCCGGCGGCAGACGGCATAGATGCGGTCGTAGTGGCGCCGCAGGAGCTGATCGAGCGCGTTGCGATCGCCACCCTGAGCTGCGGCGACCAGCTCGTCATCGGACAGCGGAGCCATCAGCGTGACATTTCACTCATTGGACTACCCAACCAGGGCAATCTCGCCGAGCCGACCGCGATACGGGTTGTTGTCACTGCACGATGTGTCGGCACCAAGCTGCTTCAACAGGACGAGCACGTGGCGCACGGGAGCTGCCGGAACGTCGGTCTGCAGCACTTCGCCTTCGGCAGCGAACCGTTGAGCGCCAAGCTGGCCATCCCAACCGCTGAGTTCGCCCGGGGCGCTTTCAGCTGATGAGGTGTAAAAGTCGACGATGTATGGGCCGTTGACCACGTCGACGGTCAGCGCCCGTTGTGCGGGCTGATCGAGCGTGACGACGAGGCCGACACCGACTTTGCCGCCCATGTATTCACCTCCGTAGCACACGGTTCGCCAGCTGGTGCTGGGGTCGCCATCGCTGATGGCCAGCACCGCTTCGTCATCGTTCTCTTCGCGGTCACCGTCGGGATCAAATGTCGTAATGCTGGCAATCGAGGCGGTGCCGGAGGGTGCGGCGGCAGGATCGTTTCCGGGCGCTTGGCCAGCACTGTTCGCTGCGAGGCCACCGTCTTGAGCTGTTGCGGTGTCACCTCCAGCGAGGAGTGACTCACCAGGGACTGCGCTCTGGGCTTGATTCGGCCCGTCGTCGTCGCTTCCAAACTGTGCGCTCATCATGAGTGCAACAGCGACGATGGCGGCCAGCAGCAGTAGCCCACCGATCACGGTGACCGACGGCTTCCAACCTTGCGACATGCCCTTGACGGGCTGGCCACGGAGCTGTGCTCCAGCGTGCGGTGTGTTGTCGCGCCGACGGGGTTCCCGTGGGCCTTGCTGAATCGGCACGGTGCCCGTGATTCGTTCGGGCTCGCCGGGGATACGGCGACGCTCAGGTAGCGGGGTGGTTGGCGCCTGGTGTGCATCGGCGGGACGTACCCGCGGTGATGGGTCACTCGGTGTCTGATCCCCACGCTGGCGGGGGGTGCCGGTCGGAGACGAGTCGCCGCGGGTGGCGCGTCGACGGTCATCGGCACGGCCATCGAGGTCTGAGGGCGCACGACGAAGGCGACCTGCAGAGAACGGCGCGATCGTCGAGCGTTCGTGGGGTGTTGCGTCGATCTCGGGTGGGCCTTCAGCTGCGGCTTGTTCGAGTGCGGCAACCAAGTCGGCGCCTGTTGCTGGCCGGTGCATTGGATTGCGTGCAAGAAGCTGGTGGATGATCGTTACCAAGCTGGTTGGCAGCGTCGCACGGAGTCGTGAGAGGTCGGTGGGGTCGCGTTGGAGGCGGGCCAGTGCCGTGTCGGCGTCGCTTTCGCCGAGGAACGGGACACGACCGGCGAGGCACTCGTACAAGACCAGGCCAAGCGAGTACAGGTCGGCGCGACCGTCGAGCTTCTTGCCGCGGACCTGCTCGGGGGACAGGTACTTCGCCGTGCCCATCATGATGTTTTCGCTCGTCAGATCATCGCCGCCTTGGAGGGCCTTGGCGATACCGAAGTCGGTGAGGAGCACCCGACCGTCCGGCGTGATCATGATGTTTCCGGGCTTCACGTCACGGTGGACGAAGTTATTTTCGTGTGCGTGATGCAGCGCTGCAGCGGTGCAGGCGCCGATGTGGCCGGTGAGTTCGGGGGAGAGGCGCTTCTGTGTGTCGAGTAGCTGCCGGAGGCTCTTGCCGTCGACAAGCTGCATCACCACGGCCTGGCGACCCTCGTGCTCGAACACGTCGTGGACTGCCACGATGTTGGGGTGGTTGAGGCTTGCCGCAGCGATTGCCTCCCGTCGGAAGCGTTCCGCGACGACCTCGTCAGAAGCCAGTCCAGGCTTGAGCCACTTGACTGCGACCTTGCGGTCGAGTGTCAGGTCGACCGCGAGCCAGACCTCGGCCATGCCACCCTGAGCCAGGCGGCGTTTCAGTTCGTAACGCTCGGCGATCAGCGTTGAAGACAGGTCGGACATGGTCGGTCCCGACTTTACTTGGCTCACGGTTTGATCATGGGGCAATGAACCGGTTGCTGGTTTGTGGTCTGGATTGCTGGGGTTCTTGATCGGGTGTGATTCGACAGGATCCGGGAGCCAGAGCCCCGCGAAATTTAGAGTTCGTGGAACGCCACGCCGATCGTGCCCCGACCCCCGTGGGTGCCGATTACTGGGCCGATCTCGCCGACGACGATGTCGCCGTCGTAGTGCGGTGTGAGCATGTCGACGAACATGTCGACGTCGCTGCAGTCGGCGTGGAGCACCGCGAGGTTCTCGATCTTGCCATCAAAGCTCTGCACCTTGTTGACGAGGTACTTGAGCGCCTTCGAACGGGTGCGCTGTTTGCCGGCTTCTTCGACGACGCCACCTGCGACTTCGATGATCGGCTTGATCGACAGGGCAGTAGCGAGCATTGCCTTCGCATTGCCGACGCGGCCACCCTTTTTCAAGTTCTCGAGCGTGTCGAGTGCACCGAACACACGGGTCCGCTGCGCGAGATCGGTAGCGAGTGCTTCGATTTCATCGATCGATCCACCGTCGCGTCCGGCGCGTGCACAGGCGAGAGCGATGGTGCCGAGGCCGAGGGTGACGGTGCGGCTGTCGACGACGCGGACGTCGAAGTCGATCGACTCGTCGCTGGCGATGGACCGTGCTGCGAGCTCGGCGCTCTGCATGGTGGCCGAGAGGGCACCCGACAGTGAGACGACAACCACACCCGCTGCGCCTTCGTCTTTGAGGCGTCGGTATGCGGTCTCGAATTGGCCGGGTGCGGGTGCAGCGGTTTCGGGCAGCGTGTCTGATCCGGCGCATCGGCTCCAGAACTCGGCGACCGTGAGCTCTTCGCGGTCGATCAACTCTTCGTCGCCGAAGCGAATGCTGAGCGGCACGATCACGATGCCGAGTTCGTCGGCGATCTCCTGGGGCAGGTCACACGAGCTGTCGGTGACAATACGAACGATGTTTGTTGGCGCGCTCACGAGGATGAGATGCTAGTGGTCGCAGCGCTGGCGTCGTTGTCATCACCCTGATCGACAGGTTGATCGGCAGCTTGATCCACCTGGTCGGCAAATTGGCCGGCATTGCGTCGCTTGCGCCAGTTCGCGAACCACCAGGTGCCCAGCAGCAGGATGAATGCTCCCGTGAGTACCTGGCCGAGACCGGTGAGTGCGTTCACGTGTGATGTCAACACCACTGGTTCGCCGAGTGGATCGCCGAGGGGCGTGAGGAGCGCGACGTTGACAGCTGAGGTCCCGTTCGAACGGGCTCGGACCGGCACCCGAACGTCGGTGCTGTCGTTCGGGCGCAGGTTGATCAACTGGTCGTTGTTCGGAAAGGTGAGTTTCGATGACGACAGCTGCAAGATGACGGTGAGTGGGTCGTCGCTGTTGTTTCTCAGTCGAACGGTGATCTCGTCGGCGTTGCCCGTCAGCGTGAAAGTGAACGGATCGGGCAGTACGACAGCGGTGCGAATACGAGCGGCTTCGTCGAGCACCATGTCGATTTGGGTGTTGGCTGTGCTGTCGTTGACCGATGTGGACACGAGGCGATCGAGTGCGTCGATCCAGTTCGCGGTCCGTCCGCCGTCAGTGGTCAACATCGATGCGACGCTGACGAGCGACAGCTTGGCGTCGTTGATGCGTTGTAGGCGTGCAGTCAGATCGGGCCCAGCGACGTCCGGGAACGTGATGTCGCTTGTAGGGAGCCGTTGTACGTCCGTCGAGCCAATCAGCGTCGACGGTGCAGCAAAGCGGAGGTCGGGTGTGAGTTCGGCGATGTCGGCGAGAGCGTTGATGAGTCGCGGATCGGGCGCGGTGAGGCCGGGTCCGGCGAGAAGCCGGGTCCGGCGAACGTTGCGCCCGTTTTCTCGGTGGTCGAGAACCAATTCGGTGGCCATCCGCACGGCCCATTCGACGGCGGTCTGTTGCGCGAGGACGTCATCGGCAATTTCCGTGGTCAGTGATGCTCCGAGTCGGTCGACCAGCAGAACTGGCATATTGCCGCCGGCCGGGAGCGGGAGCTCGACGAACCGGTCAGTGTCGGGTACGTCCTCGGAGATTGTCGTCGCGAAGAGTTCGGGCGTCATCACGACGTACCGGACGCCGAGATCGCGAAGCAACTGTGCCCCGCCACTACTGAGTGGTTCCGAAGCAATCCACACCACGCGGGTCGGTGTCTGACCCAAGACATCCGTGACGATGTCCTCGCCCGCGTTGAGGGCCCGGGTGAAGACGTCGGGGACACCTGCGGCGACGGCTGAAGACACGTCGAGCTCGACGTCGGTGTGGGTGGTGATCTCGTCGTTCGTGAACGCTGCTGCCGCTACTTCCGGATCGACCAAGGCAGAAACTGCAGCGGGGGGCACGGCAGCGAGGATGGGAGGGGTGAGCTGTGCAGCGATGCCGACGAGCGTGACGATTGCGTCCTGTGTGGCCACGGCATCGGCCACTGACCCATCGGACCGGCCGACTTCAGCGACCAATCCCAGTGTGACGGGCTCGGCGGGACGTTGGATCTCGCCGTTACCGGGTAGGCGTTCGATAATTGTGCCGTGCGTGGCGACGAGGTCATCGTCGATGAGGAGTTGCATTCGGATCGGTGTGAAGCCAGGGGCTGGGAACTCCAGGCTGTTTGGCCCGCTCAGCACCTCGTCGCCGCCGGTGTCGGTCGGTATGTCGAGGGTGAGAATTGCCTCGGTGGGCGTGACGATCTTGAGCTGTTTGCGAGCATCGGCGAACCGGACGCCGTCGATGTTGTTGCGGAACGCACCGGGCTGTGCGTCTTGGCCGAGAATCTGATCGAAGGTGGCGCTGTCAGCGCTGGTGAGTGACGCGAAGTTGGCGATGTCGATCGTCAGCAGGGGGACGGGTGGGACCGTGGTGGTTGTCGTTGTGGTGGTGACAGGCCCGGTGGTCCCGAGTGGCGCCGCCGCACCGGTTGGTGGCGCTGCAGCTTCAGCGGACGCCGGACTGGTTGTCGTGGTTGTGGTTGTCGTGGTTGTGGTGGTGGTTGTCGTGGTGGTGGTGGTCGGGGGTGTGATCCCGCCAGCATCGAGGTCGCCGGTGATGCGGTAAATGAGGCGAATCGATGCGCCAGGGCGGAACGTGAAATCCTGGTCGATGAGCTCGACTTGGAGGCCGGACCGCTGTCGGGCGACCTGTTCGGCTGGCGTGGGAGCGCCGCTGGCGACTCCCGCTACGACCGCGATGCTCGCGAACAGGATCGAGGCTGCGACGAAGAGGCCACACGGTGTGTGTCGATGGCCCATCACGAAAGAACGTGTTCGAGAATTTGCAGTGTTTCAGTTCGCCGCGTAAATCCGAGCGAGCGGTAGAGGTCAAGCGCGGCATCGTTGTCGACGCCGGTGTTGACCAGCGCAGTCGAGGCACCGCGCCGTTCCATCCAATGCAGCGCGTCGCCGACGAGGCGCCGTGCATGGCCGCGTCGACGCGCCTCGGGGTGCACCGCGAGGCGCTGCAGGTACCCGTAGCTGCCGGATTGGCCACTGATCGCGAACGCTTCGAGGCCGTCGGGGCCCTCGACGACGCGCGCTTGATGCCGTGGGGTGGCTGTGGTGATGTCGCGGAGAGAACGGACGTCGTTACCCCACGGATTGCCGAATGCCGTCCGGTCGAGTTCGGCTACTGCTGGGAGGTCGCTTGAGCGCATCCGTCGTGTGGTTGTGCGGTCGCTGCGCCGGCGACGGGGACGACTGCGATCGCGGCGCGCCAACAGACGGACGTCGAGTAGGGCCAGGGTGTCAATCGTCGTGAAGCCGACGTCGGTAAAGACACCGGCGGCCTCGGGGAACATCGCGCCCGTCCGCACTGCTCGTATCGCTTCGGGTGCTTGGCGTGCTTCGGTGACCCAGGCAGCGACATCGGCGCTGGTCGGCACCATGTGGTGGTCGAGAAGTACCAGGTGAGCGACATCGGGTTCGTACGGCCAGGCATCGAGACGCCCCCGAACCGTGTCTCCCGCAGTCACCATCGTCACGACACCAACGTTACTTGCCCGAGGCCTGGTCGGACCGTGCAGCCTGACTGGTCGTTCGGGATCAAATCAACCCGTGAGATTGGAGGCAGTTGATCGAAGCGAGCGGTCATCCCATATCGTGATCAGCTGTGGTGCCTGAACGATTCGAACCCGTCTTGCGCGAGCTGTCACCGCTTGCCGAGCGTTTTCACGCGGCCGGTTACCGCCTCTACCTGGTCGGCGGCACCGTGCGCGACCTCCTGGTCGACAGCGGACGGACCGATTTTGATCTCGATCTAACGACCGATGCACGGCCGCCTGAGATCAAGGCATGCCTGGCTGGCTGGGCCGACGCAATCTGGACGCAGGGCGAGAAGTTCGGCACGATCGGCGCGAACAAGGTCAATCCGGAAACCGGCGAAATACGGCCCTACGAGATCACCACATTCCGGGCCGAGGCCTACACCGACGAATCGCGCAAGCCGCATGTTGTGTTCGCCGACGAGATCGAAGCCGACTTGTCCCGGCGCGACTTCACGGTCAATGCCATGGCCTTGGAACTCACCGCGGCTGCTTCCGGTACTGGCTCGGCCATGCCGACGCTCGTTGATCCTTTTAATGGTGCGGTCGACCTGGCCACGAAGACCCTGCGCACGCCCCTCGGGCCCGAGGTGAGTTTTAGCGACGACCCATTGCGGATGCTGCGCGCCGCCCGATTCATCGCGCGCTACCAGCTGCAGCCGACGGATGAACTCGTGGCTGCAGTCAAGGCGATGTCGACTCGCCTGGAAATCGTGTCGGCCGAACGGATTCGCGACGAGCTCGACAAGTTGATGGTCGTTGACCATCCGACTGCGGGTCTGTGGTTCTTGATCGAGAACGGTCTGGCCGACGAGTTCTTGCCCGAATTGCCGGCGATGCAGCTCGAGCACGATCCGATTCATCGCCACAAGGACGTGTTGACGCATTCGTTGGCGGTCGTCGAGAATGTTCGCCCGCTCCGTGAGTACCCGGCGATCGAATCCGGCGATCGACCCGGGTTCGACTTTCGCCTCACCCGTCTCGCTGCGCTGTTCCACGACATCGGCAAGCCAAAAACGCGCGGCTACCTCGAAGGCAAGGGGACCACGTTTCATCATCACGATGCCGTTGGCGCCCGGATGACGAAGAAGCGGCTCAGCGCATTGCGGTATTCCAATGACGACGTCAAAGCGATCACCGAACTCGTCGCCCTGCATCTTCGCTTCCACACCTATTCGATGGGATGGTCCGACTCGGCAGTGCGCCGCTACGTTCGCGATGCAGGCCCGTTGCTCCAAGAACTGAACGTTCTGACGCGCTGCGATTGCACCACACGTAACGCCAAGAAGGCAGCGCGTCTGTCGCGCCGGATGGACGAACTTGAAGAGCGCATCGACGAGCTCGCTGAGGCCGAAGAACTTGCGGCGCTGCGTCCTGAGCTGGATGGCAACTCGGTGATTGAGCATCTTGGTATCAAGCCAGGTCGTGAAGTCGGTCAGGCCATGGCCTTCCTCATGGAAGTCCGACTCGAAGAGGGTCTGATCGGCGAGGACGCTGTCAGGGCCCGCCTCGATCAGTGGTGGGCTGCGCGTACGTAACCCCCGACCGTCCGATTTCCGTCGGGTCAATAGTGGACGCTTGAGTCCCGTTTTTGAACCGAGTGAGACGGATATCCCCGATCTACGCGCCGCCGGGTCGTATTTTGGCGCCGTGGGAAGAGACGCAAGACGGCGCAGAGCAATCAGATTTTGGTGGCTGGTGGTTCCCGTCTTCGTCGTTGCCATGGCGCAGATCGACTTGGCAATCTTTGCTGCTGCGACCGGTCGGCCGACGAACACGGTCCTCGTCATGTCGATTATCAGTGCGCTTTCGGCGGGTGCCGTGCTGGTGACTTGGCTGGAGGCGCGCCGGTTCGGTCGACATCTCCAGACGACGATCGACGAACTCTCTGAGACGCAGGCGCAGATGCTGCAACTGCTCGACAATCTGCCCGATGCGGTGATGGGCCTCGACGACACCGGCCGGATCGCCTCGGCGAACGGCAAAGCCGCGGCACTGACGGGTCGGTCGATCGATGACCTGATTGGGCGAGCGTTCCTGGAAATGGTCGGCGAGGCCGACCGTGACTCGATGTCCGAGCAATGGCAGCGGTTCAACGTCGGCGACCAGGTGAACAGCGCGAACGACAGGCGCGACGGCAGCGTTGCTGTGTTTGAGTTGGTCGACAAGTCGGGCGAGCCGCACCTTGTCGAGGCGTCGCTCCACCTCGCCCAGGACGGCAGAGAAATTGTCAGCCATCGCGCTGCCGGCAGTTCGGTGCTTCTGCTCCGCGATGTCACCGACCGCAAGCGGACTACCGCAGCGCTCGAGCAGGCGCGCCGCCGCTTCCAGATGGCCTTCCATTCCGCACCGACCGGGATGGCGCTCGTCCGCTTGGATGACGACAAGATCGTCGATGCGAACCAACCGCTCGCTGACATGCTCGACCGGCCTCTTGAATCGCTGCTCGGCGTCGCGATCCGCACGCTGACCCACCCGGAAGATCTGGCAGCAGCGGCATCGCAGCGCGCCCAGCTCGAGCTGGGTATCTCCGATACCTATGCACTCGAACAGCGGTACAAGCGCAAAGACGGCGGCTACGTCTGGGCACGTACTCGCGTGTCCATCACCGAAGAGAATGGCGTGTCGCTGGCGATCACCCACATCGAAGACGTTACCGAGCAGCGTCATTCGAAGGCCCTGCTCACCCATGCTGCAACCCATGACGACCTGACCGACCTTCCGAACCGGACTGCGCTGGTCAAACGACTCGACACCCATCTCCTGCTTGCGCAGCCCGGCCAGGTGGCTGTTCTCTTCATCGACCTTGACAACTTCAAGGTGGTCAACGACAGCCTCGGGCACGGCCTTGGCGATCAAGTGCTGCGCGAGGTCGCCAAGCGTTTCCGTGGCGTCATGCGCGGCAGCGATCGATTGGCACGATTCGGCGGTGACGAGTTCGTCGTGTTCGTCGACCGTGTGTCGATCGGTGGCGAAGACACACCCAGTGGCGCGTTCGTCGACCCAGGCGCAATCGCGGAACGTCTCCGGCGTTCGGTGATGGAGCCCATCGTGATTGACGGTCACGAGATGGTGGTCACGGCCTCTATCGGGATTGCCGTCAACGCAGCGCCCGGTCTCACCGCTGACGATCTGATGCGCGACGCTGACGCGGCGATGTATCGCGCCAAGGCCGCAGGACGCGACCGAGTCGAAGCATTTACCGTGGCGACGCGCCAGGCATCGATTAGTGCGCTGCAACTTGCGTCAGAGCTACGGCGCGGTATCGAACGCCACGAGATCGTCCCGTACTTCCAGCCGATCGTCGACCTTGAGTCCGGCGAGCTCGTCAGCTTCGAGGTCCTTGCACGCTGGCTCCACCCCGAACGCGGGCTGCTCATGCCCGGGGAGTTCCTCCCGACTGCAGAGTCCAGCGGGATGATTGTCGACCTTGGTGCGTCGATCCTGCGCGATTCGCTCGCCCAGCTCGCCCACTGGCGAGCGAGAGGCATGCGCTTTTCGAACTGCGGCCTCTCGGTCAATGTCGCAACGCAGCAACTCGTCGGTCACGACTTCACCGAGACGGTGCGCGAAGCGCTCGGCTCGACGGGCATCGCTGCTGACTCGCTCTGGCTCGAGATCACCGAGACAACGCTGATGGAAGACACGGTCAAGGCCAGCTCAGCGCTCCGCGAACTCCGCAGCCTCGGCCTCCACCTGTCGGTCGATGACTTCGGCACCGGTTACTCGTCACTCACGTACTTGAAGCGCTTCCCGGTCGAAGCGATCAAGATCGACCGGTCGTTCGTGTCTGGCCTCGGCCTCGAAGATGACGACACATCGATTGTTGAAGCAGTCGTTCGCCTCGGGCACAGCCTGGGCTTGTCCGTTGTGGCCGAAGGTGTCGAGACACCGCTGCAGCTCAACGGGCTACGCGACCTCGGTTGCGACACAGCCCAGGGATACCTCTTTGGACGCCCCCGACCCGCCTCCATCATCCAGTCTGAGCGGGTCTGAGACGCCGATCTCTGCGTCAGCCCTCACCGCTCGTTGGCGGAGGCCAACTCGGGTTCATGCTTCCTTGACCTCGACGCCTCAGACTCGCTCAGACATGCTGGGGATTCTTGGCCGCTGGCTGGCGCTTTTTGCGGCTGGGGAGTTTGATGTTGTCGGCGTACTTGGCCGCCAGCGGGCCCATGATCGCAGTGACCAGGACGTAACCGGCGACGAGTGCGCCGAGCTCGGGGCCATCGATCAGGCCAGCGCCCAGCGCAGCGATCACGATGGAGAACTCGCCGCGGGCGATCAACGTCGCTCCGGCACGCAAACGACCCTTTCGAGCTGCGCCGACGCGCTTTGCGGCGAACCAGCCGGTCAGCATTTTTGTGAACGCGGTAATGACTGCGAGGCCGAATGCTGGGAGCAGTGCGTCGAGCAGTTTTGCGGGGTCGACCTGGAACGAGAAGAAGAGAAAAAAGATTGCTGCGAACAGATCGCGTAAGGGCGTGATGAGCTGCGTCGCCCGCTTTTCGGCCTGACCAGACAGTGCTAATCCGACAAGGAATGCACCGATGGCCCCGGACACTTCGAGCTGCTGGGCGATGCCGGCAACCAGCAACGTCACGCCGAAGACGGCGAGTAGCAGTGACTCATCGGATCCGCCGATCAGGAGCTTGCTCATCTTGCGTCCGTAGAACAGGGCCGAGAGCAGAATGACGGTTACGACGATCAGGGCGATCGCGACGCTGGTGATCGTCGCGAGCAGTGTGCCGCCGACGATGAGCGCGGCAACCACGGGCAGGTATACGGCCATGGCAAGGTCTTCGATAACTAGCAGGTTGAGGACGGCTGGGGTTTCACGGAAACCGAGTCGGTGAAGATCGGTCAACACTTTCGACACGACACCGGACGACGAGACCCACGTGGCACCACCGAGCAGTACGGCAGCCAGCGGCGACCAACCGAGTAGCAGGCCGGCTGCCACGCCGGGGAGTCCATTGAGCAGCATGTCGACGACCCCCGGCAAGACGCCCGTACGGAGCCCGTTGCGCAACTCGACGTCGGAGTACTCGAGGCCGAGGGTGAACAGCAGGAGCAGCACGCCGATCTCGGCGACGATCGAGATGAAGTCCTCGGTGACGTCGAGTTGGACGAGTCCACCTTCGCCCAGGGCCAGGCCGGCAATGAGGTAGAGCGGTACGGCGGTGATACCGAGCCTGCCGGCGAGTCGAGCGAGCAGGGCGAGGCCGAGGACGACTGCGCCGATTTCGACGAACGCAAGCGCGGCTTCGCTACTTCCGGCAGCGATCAGGGCGGGCATGTCGCGGTCTGTGTCAGTTGGACAGCAGGTTGCGCAGGGTGGCGAGGCCGTCGACGGTGCCGACAGCAACGACGGTGTCGCCGCTGGCGAACCTGAACGACGGCTCGGGTGCCGGCATCGATTGGTCGCCGCGCATTACGGCGACGATTGATGCGCCTGTTCGGGTGCGGTATTGGCCATCCATGATTGTTGCGTCGACCGCCGGAGATTGAGGCGTGAGCTGGATCCATTCGATGGCCAGTCCGTCGATCTTGTGCTGCACCGCGCTGACTGCTTCAGTCACTTGGCTCCCGCCGAGTAGTTCCGACATCGTGCGCGTGTCGTTGGGCGACAGGTCAACCATTGTTGAGCACGCGTCGGGGTCGTCGTTGTCGTACACCACGATCTCACGTCTTCCATCTCGATGGACGACGACGCCGACATGGTCGCCGGACTCGGTGTCGAATTCATGGCGTACCCCGACGCCTGGCAGCTGCGTTTCGCGTACCTCGGTCATTCGAACAGTCTCGCACCGATCTGGCCGACCCGTTCAGCTGGGCCCTGTCACACCTTGGTCAGCTTGGTGTGACACTGGGTTAGCTGCCTTCTTTGCGGGCGCGCAGGATGAGTGTGCTGGGCACGGGGCCGGCGCCGCCGAGTTCGCGGACCTGGTCGACACGGAAGTTGGCCCGGCTGAGCGAGGTGAACCAGTCGCTGATCGAGCGGGCGGTTGTGCCGTACGGGGCGACATCGGACACGACAGAAAAGGGATGCGTCAGTGAGATCAGAAACGGCATGCTTGGGATCAGGATGCGGTGGACTTGGCGCAGCAGGCGGCCGAGGTCATCAACCTTTTCGATCGTATGGGAGGCCAACACGACGTCGATGGTGGCGGACGTGATCTCACCGAGGTCGGCCAGGTCGGCGACCTGGCACTGGACACTGACCTCAGCGGCCTCGGCGCGAGAACGCATCTCGGCGATGCGTTGTGCGTCAGGATCGATGGCGATCGCCTTCGCCCCGGCTTCGGCGAATGCGATCGAGTTGTACGCATCGGATACGCCGAGCTCGACGGCCCGTTTGCCTCCGCTGACGTCGCCACTCAAGCGCAGTTCGGTATCAGTGGGGATTCCGGTTCCATAGCTGATGTTTGCGACCACGACTCCAGTGTGCCCGCTGCGGGCGACACGTGTGGGGATCGCCACCTATCCTCAGTCTGGATGAGCTTCTCGGTGGGCGCGATCAGGGGGATGGATGGTGGTGCGCGCGGCATTATCGACCATCGCCTTGCGCGGCGGATGTTGATCGCTGAGGTCAAGCGAGGTCGACTCCGACAAGAAGCGGTCTGTGATGCTCACCCTGAGCTGATCCGGGCGGCGCGCAACGTTGGCACCGCGACCAAGACGATCTGTCCGATCTGCGAAGAGACCGAGTTACGCCTGGTCACGTACGTCTTCGGGCACGGCCTGCAGGCGCAGGGACATTGCGTGTCGACTGCGGAACAAATGCGCCGGATCAACGCCCGCTCTACTGATGCCAATGCGTACGTGGTCGAGGCGTGCATTCTCTGCCGGTGGAATCACCTGCTGCGGATCCTCCCGGTTGGCGGCAGGTGAATCGCCTCGCTCTCAGCACTGCCTTGTTTGTGGCGCTGGCTGCTTGTGCATCGAGTGACCCCGTTGCATCGAGTGACCCCGTTGTCGATCGGGAAACCGTGGCGGTGGCAGAAGACAGCACGGGGGACACGGCTGCACCATCAATTGTTCCCGAAACGGTGGGCGTTCAGCCTGAGGGGTTCACCACCGCCATGGTTGAGATCATCAAGGCTGACGGCACGATCTGCGAGGTCTGCATGTGGCTTGCCGACACCGCCGAAGAACGCGGTCGTGGCCTGATGGGCGTGACCGATCTCGGTACCGCCGAGGGCATGGCCTTCGTGTTTGAGCGACCGACCAGCGGATCGTTTTACATGTTTCAGACCGTCACCCCGTTGTCGATCGGCTGGTTCGCCCCTGGCGGCGCCCTGGTTTCGACGGCCGACATGGCTCCGTGCGAGAGCGATGACAGCAGCCAGTGCGATCGCTTCCCAGCAGGCGCGGAGTTCGACCTCGCCATCGAAGTCTTTCAAGGAGACCTGGGAGAGGTCGGCATCGAGCCAGGAGCCAGCGCCCGAGTGCTCGAAGGAACAGAAGCAAAGGCGTGCCCGGCCGCCCCAACCCTGTGACAGCGCGTCTCTATGGTTGAACCATGCGACGCAACAGGCAGCACGGCGCGAACGCGATCCACGCGCGTCCGGTAGCATTGCGCGGTCCATTACATACCCTGCCCCCACAACCACTCTGGTTCGGGGCTCCCCATCTCTTCACGCTTGGACACCGTGAATGTGGGATCCGAAGGGAGCTATACACCGCATGAATCGTGCGTACGAAATGATGGTCATCATTGATGGAGACGTCGATGACCCCAAGGCTCAGGTCTGGATGAAGACGATCAGCGACGGGATCGAGAAGGTCGGCGGAACACTGCACGACAAGATCGACTGGTGGGGCAAGCGTCAGTTCGCTTACCCGATCAACAAGAAGCCTTCTGGCTACTACCTGGTTGCTCAGCTCGTTGCTGCGCCTGGCGCACTCGACGACTTGGAGCGTCAGCTCCGTCTCGCGGACGACATCGTCCGCCACAAGCTCATCCGTTTGCCAGATGAAGAAGCAGAGCGTCGCGGCATTACCGCCGCCGCCGTTGCTGCTGTCTGATTCTCAGCCATAGCCAAAGGGGAAATCAATGGCACAGGACAACACCGTCACACTCACTGGGAACCTCACCAAGGATCCCGAACTTCGATACACCACCGGTGGCCGTGGTGTTGCCAGCTTCGGGCTTGCCGTCAATCGCCGCTATCAGGTGAATGGCGAATGGCAGGAGCAGGTCTCGTTCTTTAACGTGGTCGCTTGGGCTGATCTCGGCGAAAATGCCGCAGCCAGCCTGCACAAGGGCAACCGCGTCATGGTCACGGGCCGTTTGGAGCAACGCTCCTACGACACCCGTGAAGGCGAGAAGCGCAACATCACCGAAGTGATCGCCGACGACCTCGGCCCCAGCCTTCGCTGGGCGCAGGCACAGGTCGAGCGCATCTCCCGTGATTCCGCCGATGGTGGCGGATTCAGTGGTGGTGGCGGCGGTAACAGCGGTGGCGGCGGAGGCGGCGGCGCAACTCGCCCGGCGACTCCCCCAGATCCGGTGTACGGCGAAGAAGAGCCGTTCTAAGCACGTCCTGAGTCACGGCAGGGTTCGAACTATCGGACCTGCCAACCCCATGTCACTCACTCTTTCAATCGAAGATCATCTTCCAGTCAGGAATATCTAGGTAACCATTATGGCCAGTAAGAAGAACAAGGCCCGGTCGGCGCGCGACGCCAACCCCCGCAAGTTCAAAAAGAAGACCAGCGTCCTCATCATCGACAAGGTCGAGTTCATCGACTACAAGGATGTCGATCTGCTGCGTCGCTTCATGAGCGACCGCTCCAAGATCAAGAACCGCCGCGTTGCCGGCAACGACCTGCAGCAGCAGCGCGAAGTTGCGAACGCAATCAAGGTCGCCCGCGAAATGGCGCTCCTGCCCTACGCCACGCGTGTCGCTTCGACTCGCACCGGCGGCCGTCGTGATCGCGACGATCGTGGTGGCGGCCGTGGTCGCGACGACGGTGATAACAAGGAGAACAACTCCGACGAGACCACCGACACTGGTGACGACACGGCCGATGAGTCCGTCGACACGAGTGACGCGGTTGCAAGCACCGAGACGGAGGCCTGAGGAACATGAACGTCATTCTTCGTAACAAGGTCGAAGGTCTCGGCCTGCGCGGCGACATCGTCGAGGTCGCCGAGGGCTACGCCCGCAACTTCCTCTTCCCGAAGGGTCATGCTCTCAAGGCGTCGCCCGGGGCCCTGGATCAGGCCGCAAAGATGCGTGCCTCCCGTGACCAGAAGGATCAGTCAGCGCGCGAGACAGCGACCGCAATCGCCAGCTCGCTCGTGCCGAAGACGATCACGATCTCGGCCAAGGCGTCGGGTGAAGGCAAGCTCTTTGGTTCGATCAGTGCTGCCGACGTCGCCGATGCAGTGAAGGCTCAGACCGACATCGTCATCGACCGCAAGGCGATCGAAGTCGACAACATCAAGACCGTCGGCGCCCACACGGCAACGGCCTCGCTGCACAGCGATGTGTCGTTCCCGATCAACATCGAAGTAGTCGCGGCCGAATGAGCCGCCACCCGGCTTGTGCCGGGTGAACATCGCGACGTCCTCCATCATGGAGAGCGTCACGGTTTCGACACGTGAAAGGCGTGTCCTGCTTTCGGGCGGGGCGCGCCTTTCGTGTTTTCCACAGCCCATCCACACCTGGAACTACCCACAGGTATCCACAGGTCGGGTGGTGTTGTCCACAGGCAATTCCCAGGGTTCTGCCACTATCTCCACACAGGATTTTTCAGGAAGAATGGGCAGTACATGAGCAATGACCTCGACCGCGAATACCAGGGTGGACAATTCTCTGGCGGCGGGTCTTCTCGTCCGCAGGGTGGCTCGGGTCGTGTCCCTCCTCACAACCTGCAGGCCGAGGAGTCGGTGCTCGGTGCACTGTTGCTGTCACGTGACGCGATCGGTGTCGTCGGCGAAGCCGGCCTCAACGTCAGAGACTTTTACAGCCCTGCCCACCAGCACATTTTCGACGCAATTCGATCGCTGTACTCGTCGTCCGGGCCGGTCGACGTGGTCACTGTGGCCGACGAGTTGCGTCGCCACAACATGCTTGACGATCTCGGCGGCATGGAACGCCTCAACGAGCTGCAGAACGCCACCCCGTCGGTGTCGGGCGCCGAGCACTATGCCCGCATCGTGATGGACACGGCGCTGCTGCGTCGGTTGATCCACACTGCCGGCGAGATCACCGACTTGGCGTTCAGTGAGCC
>JBNMOS010000056.1:0-20179 GCA_051275435.1 Ilumatobacter sp.
CTGTAGTGACGATCGCTGTCGCAGTCCGTTCCGGTGGCGACAGCAACCAATCAGCCGACGACACCGAAATCGTTCCACTTCCGACCACTCCGCCGACAGTCGAGACCCTCCCCGAGAACCTCGACGAGCTTGCATCGCCAACGACGATTCGCCCGCGCACGCTTTCGGAGCGACTGGCAGAAACAGCGCCACCTCGTTTCGAAGTGGTCTCGATCGCGGATGAACTTGCTGACATCGCTCCGACTGAAATCGTCGCGTTGCAGAGCAACGATGGGATCTTCGAGGTCTCGCTGCCAAGCGGCCGAGTGCGGATCACCGACCTCGGCTACTTCGCTTCGCAAGGCACCCGGGTCGTCGTCAACGATGCAGGCGCCTTGCTCTTCCCAACCCTCGAGGGTGGTTCGCAGCTCATCGGTGTCGACCGCTCGATTGGCGGAATGGAGCAGCCCCTCGGTGGCGCCGCGACGGCCACTGCGTCGAATTCGTTCGTCATCTGGCCAGCCTGGGCACCAACACGTGAGAGCGAAGCGCCGCAGATCATCACCCTCCGATCACCTGAGCAAACCGGTGACGTGTCGGCTGGGTTGACGGTCCGCACCGCTGATTGGCTTGCCAGCACCAGCCCCCAGGCACTCGCTACACCTGGCGGCGACGTTGTCGTGACCGACACGGGCGGGAGTTATTTGCTCGCCGAGGACGGCACGACACGCATCACGTCCGGCGATGTCGTGGCGACTGGACGTAACCACCTTCTGCTTCGCGAGTGCGACCAGCAACGCGAGTGCTCGCTGGCCTCGCTCGATACCAACGGCTTCCGCACTCTGTGGTCGACCGACCTTCCTGATGGCGTCACCGCGCAGCAAGTCAATGGCCTGTCCCCCAGCGGAGATGCAGTCCTCATCAGCGGTGTCCGTGTCAGCGCTGACCAGCCGCGCGAACTCCAGATGTTCGAGCTGCTCGACGGTGCAATCACGCCAGTGCGCGCATCACGAAACTTCGGCGGGTTTGCAGCCTGGGCCAACGACAGCTCCGGTGTTTTCTACCCCGACGACCAACTGATGTATGTCTCGCGCTCGGGCGATCAGACATTGGTCGTGTCGGCCGACCTGCCGCACCTCCGAACTATCTCCACGCGTGAGCCGGCCCAGACACCGACGTGCGAACTGCTCGAGGTAGTTCTCCCCCGGTTCGAGCAAATGCAGAACACTCCCGACGGCACGGTGGGCCCGCCCGGCGTCCTGGTGTTGAATCGTCTCATCGACCTGTCACCCGATGAGCTCGCGGCCGATGCGCAAGCCCTCGTCACCTTCGTCGGAGCCTTTGTGTCGGCAGAGACTCCCGACAGCCAGGTCGTCGCCAACTGGCCCGCTGAAGTCAGCGCCGGGCTCGACGCTCTCGTCGTCTTCAATCAGACCACCTGCTGAATGTCCACTCTTGACCCGAGGGAAATGGGAGCGGGAAAGAGGGGAATGGGACGGTCAGACGTAGGGGTCGTCGTCGGAGTGCGGCAGCTCCCACCAGTCACCTGAGCCACTGGACGTTGCAGTCGCTGGGGTCCAGTCGGGGTGCGGATAGATGCAGTCGACCGGGCACGCCGGGATACACTTGTCGCAACCGCTGCACAACTCGGGGATAATCACGACGTCGGCGCCGTGGTTGAAAATCGCACCGAAGTTCGGCGGGCAGGCCCGCAGGCAGGCGTCGCAGTTGATGCATTCGAGCATCTCGATTCGCACCGGATCGTTCCGCCACTTCGGATTCCGCTCGCGCATTTCAATGCGCTGCTCACGCGTGATCGCAGTGCTGTCAGCGCCCATGGCTGTGATCGTAGATCGCAGCGATGACAGCGCCGCTACCGCGGGTTAAGCGAGTTCGGCTTCGAGCGATGGCTCGCGGGCGACCATTACTTGCACGAATGCCTCGACCAGTTCCGGCTGGAATTGGGCGCCCGTGCCGGAGCGAATGAAACGGATCGCTTCGGCCAGGCTCCATTCACGTTTGTAAACGCGACGGGTGGCGAGCGAGTCGTACACGTCAGCCACGGCAACGATGCGGCCAGACAACGGGATTGCCTTGCCGCTCAGGCCGTTCGGGTAGCCCGAGCCGTCCCACCACTCGTGATGAGCCCAGGCAGCTTCGGCAGCGAGCGAGAACAGATCGGTCGATACACCGGAGAGCAGGCGGCGGCCGAGCACGGTGTGCTGTTTGACTTCGTCGAATTCCAACATCGTGAGCGGTCCGGGCTTGAGGAGCACTGCGTCGGAGACGGCGACCTTGCCGATGTCGTGCAAGCGCGCGGCCAAGCGCAAACGCTCGCACCATTCCGGCGGCTGGCCGATGGCGTGGGCAATCTCAGCGGACAGGTCGCCAACGGCATCGGTGTGCTTCGTGGTGTTGCCACCGCGGAACTCGGCGAGCGATGCCAGACGTTCGAATGCTTCGAGGTGATACGCGTCGGCGTCAGCGTGCTGAGAGGCGAAGCTGGTGACCAATCCGTTGGTCTGCAGGCGGGTAATCTCGGCGCGGTGCCGGGCCATCTGGTTGTCGTGAGCGATCTGCAATGTTCGCAAGCGGAGGTCAGCGGAGTCGGTGAAGATCTCACGGTGCAACGCGAAGTGACGTTCGCGGTGATCGAGTGCCTCACCGAATCGTTCGGCCTGCTTATAGGCCATGGCAATGAGGTCGTGGATCTCAAGTTTAAGTTCGCGGTGATCGGTGCGGTCGGCCAGGTCGAGTGCGGCCGAGAGCGATGCAATCGCCTCATCGGTCTGGCCGCTCCGCAGTGCGACGCGACCTTCGGACACCATGATCCCAAGTTGTTCGGTGGCAGCCAACTCTTGTCCGTCGGCCATCCGATATTCCCAGTCGGCACGAGCTTCGGCAAAGCAGAGGGCTGCACTGGCATGGTCGGCGAGGCCAACGTATGCCTCAGCGAGATCCGCGAGTAGACCGCCAATCAGCTGCGGCGTATGTTCGCGGGCCAACTCGACAGCGCGTCGGCCAAGGCTGACGGCCGGGAGAAACTCGCCGCGACGGCCGCGGATACGCGCAAGGTTGCCGAGCACCATGGCATCGAGGTCGCGACGGCCGAGCGGCTCGTTGATGGCCAGAGCGTTCTCGTACGTGGCAATGGCACGGTCGTGGTCGCCCATCGACTGGTATACCGCAGCGATTGTGTGGAGGATCTTGCCCTCGTCAATTTCGTGGCCGGTGGCGCGATACACCTGGAGGGCTAAGAGCGACTGTTCGAGCGCTGAAGCAAAGTTGCTGGCCTGGTAGTGGACCACGCCGAGTAAGTGGTGCGACCATGCAAGCGTCAGTGACGGTTCGCTTCCCGATGCCACTTCGACAGCTTCGGCCGCAAGGGCGAACGCATCGTCGGTGTGGCCACGCTGGTGTGCAATGGATGCAAGCGAGTAGAGCGCTTCAGCCTCGTCGTCCGTCAGGGCCGATGCGCGTGCGATCGTGCGGGCGTCGAGCACCAACTTGCGCGCCCGAACAGGGTCATCACTGCGACATGCTGCCGCGTCGTCAAGGAGCGTTCTCACTCTTGACCGCTCCGTAGCCATCGATCCTTGCACCAGTTCCCGTTTCTGTTCGCTCAATCATGTCCGCTGCCGGCCGAGGACAATTCTTGTGCACCCTGTCTGTCCATCGGCTTCTGGCTCGAATTCTTGAGGGATTACACACTGAGTCATACCCGAGCCACCACCTTATGCGTGGCGCTGAGCACGTTGCGTGGGATTACTGAGTATGTCGAGATCCAGTGCCCTCCAGACTCTCTATCATGTGCAACTTGATGGCACGGTCAGAGGGCGCTCGGAGCGTCGAGCGGTCAGCGATCTGGGCCTTTCTCCCAGTCGTTGCAATGGCCCCGTTCAGCCTGCTCGCGCTCAGCATCCTGTGGCTACCGGTCAACATGGTTTTCGGGCTCTCTTTCCGCTGGACGGTCGTGGTGTTCGTAGCCACCGGCCTGTTGTTGTTCGTTCGGCCCTTCCAAACCGCTGTGCTGACCCCGATTCTCGGCGCGCGTCCGGCGCAACCCGAAGAATCCGCCCTGATCGCGCCGGCGTGGGCCGAAATCGCCCAGGCCAACAACCTGCCGCCAGATCGGTACGTGCTTCGAGTGCTTCCATCCGACGAGCTCAATGCGTTCGCCTGCGGCGGGCACCTCGTCGTCGTCACCTCATTCGCTGCCCACGAACTGACGCCGGCCCAGCTACGCGGCGTTCTCGCGCACGAGCTCAGCCACCACCTCGGCCTGCACACGGTGGCGATCACCATTGCTCACTGGCTGTCCGGGCCTGTCGTGTTCCTTGCTCGAATCGGCTTCTTCTTCGAGAACGTGTCGCAGGCTGCTGCGCAAAGCTTCGGGCGCCATTCACCGGTGATCGAGGTTGCCGGGCAGTTCGCTGCCACCTTCTTCAAGGCGGTGTCGTGGGTTTTCACCGCAGCGCTGCGTGCAGGCGATGCGCTGGGGAACTTCGTTGGCCATGGCGCAGAGTTTGAAGCCGACAAACGCGCTGTCGCGATGGGATTCGGCCCCGAGCTGGCCAGTGCACTGCGCCAGGTGCTCGCCAGCGGCTCGGGTGGCCGCCCCATCGGCTGGCGGGCACGACTCGCAGCCTCACATCCAGCAGCGCGAACACGCGTCGCTCGAATCGAAGCGCTGCAACGCCACCCGGCTCGCTGAACACGCCGTTATTCGCACCCGGCCGCGGCGAAGCGCCCGTCGAACACCGCTGCGTCACTCGACGTCAGGCAGTGATTGGGGCGACGGTGGCGTGGAGTACGCCGATCAGGTCGTCCGGCGCGAGCCCGATGTCGAGGCCTCGCTTGCCACCGCTCACGTAGATCGTGTCGAAGAGTTGAGCGGACTCGTCAACAACAGTTCGTAGCTGACGGCGCTGACCGAGCGGGCTGATCCCGCCGACCACGTAGCCCGACGACCGTTCGGCTGCAGCCGGATCGCACATTGTTGCCTTCTTCGCACCGGCGGCTGCCGCAATGAGCTTCATTGAGAGCTGACAGCTCACCGGGAGGACCGCCACAATCATTTCGGGCGAGCGCGGCGAGCCTTCGACGACCACGATCAGCGTCTTGAAGACCTCGTCGTCTGACAGGCCGAGCGCTTCGGCGGCCTCCTTGCCGAAGTCGCGCAAATCACCGTCCCCGGACAGATGCCGGTCGTACTCGCTGATCACGTGTTCGACGCCCGCACTCTCCAACATCTTCACGGCTGGCGTCACCCTGCCATCCTCGCGCAACCGACCTGTCACACCGATCATGAACACAAAGGGGTCTGACCGGAGCGTGACAGCCGGTCTGATCGAAGCGTGCAAGAATCGCCGCGTGCGCCTGTCTGTCGAACCGACCACCTCACCTGCCGACTATGAGTTCACGCACCAGATTCGAGTGCGGTTCGTCGAAACCGACGCCATGGGGATCGTGCACCACAGCAACTACCTCGCCTACTTCGAAGAGGCCCGGGTCGCGTTTCTCGCGCACGTCGGTCATCCGTTCACCGAGTGGCGCGACGCTGGCCTCGAGTCGCCCGTCCTCGAATCGTTCGTCACTTACCGACAGCCGCTGCGTTTCGATGACGTGATCACCGTGCACCTTTCGCTCGCTGCGGTCACTCGCGCCACGTTTCAGATGGCCTACCTCGTGACCACCGGTTCAGGCAACGAACTCCTCGCTCACGCAACCGGGGTGACCGTGCACGGCTGCACGACGACTGGCGGTCGGCCCACACGGCTTCCAGCATGGTTAGCCGAGATGGGTGCGCGCTGAAGGTCGTTGAGCCGCAGGCCGTTCTCCAAATCGAACAGATGCACGCCCAGTGGATCGCTCGCCAACTGGAGCGGTTCCCAGAGGCTCACCAATTCCCACGCGTCGAGGTGCAGCCATTCTCGGCAGCAACTCAGCAGCAGGTCAGTAGGTGCGGACCTCGACACGATGACCATCAGGATCTCTGACGTACACACCGTCGCCCTGACCGCGCGCACCGAATAGTGAGGCGGGACCCATCTCGATGATGTCGACATGGGTGGCCACGAATTCATCGAAGCCGGACCGATCAGTCACGAACGCGACGTGATCGACGTTGCGTCCCGACGGTTCGTCGGCAAGGAGGTCGATCAACGTGGCGGCATCAACTCGGAGCGAGACAAACGGCGCATCACCAGCGCGCCACTCCTCCAGGCGCTCGGCCACGAGACCGAGGTGGTCGCGGTACCACGTCACCGAGCGCTCGACGTCGCTAACGCACAGCACGATGTGGTCGATACCGGAGATCATCTGTCCAAGGTACCGGACAGTGCGACCACCCACCGCAACGGTTCAACCGATCAGTGAACTCCCCACTGTCGATGCGATCAACGCTCGACAAGGCAGGCCGTCGAAATGTTGTTGGCACGATGCGCATCGGATGCGACGACGAGGAGGAGGACCGGATCACTGCGACCGCGCAGGGTACCTACGCTCTTCCGACCTGAGCAGATCAATGCCTGAACTTTGCCGCTTTCACTTGGCGATGCCGGTCCACGCATCGGCAGCCCCCCGTTCGTTCTGCGGCGAGCTTCTCGGTCGCCCCGAAGGCCGCTCAGTAGATCATTGGGTGGGCTTCGACCTGTTCGGACATCAGTTCATGGCCCGCCTCGCCCCGACCCCCGCTCAGCCACTATCGTCGCGAAGTTGCGTGACGCTCCGAGCTTGTACGCGATCACCAGGAGGTGAGACTTGGGCACCGCGTTTACCAGGAGGCCAGACATGGTCCGCAAGTTGTCGAGCCACGCAGACGGACCAGCAGCGGCCCCTGAGCGCGCCGTCCAGGCACCTCCCGCGCCAACGCGGGCACCATCTGCCGCAACGATCCAGGCAAAGCTGACGGTTGGAGCCGTCGACGACAGGTACGAACGAGAAGCCGACCGCATGGCCGTGGCGGTCATGCGGGCAATCAACGGATCGCCACCAACGGGAGCGACCGACGCAGCACCGACCGGCAACACCGCCCAACGTCGCGTCCAACGTGCCCCGGCGGCCCCCACGATCGGGCTCGAAGGCGGTGACGTCGATGCCGACACATCGTCGAGGATCCAGCGGGCACGCAGCGGTGGCTCTCCACTCGACGACAGCCTTCGCCGAACGATGGAGGGCGGTTTCGGCGCCGACTTCTCACGTGTGAGGGTCCACACCGACTCGACAGCGAACGGTCTGAGCGAACGTATCCAAGCGAAGGCGTTCACCACCGGCAGCGACATCTTCTTCAGCAAAGGTGCCTACTCGCCCGACACCTCACAGGGCCAAAAACTGGTCGCCCACGAACTCACCCACACCATTCAACAGGGCGCCGCCGCACCTGCGCAGCGAGCGCAACGCGAGGTCGAGCTTCCGATCAGCGGCACCAGTGACCCAGCAGGCCGCATCCAGCGAAAAGAAGGCCAAAAGGTCAGTGCAGTAACCCTCACGCCTGGTGGTGAAAGGAATGATTACAAGGGTACTGAAGAATTAGTGTTTGATGAAAGAAGTCCAGAGTACCTAGCGCAGTTGAAATTTGATGCAGCAAACGCCCAAGCGAAGCTGATCAGTGCTTTTAAACATTTAGAAGAACTCGATTCGGTGGCTTTTTCATATCAGAAAGGGCCTCTGAAAAATACTGAAGACCCTTTGACAGATTTCAATCCCAATCCCGATCCGAATCAGAAAAAGACTCCACTCAGTCCTGCCCTTGCCGATCAGGCCTTCCCTACAAAGGCGAAAGAGCGTATTCTTGATAAGGCAGGGACTAAATACAAAGGCGACTTTAGCCAATTCACCGACATATCGCGAGCGAGTTTAATATTTGACAATCCAAAGACACTCATTGAATCTCAGACCTTACTGAAAGAAATCTTCAGCGCTTCAGGTATGAAGGTAGTAAGACAAAATAATCGGTTCGATAAAGAGGGTACCGAAGATGACCATTATAGAGATTTCTTAGTAAATCTTTCTGTACCTCTTGGCGATATCGAACATATTGTCGAGTTACAACTTCACCTCAAACCGATGATGGCTGCAAAAAGTGCGCGTAAAAAAGAAATTCAGGATCCTAATTACACAGCACTAAATAAATCAGCTTCACGATTGCTGAAGCTCAATGGAACAAAAGACAGTAAGGATAAGACCATCAGTTTCCCTGAAAAAGCTTTACATTCAGTACGGGAAATTTCCGCTGCCGATTCACCCAGTACGATTGACGGTGGAGAAGGACTGAGTGGGCATCATCTGTATAACGTTAAAAGGTATCTTTTTGAGAATCATGAAATCTCACTCAAGAGCGAATGGAAAATCTGGTCGAAGGTTGCCGCTGACGATTTTTATGATGCTGCTTGGAAAAAGGATGTCCTTGGCAAGGAACCATCCTCCGAGATAGCAATCCTACAGAAACTCAGTTTTACGTAGATTCCGAGGATCGTTGTCCTGATGATTTCGAAAACCCACTACTAACAGCGGGTTCAAGATTCATGTTCTTTCTCGACATTGACGCATGCACATGTACATCTGGATTTCGGCCGTGAAGAACAAGCATCGCCTGACTCACTGGGCAATCTCCGCCACTGTCATCGGCTGATAGGTCGGCAATGGTTTGAACAACGTCGCATCGACACAGATGCCGCCGCTTTGATGATGTTTATCCGGTGCCAAAAGGCAAGGAGGTCAAGAACCGCGTTCACCTTGACCTCCAGGCCGACGATCGCGCTGCCGAAGTCGAACGACTCGTGAGCCTCGGCGCCACCGTGGTGCACGACAAAGACGAGTGGGATGTCCAATGGACAACCTTGACCGACCCCGAGGGCAACGAGTTCTGCGTCGCCACGCATTAAGCGGGCCTCACATCTTCTGCGTCAGGCCTCCGTCGACAACGAAGATCTCGCCCGACACGTACTTGTTGCGGAGCAGCGCAAGCACAGCCTCGCCACAGTCTTCCGGCGTCGCCGAACGTGGCACAGGAGCGGTGGCAGCAACAGCGGCATGCAGCGCACCCCAGTCTTTGGTCCACGGGGTGGCCACGAGGCCGGGTGCAACTGCGTTGACGCGGATTGGCCCGTAGGACTTCGCCAGCAGCAAAGTCATGTGGTTGAGCGCTGCCTTGGTCATGGAGTACGCCATCGACGAGCCCATTGGCCTGACGCCCGCAATCGAGGTGATGTTGACGATGTTCGGGTCGTCACTCTTGCGGAGGTGCGGGATGGCCCGTTTCGTCAGCCACCAGGTTCCGAACACATTGACGTCGAACGTCTTCCGGAAGATCTCGTCGGTCAGATCGTCAAGCTGGTCATGCGGCACTTCGGTGGTCCACCCAGCGTTGTTGATCAAGAAGTCGAGCTGGCCGAATTGTTCGATGGTCGCGTCGATGAGTCCGTGTGCTTCGTCCTGGTTGCTGATGTCGGCTCGGATATAGGTCGCGGTCCCCGGCAAAGATGCCGCGACCGCTTCTCCGGCTTCGACCGACGACGACGAGTTGACAACAACGGTCGCGCCAAGTGCCGACAGGCGGCGGGCAGTTTCCTCGCCGATACCGCTCGACGATCCAGTGACCAATGCGACCTTGCCGGCAAATTCTTCAGTTGTGCTCATGGCGATTGACACTAGAGAACCTGAGCTCGGCTGCGATGATCGTGGAATGGCCGTAATCGATCATCTCGTGTACGCAGTCGCCGATCTCACCGAAGGCATCGACTGGTTCGAACAACAAACAGGCATCAGGCCAGCAGTGGGCGGCGCCCATGTCGGGCTTGGCACGCACAACGCGCTCGTCTCGTGTGGCGAGTGCTATCTCGAAATCATCGCCCCAGACCCCGGCCAACCCGACCCCGAAATGCCCCGGCCATTCGGCATCGACAACCTCGTCGGCCCAGGGCTGGTCGGCTTTGCCGTGCGACCTACCGAAGACGAAACGATCGAGGACCTCGTCGACCGCTGCCTCGACGCCGGCTATGACCCCGGCCCGATCAGCGACATGAGTCGTCAAGCCCCGAACGGCGCCCTGCTCGCCTGGGCCCTGACCTTCCCGTCGTCGCCGACGCTGCCGTTCATCATCGACTGGGGCGACACCCCACTCCCCAACACGACACAACCCGGCGGCGTCGAACTGGAGAACTTTACGGTCCACCACCAGCTGCCGTTCGACGTGATGGGCCCGCTTGCTGCACTCGGCATCGACATCGACGTCGTAGCGGCCGAGCGAGGCGCCCTCACCGCGACGATCACCGGGCCAGGGGGCTCGGCGGAACTCTGAATCTGACGACACCAGACGCAGAGTTGGTGATGCACTTTGGAGCATCGCTGCGTCCAGTACCGAGTCGCGTCTCAGCCCTCTAGGCGTCGAGATAGGTGTCGAGCGCCTGACACGTCGATCTCAGCCCTCGAGTCGGACGGGAATGTTCCGAGGGCCGCGAATTTGGCCGTTCGTCCACGTCGTTTCTTCCGAAGCGTCGAGCGCAAAGTTCGGGAACGCCCGCACCCACTCATTGAATGCGATGTGCATCTCCAACCGAGCGAGGTTGGACCCAAGGCAACGATGAATGCCGAGCCCGAATGCAACGTGGCGGTTTTCGGCTCGGTCGATCCGAAACTCGTGGGGATCCTCGAAGGCAAGTGGATCGTGATTCGCAGCCGGGAACGTGACCAGCACTTGCTCGCCAGCCCGGACGGGGCAACCCTGGATCTCGGTGTCGCCAATGACCTTGCGACCCATGGTGACCGGCGCGTAGTACCGCAGCACTTCTTCGGTGAACGTCAGCCAGAGCATGTCGTCCGGGTCGTCGGCCACCGCAGCGAGGCGCGCCAGGTCGCCGGGGTTCGTGGCCAGATGCCAGAGGCCCGAGCCGATTGCACTCCACGTGGTGTCGATGCCGGCCAGCAGGAGCAGCAGCAGGTAGCCGACCTTCAACTCATCGTCGACCGGTTCGCCGTTGATCTCGGCGTGAGTGATCAGCGTTGCAAGATCATCCTCTGGCTCAGCAGCGCGCTTGTCGAGCAAGGCAAAGAAGTACGCCCGCATCTCAGCGGTCACCTGTTCGCGCACCTTGTTGTCGCGCGGTGCCAGTTGGAAGTTGCGATAGATCCAGTCGCGGAACAGATCAGCGTCACTGTCAGGCACGCCGATCATCTGGGCGATCCCATGCACCGGGATGTGCTGCGAGTACTGCGCAGCGGCGTCGGCAGTTGCCGATTGCGAGGCGCTCGCTTTCTGTCGCACCTCGGCAATCAGGCCTTGCGTGTACTCGCGCAGCTCGGATTCCATCTCGGCGATGCGCTTGGGGCTGAACGACGGCAGCAACAGCCGTCGGTGACCGTGGTGATCAGGCGGGTCGGACGTGATTGGTGGTGCAGGCCGCCGAATCGCGTCCGGCTGTGCCACAGAGACAAAAATCGACGAGAAATTCACCGTGTCGTTGGCGATTGCCGACACCGCTTCCATCGTGACCGGCATGAAGGCCCGGCCGTACCGTTCGGTCATCGCCATCGGGCACTGCTCGCGCACCGAGTTCCAGATTTCGATTGCGTTGCTGCCCCAGGCCGGATCGAGCCAGTCCCAGTCATTCACCCAGTCGGTCACCCGATTGGCCTCAACAGTGTCGTTTGGTTCATACCCCATGCGATCCCCCGATCTCACGTCAATGTGGAGACGAGAGTAGTACGTGCTTCCGCTGGGCCGGTCAGCCGGGCCCGGCCGAGTCGAGGATGGCCTCGCTCAGCACAAAATCGGCGGCCGCTGCTTCGACTCGGACCCAGAGGGCGGCGTCAATCTCGACGCCGCTCGACAGGGCCTCGAACTCGATGCCTGCCAACGATTCCGACTGACGTTCCTCGCTGCGACGACGCAGGAGCGCCGGCGTCGACTCGTTCGGCACAACCGCCTCACGAGCTGCTCGCACGAGTTGCGCTGCATCGCGCTCGACCAGTTCCAAGAACTCGCTGAGCCCACAATGGTGATGCACCTCGCTGTGTCTGACATCGGCGGCAATGCGATCGGCAATGCTCGCCTCGCACCCGGCCACCCTGCTCGCCCGAAACACGAGGTCGGTGATCTCACGCGGCGCCACACTGATTGTCAGATCACCCATCGAAAACCTGACCGAAGAGTCGGAGCCAATTACCGCCGAGCACCTGATCGCGCTCCGCAGCGCTAAAGCCAACTTCGTCGAGGCCATCGCTCAACGAACCGAAATCTTGCGGGCCCTGGAACCACGCCGGCCACGGCGGGAACGAAGGAACGTCGTCAGGGTCGGCGGGCCGATCCCATCGGCCGTTGCGCATCCAGCCGAGTGCGCCGGGCTCCCAGCCGACCACAGCATCGGAACCGATTGCGACATGGCCAACGCCGATGCGTTCAGCGAGGTCGGCGAGCATCTGACAGTACGCGGTTCGCGTCACGTCGGCTCCACCCATAAACAGCGGATACAACGTGCAACCGATCACACCGCCACGGGCGGCCATTGCGTCGATCAGGTCATCCGGCTTGTTCCGCCCAGAGGCGCAAAACGTGTGCGGGTTCCCATGGGTGACGGCGATCGGCCGGCGTGAAGCGTCCACTGCATCACGCCCCGTCGTGTTGCCGACATGGCTGATGTCGAGGAGTACTCCGGCGTCGTTCAGCGCGGTGACCATCCGATAGCCAGCGCGTGTCAGGCCACCATCGTGCGGCTCCCAGCAGCTCGAACCAAGATGGTTCGCGATGTTGTAGGTCAGCTGAATGACGCGAATACCGACATCGGCGAAAATCCCCGCCATCTCCGGATCGTCGCCAAGCATCGACGAATTCTGAAAGCCGAGCACAATACCAAGCACGTCGTCATCGACTGCGGTCTGCATTTCCTCGACGGTGCGGACGATGCGCACTATGTCAGCGTTCTGCCGGGCAAAGTGTCGCCACGAACCGATCCGCGTCATCGCCCCGGCCATGTCCTCCCAGACGCCACACGTGGCATGGACGACGTTGACGCCGCCCGAGCGAACCTGCTCGACGACCGAGCGAGTCCAGTCGTTGATTTCAAGGCCGTCGATGATCATGAGTCACTCTCCTCCGACCCTGTTTCCAGGGCCGGTTCATCCGGGCGGGCCGGAAAGGCCCACGTATCGTGCAGCGGCGCACCGCTATTGAGATCGCTAATGCGCGGGGCACCTTGGTTGAGGGTGACGCGTAGCCAGTCGGTCGACTTCGGTGAGAAGTTGTCCATGCCGTACATCGCGAGCTGGTATCGCTGCAGATCGAGCGGGAGGAACTCGGCATCGCACGCGTTGGCGATCGGTTCGCCGTACTGCGTGTTGTTGCCAAGCACTCGCTTCACCGCTCCACCGAGTTCGGGATGGACAACCAACACCTGGCCGACCGTGTCGTCGGATGGCGAGGCATCGAGGTGCGCTCGGAGCGCGAGCACCCGGCGCGCAATATCGATCGCAACTTCCCGATGCGCGGGGTCGATGAGACGGCGCGGCGCTCGGCGTGGCTCGTCGGTGTTATCCGACACAACCCACCAGAAGTGGCCGGCACTCGGAGCTTCGAGATCGAGATCGTCGATCCAGGAATATCGAAGATGAAGCAACTGCCGGAGCTCGCCGACTGTCTGACTCGGGTCAACGTCGACCCGCTCGTCGGCGCGAAGGAGCAGGTCGAGTGCATCGTCGCTGATGGTGTCGTCAAGTTCGAGCAGCAGCGACACAACGAGTTCGCAGGTCTCGACGCTGTCGGCTTCGGCCCAGCGATAGAGCTCGTCGAAGGGTCGGTGAGTACCGGACACACGACCGAGCTCAGTCCGTGTTCGAGCCGCCAACATCGCGAGTTCAGACGGGGACAACCACGGGGCACGATCGTCGTCAGAGACGAGCCCAGCGAAATGCGCCTCGGCTCGATCGATCCAGCGGGCCAAGACTGGGATCCGGTCGACTGCTTCGTCGCGGTCAATCGATCGCACCGCCGCAAGCGCTCGCTCACGCACCTGCGCCCAGGCATCAAGCACCCGCGGGTGCTTGAACGCATACGGCACGAGCCCGAGGCCGGTTGCGTTGCCCAGCCCGAAGTACCGGCCCCACGCTGAGTTGAATCGCGCTGCAGTGGTTCCGTTCGCAGCAGCTCGCACCTGGGCGCAGTGCTCGACAACGTCGTAGCTCAACTCTCGGAATAGCCAGGCTGCGAGCATCTGTGCTCGATAGGTCACAGCGAGCGGGTGGTCGCTTTGGTACCCATCGAACGACTTCATCCCGAATTTTCCATTGCCGTAGAAGGCGGTACTCCGCATGATGTAGCCAGCGTCGGCGACTGCATCACCGCTGGGCTGCTGCCCCGAAGCGAGTGCGGCAACGAGCGACTCAAAGAAGCGGACACTCCGATTGCCACGCGTCAATACGAGGACGCTGGCACCGAGCCGAGCCGCTTCCTGCTGTGGCACCGCGACGGCCAATTGAGCGAGCAGCTCGTCGGTGAGGCCCCCACTGCCTGCCTCGACCAATGCCCCGGTGATCTCCCACTTGTCGGCGACGACACGGTCGGTGTGGTCGGCTTCAGCGATCGTCGTGGTGAAGGCGACGAAGTGCACAGTGTGGCCTTCTGCCTCGACGCGGTATGCCGCGTGACCGCGTCCATCGGCGTCCATCTCAAATCGCTCGCGCTCGACACGCCAGCCCTGTGTGAACGCTCGACGCAGCATCGACCGGTTGAAACTGAACTTGGTCAGCCGTGCGGCGCCGAGTTGCCCGGACGCCATCACTACGTCGGCCGATCGAAGTTCGACCTGCGTATCCGTCGCCGACTTGGCGGGCAGTGTGGAGAACGTCGTCATCGAACCGGGCGTCCCGGTCGGATGTAGGCGGTGCGTGTGCGTGTGAAGAACTCGTGGGCGGTGCCACCAATGTGATGTGAACCGGTTGAGATATCGAGGCCGCCGTTCATGCGCCGGAGAATACCCGGCTGCGTTGGCCTGGGCGAACGGTTAGCCAGCCAGTTCGACGATCGACGCCCACACCGAATCGTCTACTTCAACGGCATCCGGGGTGGACCGTGCCGAACCAGGCAGACGGGCCCCAGGCTGTTCCCCGACGACTGCGGCTAACTCGGCGAGCTGCTCGTGGAATCGATCGCCGCTGAAGGCTGCCGGGTCGATCACGATGTAGAACTGCCCGAGGTCGTGCGGTGCGCCCTCCGGCGTCTTCAGTGGCGGCACGTCGATGCTGCTCCGACCACCGGTCAAGCCCGAGGCGAGTAACTCGACCAGGAGGCCGATGCCGTACCCCTTGTACCCGCCTGACGAGACAAGCGAACCGGCGAGCGCCGCCGTTGGGTCCGTCGTCGGTTCGCCGTTGGCGTCGACGGCCCACCCCAACGGAATCGATTCGCCGGCGGCCGCGGCCATGGTGATTTTGCCGAGCGCAACAGCGCTCGTACTGAAGTCGAACTGCATAGCGATGCCGCCGTCACCGTCAGGGACCGCCATCGCTATCGGATTGGTCCCCAGCACGGGTCGAGAACCACCAGGCGGCGCGACACGCGCTGATGCATTCGTGGCGCCGATCGCCAGCATGCCTGCGCGTGCGAACTGTTCCGTGAAGTAGCCGAGCGAGGTGCAGGTGTGTGCGTGCTCGATCGAGTACGCACAAATGCCATTCGTGCGGGCGGCCTCGACTGCAACATCAAAACCGGCCGCAAACGCCGGCTGCGCGAAACCGAGGCGAGCGTCGACACGAACAGCACCTGGACGATCGTGCACGACGACCGGGTCGATGGCTCCCTGAACTCGGCCGGTTACGAGCTGCAAGCAGTAGCTCTCGACGTAGTAGAGACCGCAGATCTTGTTGCCGTTGCCCTCGGCGACACGCACGGCATGCGCCACGTGTTCGGCCACGTGGCTGCTCGCCCCGTGAGCGACCAACGCTGCGCCGACAGTGGCTTGGATGTCATCCAGCGAGATCGTGACCATCAGCGGATGGTAGACGGCCGCCCGCGTGGGCTCGAACGTGACCGCACGGACGGAGCAGCATTTTAGATGTTCCCATTCGCGCTCATCAGGCCGTGCCGCTACACCACACGCGCGTCGACGAGCCAACAGCCCGGATGAATCCGAGTGCACGCGCTGTGCGACTTATGGCACAGTGCCGGTAACGTTCGGTAGTCGACTAGATCTTGTCGGGTCGGCTCGCTTGCGGCGGATCAGGTCTCCGGGGGGTGACCTGATCCGCGCAGCACTCCGGCCACACGCCGATGCGTCGCTCAGTTTCCTGCGAGAACGTCAGCGATCGTCCGACTCAAGACCGTCGACAACGCCAGTTGCGTTTGGCTTCGCCGCACCGTCGGTACCGCCGCGATCTGCTGCATCACTTCGTGGAGGTGATCGTTGGATCGGGCCACGATGCGCAGGTGTAGGTCGCCGATTCCGGTCACGGTGTGAATCTCGAGAATCTGCGTAATGGCTGTCAACGCGCGCACCGTGTCGTCGTGTGAACCCTGGGCGATCTCGAGTGTGCAGAACGCCACAACACCGAGGCCCGCTTTGCTTGGGTCGACATCGGGTCCGTATCCCGAGATGACCCCGTCGGACTCGAGCCGATCGAGCCGCGAGTACACCGTGCCGCGAGCCAACCCCAACGCGCGCGCCAAGTCAGCCATCGACTGGCGCGGCTCGCGCCGCAACGCCGCGATCAGGCGAAGGTCGACCTCGTCGAGCGCTCGATTCATCTGTTCACTAGACCGAACGTTCTCCTCAACAACATGAACACATCATACATAGCCTTTATCGAACTTGATCGAAGTGTTCAACGTGGTTGACATGCGATGCACAAATGGTTCAACTGTTCCACATGTTGAAGAAAGTCGACCACATCACCTATGCCTGCGAACGCGGCACAATCGAAAAATGGGCGTGGTTCCACATCGAAGTCGAGGGCGGCACGCTCATCAACCGGATCGACGATGTTCGGCCCGACGACCTCGACAGCAGCATGAAGATCTGGTGCATCGACTACGGCGAGTTCGGCATTGCGCTGATCGAAGGAATCGACCGAGCCAAAAAGTCTCAGGTGACCAAGTTCGTCGACCGTCACGGCGACCACTCCTGCCAGCACGTGGCCTACGACACGGGCGACCTTGAGTCGTTCCAAACACACATGAAAAAGATGGGCGGAACGCCACGCGGCAAAACGCTCGTACGCAACGACGGCTTCGGGGTCCTGAAGCAGATGTTCGCCCGAGGCTACGCCGAAGGCGACGCTGCAGAAGCGACCTTCCCCGAGTACGTCGAACGGCCACGGCTCAGCAACGACGGCAGCGATGTCGCGATCACGTTCGCCGAAGAGACCGGCCGGGGCTTCTACGACCAGATCGAAGATGCGATTGCCGAACACGACGAAGCTCCATTCTTCGACTTCGACAAGATGCCAATCGACTGGAGCGTGCCGGCACCCGTCCCCGTCAACCGATGACGCCCTCGGGAACCGCCGGCATGTCACAGTGTGCGGATGCGTCGCATTGCCCTCATCGCCACCGTTTCCATCCTCGCCCTTTCGGCATGTAGCGGAGGCGGCAGCGACGAGGCTGCGACGTCCGACTCGGCCGTGGCCGACAGCATCCCACAGCGGCCTGAAACGGACCCGGGCGAACCCGAGACTCCGGTCCCGATTTCCGAACCCGCTTCGGTCGCCACCGAAGCACCGGTGGCGACCGAAGCAATCGTTCCCGCCGAACAGGTCGGCAATGTCGTTGAGGTGTCACTCGCCGAATGGGCCGTTGATTCCCCGACCGATTTGATTCCCGGTGTCATCACATTCAACGTCACCAACAACGGCGACTTTCCACACCACTTCGCCATTGCTCGCGGCGACAGCTACGAAACACTTCCGCAGATCGCCGGCGGCGCCATCGACGAGGCAACTCTCGCTGCCGACTTCCTGGGGCGAACGAGCAACATTGCGAGTGGCGACACGGCCACCATCGACTTTGACCTTGAACCGGGCAACTACGTGTTCTTCTGCAACATCGCTAGCGCCGTGAGCCATGCAGCCCAGGGCCAAGCGCTCTCGGTCACCGTTGCCGACGTCGCTCTCTGAGCCGCACCTGGCAGCGCGCCGCTCAGCCTTTGGCGCGACCGGTGATTCCGAAAAGCTTGCCGGCGACCTTGCGGATCTGAATCTCGTCTGAGCCCTCGGTGATTCGGTAACGACGGTGGTGACGGTAGATGTGCTCGAACGGCATGGCCCGGTTGTAGCCCATACCTCCACATGTCTGCATCGCCTGATCGGCAGCGTTGCAGGCAAAACGGTTGGCGCGGTAATTACACATTGCGACCTTGTCGGTGATTTCCATGTGGTCAACACCCGTGTCGAGTTGCCACGCCGTCTTCCAAATGAGGGCCCGCAGCATCTCGGCCTCGGTAGCAAGTTCGGCGAGCGGGAACTGGATTGCCTGGTTGGTCGAGAGCGGCTTGCCGAACGTCGTTCGGTTGTTGGCGTACGCAACCGCGGTATCGATGCAGTGCAGCCCGGCTCCGAGCGACGACGCGGCCTGGCGGATCCGGTTCTCGTGCACGAACAGTTGTGCAGTCATCAAGCCGAGCCCTTCGTCGCCGAGGATCGTGTCGTCGTTGACCCGCACTTCGTTCAACCGGACATGGGCGTGATCGGTCGGCATGTTGAACGTCCACATGAACTCTTCGATCTGAAAGCCCGGTGAATCGGTCGGCACGATGAAGCAGGTGATGCCGCGACCGTCGCCTGGCTCCCCGGACGTACGGGCGAAGATGTAGTCGTGTGTGGCGTGGTGGAGGCCGGTGTTCCAATACTTCTCACCGCTGATGACCCATTCGTCACCGTCACGCGTTGCGGTGGTCTCCATCCAGGTGGCATCGGAGCCATGGAGCGGTTCGGTCAGCCCGAACCCGATGCGTGCTGTGCCGGCAAGCATCTTCGGGATCCATTCGGCTTGCTGCTCGGGTGATCCGTACTTCTCCATCATCAAGACGGTGACGAGGTTGCCGACGATTGAGCTTTCGTTCTGCAGGTCGTTGTGGAGGCCAAGCCCTTTGCGCGCCAAATGCTCACGCACGATCGCCATCTCGAGGCTGCCCAGGTTTTTGCCGCCAAACCGTTCCGGCAACTGCTGCCGATAAAAACCGGCTTCGTCAGCTGCGACACGCATCCGGCGCAGCAGGGCTTCCCACTCTGCATTTGGCAGGCCGTCACGGTCCCAGTCGGTCCGGCTGTCTTCGCGACGACGGTCGAAGAATCGGATGTTGTCGTCTTCGTCCTCCATCGGCTTGATCACGTCAACGATGAATTGATCGAGCTCGCCGAGGAGTTGCTGCGTCGATGCGGGGATGTCGAAGTCCATCAGCCGAACGTACTGTCCGCTCCCCCGACACGTCCGAGCGGAGCCCTCTACCCGGAACCGTGATTCCCAACGTGGGCGATCGCTCCCCGTGTCGAGCTGTTCAAAAGCCGGGGCCGTGGGGCCCTTAGGCGGCGAGGTCGATGTGCAGGACCGACCAGCCGAGTTCGGTGGTCGTTGGCATTCGGTAGCGATTCCGACCGGCCGCATCGATTGTCGATGGACATGCCTGCCAAGGATCAACAGCAGCGGCCCGCCCAGAATCCGCCCGTTCGGTGTCGGTCCGCTCGGAATCCGCCCGTTCGGGATCAGCCCATTCGGGATCGTGTGCGTTCAACGGTTTGATCACACTTCCGTCCGGTCGGATCAGGTGGATCCGGCCGTGCCGGTCACGGCGACCCCGCAACTGTTTCTGATGCTTTCGTCGATCGTGTGACCCGCACAATGGCATTGAGTTCGCCTGATCAGTTTCGCCACCATCAACCCACGGTGCCACGTGGTCGACGTCGCAGAACTCGGCAGCAACATCGCAACCCCGGAACCCGCAACGAACCGCCAACAGTTGTGCTGCCTGGCGTGCTTTGCCGGTGAACAGTCGTTGTGTGCGACCCATATTGATCACCACATCATGGGCGTCAACCATCACCCGCCGGACGCTGCCAGCAAACATGGCCTGCAACGCAACATCGGGATGCACCGCAACACCCGTCGACGTCGCACAACGACGCGACGCCGGGTCAACCCTCGCCACACCAGTCGGGTCAGAATCGGTGAGATCGTTGTCGGCCGGATCAGAATCGGTCAGGTCGATGAGCCCGTACTTGG
>JBNMOS010000057.1:0-20157 GCA_051275435.1 Ilumatobacter sp.
CAGCAAGCCCAGCCGGGTTGTCATTGGTGTCGGTGGCCAACGAGCGGGGTCGCTTTACGAATCCGTTCGGGGGCACCGACTCGTGCCACCCCACGCCGGGTTGCCGGTCGCCATTTCCAGTCATACCTGGATTCTCGCGCACCAGAGCTGGCCGGTCGGTTGACGGAGATCATCCTTGAGGGGGACCCGAACAGGCATTCTTTGCTGCGAGGATCTACTGCGTGACAGCGATCATCGAGACCTCGGGCCTGGTCATGCAGTTTCCGAACACTCGGGCGCTCGACGGGCTCGACATCAGTATCCCGCCCGGCGTCACCGGGTTGGTCGGTGCGAATGGCGCCGGGAAGACCACGCTCATTTCACTGACGCTGGGCCTTCTTAAACCCACCTCCGGGTCAATCAACGTCCTCGGGCTCGACCCGAACATCCATGGACCCGAGCTTCGCGCCCAGATCGGGTATGGCCCCGAACGCAACGTGCTGCCCGACGACCTTCGTGCCTACGATTTCGTTCGCCACCTCGCCGAGGTCAAGGGCCTCCCCCGCGACGAGGCCCGAACCCGAGCAAGCGATTCGCTCTACTTGGTCGGCCTGGGTGAAGAGCGATTCCGGGCGCTTGGAACGATGTCGACCGGGCAACGCCAACGAGTGAAGCTCGCCCAGGCAATCGCTGCCGACCCACGCTTCATTGTGCTGGACGAGCCGACCGACGGCCTCGACCCGGTGCAGCGCGACGAGATGCTGAACATCATCGTCCAGATCAACCGCGACTTCGGGATCGACGTCATGCTCTCGTCGCACGTCCTCGAAGAGGTCGAACGGGTCTGCGACCACGTCGTCGCACTCGACCAAGGCCGGCTCGTCGCACACGGCGCAATGGCCGAACTGGCCGGTGCTTCCGGCGGCGTCGAACTCGAATTGGTCGACGTCGACGAACCCGCGCACAGCGTCGACGATGTCGTTCGACTGCTCGAAGCATCCGGCGCAACGGTCGAACGCAGCGGCGCTGTCCTGTCCGTTACGGGCAAGTCGGACGACGAACTGTTCGATGCGGTCGGGGCCGCGGTCGCGCAGGCCGGCGCTCGGCTTCGTCGCCTCGGACAACGGCGACGCACACTCGACGACATCTTCACCGATCAGCCCCGCCACGACGCCGAAGAGGTCGCCCGATGACCAACGCAGGGGCGGCTGCCCGGGGCGACGCACAGATCTCGGCGCGCGGGTTCCAGCGGTACGAGGGCGAACGCGCCGGTGTTGCCGGATCGATTCGCAGCGTCATGTGGCAGAGCATGCGGGCCACCCTCGGGCTCGGTCGACCGGCGAAGAACAAGATCTTCCCGGTCATCGCCGTAGCGATTGCCTACGTCCCCGCAATCGTCTTCATCGGCCTTGCCGTACTGATTCCATCGGGCATCGTCGACGGTCCGTCATATCCCGAGTACTACGGCTTCATCACCTCGGCAATCGCGTTATTCGCGGCGCTGGTCGCCCCGGAGGTCCTCGTCTCCGATCGACGCAACGGCATGTTGGCCATGTACCTGTCAACGCCACTGCATCGCGGGACCTACCTCGTTGCCAAGATGCTCGCTGTTGCCCTGACCCTCGGCCTCGTCACGCTCGGCCCGCCGTTCCTGGTGTTGCTCGGCTACACGTTCGACGGTTCTGGGCCCGACGGGTTCGGAAACTGGTTGATCGTGCTGTTCCGCATCATCTTGTCCGGTGCTGCTGTGTCGGCAGCGCTGACCGCGATCTCGATGGCGGCGTCGTCGATCACCGACCGTCGCGCCTTCGCGTCGATCGGCGTCGTGTTGCTGATTCTCGCCTCACCAATCGTCGCCGGGTCACTGGTCGACGGTGCTCAGCTCTCACCGAACTGGCGGCTGATCGACGTGTTCTCCATGCCGTTTGAGCTGGTCTTCCGGATCTTCGGAGAGCCGGGCAACTTCCCTGAGGTCTCCACGTTGGCAGTGATCGCCGTCAACGCCGCGTGGACGTTCGGCGGCCTCGCCGTCGTCGTCTGGCGCTATTCACGATTGGTGATCGCACGATGACCACGCTGCCACCACCACCAGCACCCCTCGCTCCACCGAGCCCGAGCCCGAGCCCGAGCCCGAGCGCTCCTGCAACCAACGCCATGATCACCGTGAACGAGGTGTCGAAGTTCTTCGGATCGATTGTCGCGGTGAGCGACGTCAACTTCGCGATCGAGGGCGGCGTCACTGCGTTGCTCGGCCCGAACGGGGCAGGCAAGTCGACGCTGTTCCGGATGATGTGCGGCTTGACCGCACCGTCGAAGGGTTCGATTCGCGTGCTGGGACGCGACCCGCGCTCCGACCGATCGGTACGCGGCCGCATCGCTCTGGTTCCGCAGCAGGACGCACTCTTCGATCACCTGAGCGCTGTCGAAATGGTGCGCGTCAGTGCCGAGAGCCACGCAATGCCCGACCCTGTTGGCGTGGCGCGCTGGGCGCTCGAACAGGTCGAGCTCGCCGACGTCGGCGCCAAGCCGGTCGGGCAGTTTTCGAAGGGCATGCGCCAGCGCGTCAAGGTGGCCTGCGCGTTGGTGAACGACCCGGAGGTATTGATTCTCGACGAGCCGCTCACTGGCCTTGACCCCGTGCAGCGCCGCCACATGATTGCCCTCTTCCACGCACTCGGCGATGCCGGCCGCTGCGTCCTCGTGTCGAGCCACGTCCTCGACGAAGTCGCCCGACTCGGCTCACGCGTCCTCGTCATCGCACAGGGCCGACTTGTCGCAAGCGGCGATTATCGCGACCTGCGAACGCTGATGGACGACCGACCGTTGCGGATCCGGATCGGTGCAAGCGCACCGCGCCAGCTCGGTACGGCACTGGTCGAACGTGGGCTGGTTACCGCGCTGTCCCTCGACGCCCACGACGGTCCGGGCCACCTCGTTGTCGACACGCTGGATGCTGATGGGCTCGGGCGCAAGCTCGCACCAATTGCCACCGAACTCGATATCCGACTCACCGAAGTCTCCCCGCTCGACGACGACCTCGAGTCGGTGTTCCGCTACCTCGTGGAGGGCCGATGACCGACATGACCCAAGCGCCTGGCCGACCGGCACCGGATCAGCCGGCGACCGAGCGGAACGTGCCAGCGCTGGCCGCGCTGCGGCTCTCGTATCGCGTCGTCCTCCGACAGCTCACCAGCGTCGCGCGCATCATTGCGCTGACGCTGCTCGCACTCGTGTCGACGGTTGCCGCCTTTGCGCTGGGCCGCGCCGATGCTGACCTCGAAGCCGCAGTCAGGTTGATCTCGGCCCTCGGCTTCGCTGTGGTGATCCCCGTTGTCAGCCTCGTGTTCGGAGGTGCTGCCATTGGTGACCTGCGCGACGACAAGACGCTGGTCTACCTGTGGCTGCGGCCCATGGACCGCTGGCCGATCGTGGTCGGCGCCTTCCTGGCCGCTGTCACCCTCACGGCTCCCATCACACTCATTCCTGTCGTCCTCGCCGCGGTGCTGACCGGTGCTGGTGGCGGCATCGTGCCCGGCACGATCATCGCTGGCGTGGTGGCGGTTGTCGCCTACTGCGCTGTGTTCACCCTGCTCGGCGTCTGGCTGCGCAAGGTGATCGTCTGGGGGCTCGCGTACATCCTGATCTGGGAAGGGTTCATCGCGCTCGGCGGTGCTGGCGTCGCCCGGTTCGCTATCCGCAAGTACACGCGCTCGATCCTCGTCGATCGAACCGGAGTCGACCTCGATCTCGCTGATTTCTCGACATCGGTCGGCATCATCGTGCCGCTTATCGTTGCCGTCGTCGCGCTCGTTGTCGCTAGCTGGCGGCTCGGCAACCAAGACATCGACTGAGACGGCCGGCACGGCCTCGGGATCGCGCACCTGCCGGGGCTCGGAACAGATCGACCTCACAGCGGGTTGACGTACCCATGCAGATCTCTGAAGCAATGGAATTCGTCGCCGAACGCAAGAACGCCATGTTGCTTGCCATCAAATCCGACGGCCGCCCACAGTCGTCGAACATTGCGTACGTGGTGAACGACGCCGGCCAGATCCTGATCTCGGTGACCGAGGGGCGAGCCAAGACGAAGAATCTGCGCCGTGATCCTCGGGCCAGCCTGCACGTGAACCGTGACGACTTCTGGGCGTACGTCGTCCTTGAGGCCGATGTTCAGCTGTCGCCAGTGGCTGCGAGCCCGAACGACGACACCGTCAACCAGCTCGTCGAGTACTACCGATCGGTAGCCGGCGAGCACGACAACTGGGACGAGTACCGCCAGGCCATGGTCGACGACCAGCGGTTGATCCTCACCCTGACGCCAACCCACGCATACGGGATGCTGCAGCGCTGACGACGCGATCGATCGCAGCGACGCAGCCAATGCCCGCGAGCACTGCAATTTGTGGAGCAAACGACACCTTGAATCGTGGGTCACCAAAGACCAGGAGCGGCACGGCGAGCGACACAGCAAGTGTCAACAGGACGGTGAGCATCGCCGCGTGTTCGCGCAGCGGTCGGAGCCCGCGGAGTGACAGTGCAAGCCCAACGATTGCAAAGAGCATGATTGCTGCGTACACCCCGATCGTTACCGCTCGCCACATGCTCCGGAGGCCCGGTCGCATGATGTCGACGGCTCCGAACGACTCGTTCGCTCGGAGGCCGTCGTCGTCGGTCCCGAAGGTGGCCCAGAACTTTTGTGCAGTCAGTGCAGGTATCGACAGCGGCTCGGCAGAGATGTAGTCGAGCGCCCGGCGACGGTTCTCCACATCGATCCGCCGCTCGGCATCAGGGCCGTCGACATACCGTTCGCCGGTGTCGCAGCCGGCAAACTGACCGAAAGCACCCGTTGCCTCAGCGTTGTAACCAATGCACAGGTTGGTGCCGTTGTTCGTCGATATGAGCGTCCCGCCACCAACGACATCCTGATTGCGGACAACCCACGGAGCGACCCACAGCACGCATGCTGCCGCGAGGACGAGGACCACGGCAATGGACCGTCGCAGGTCGACTCGGGCAAGGAGCCACGCGGCGAAGACCGCGACGACGATGCCGGCAACCTGGGGGCGAATCAGCACGGCCGGGCCAATCGTCAGTGCGAGGACAATCAGAGCGGGAATGTCTCGTCGGTCGAGCGGACCCCGGTCTGCCAACCAAACCAGCGCGGCCAGGCAGACAGATACGAGCATCACAAACAACGACTCGGTCAGATGCGCGCCGGCGTGGGCGATCAGATTCGGCCAGAGCGCGATGACGAGCCCGGCAGCCAGCCCCGCCCTTGCGCCAGCGACCCAGCGCCCCGTGAGCGTCACCGCGCCCGCCGACGCTCCCCACCACACGCTCTGGATTACCCCGACAACAGTTGCGCGGTGTGCCGCGAGGCCAATGGCGTCGGCCAGCCGGTAGATCCAACTGAGCACGGCTGGGTAGCCCGGCGGGTAATACGCAGTCGGTTCGCCGAGCAACGAGCGGTACCCCTCACCCGCAACGAGGCGATTGGCAGCGTCGTTGTAGAGCGCAGGGTCGCTCAGGCCCGTTGGCGTCCGAGCGAACAATGCAACCCAGGCCAACGCACGACAATCGCTAATGCGACGACGGCCAGCACCTGTCGGTCGATGAGCTTCGGATCGGCGCTGTCCCCCATCGGCGCCGAGTATAAGCACGCGCCGAACGGTCGCCCTTCTGGGACGGAGCCGTTTCAGGCACGTGCGATTTGCACGAGCCGATGTCCTCGGCCATCAACAACCCATCCGAGGCCAGGCCGCGCAGCAATGAGTGATCGGCGTGGCAACGTGACGCCGAGTAGGTCGCCATCGATTTCGCCCGGCGCCGTCAGGATGATTCCGCACCGGCTTCGTGCCACTTCCCGCGTCCAGTGGCCGTACGCCGACCGGACTGCATCGAGTCGCGCTGCGGCGGCCACCATCACGCCGACGGGTGGATCGTTCACGAGCCCAGCAATGACGCCAAGCGGATCGTCGACGCGCTCGGCATCGTCAATCATGACCAACGTCGGCGCCGTCCAACCAGCGATGTCGCCGACAGCCAGCGCGGTCCGGCGATCGACCTCCACGATCTGGCCACCAGGGTGCACTGCAGCCCACGCTGCAACGATCCGTCGGAGCGACGTCGTTTTGCCGGTTGCTGCGGCACCTCCGATGAACACGTGATCACCATTCGGCACGAGCAATGCCGACGTCGCCAGGTCGTCGGCGCTCAGACCAAGAGCCAACGAGGTGCTGTCTGACGCCTCGTTGCCGGTCTGAGGTGCAAGGTCGGCACCTGCGACTTCAGCCGGAAGCGACTCCACCGCAGCCGGGCCATCGGCGTCGTGTCGGCTAGGTAGTTCGGCCATCCCGTCGGCGCCGATCGCCACCTGACCTTCGAGGCTGCTCGATGCGATCCGCAGCCGTCCAGGACACTCTGCGCCAATCGGCACCACACCGAACGATCGAGCCACACCCGGGTCATCAACATGGAACACCCACGTATCCGATGCGGTCGCTCGACCTGACGAGGTTCCTCCGTCGTCGGTCCAGCAGCACGCGAGGCCGACCGCTGGGCCGTCGGCGAGCACACGCTCAAGTAGGGCGAGCGTCGGGGCCATCTCAATCGACGACAGAGCAAGTCGCAGCGAGGTCAGCCCGTCGATGGCGAGCGAGATCAACGGCGCCTGGCCGCTGACGGGCGCTGTCTGATCAATCGACGCGTCGAGTCGGGCGAGTAGTCGGTGGAGGCGCTCACTCTCGCTCACTCGGATGACCGCACCGCAGTGTCCGATTCCGGCAACGCCGTCGAGCGCGTGATCGCCACGCGCATCGATCACGTACCAGTGCTCGGTTGCGGGGGACGCAATGCGACAGCGCGCCGCAATGACCGAGATGAGCGTCGATGTCGTCCCGGACCCGACGGCACCGACAAGCGCGAGGTGGCCGCGCTCCCGCTCCCAGCGCAACGGCGTCCGACCCTGCTTGCTTGGGACGTCGATGAGGCCGACGGCATCGTGTGGGAGTGCACCGACCGTTTCGTTGACGGCGCTCGTTGGGAGGTTCGCAGGCAGTACATCGATCCACGGTCGATGCGGTGGCTCGAACCGGGCAAGCCGAGCGGCATCGCGAATCGTGGCCACTGCGAGTTCGAGTTCGGATCGGCCAGTCGACTCGAGACTGTCGGCTGCGGTGCCGGTCGGATCGCTGACAACGAGGCCCCGATTCTCAGCGACCACCGGCCCGGTGCACCGCGCCGCTTGAAACACAATCAGCTCGTCGGGCCCCAGGCGGAGCGCCGATCTGCCCGGAACAGTTCGGGAGAACTCAGTGGGGCCAGCGTCGTTCACGACATCGTGGGCATCAGCGACGTCATTGAGGCGGAGCGCAAGCCGCAAGTTTGTGTTGGCTCGAATTTCGTCAGTCACCACGCCCGCCGGACGCTGGGTAGCGAGAATCAGATGCACCCCCAAGCTGCGGCCGCGCTGCGCGATGCCGACGAGGGCCGACAGAAAGTCAGGAAGCTCCTTCGCCAGTGCGGCAAACTCGTCGATCACCACCACCAGTCGGGGCAAGGTCAACGCCTCAGCACGGAGCCGGTAGTCGGCGAGATCGCTCGCACCGACGGCTCGCAGAAGGCGCTCCCGACGGTGCAGTTCGGCATCCAAGCTGACGAGCGCACGTTGGGCAAGGCCGTCGTCGAGATCGGTGACGAGTCCGACCGTGTGCGGCAATTCGGCACACGCATCAAACGTCGAGCCGCCCTTATAGTCAACGAGCACGAACGTCACGTGGTCCGGGCTGAGTTGCGCGGCGAGTCCAATCACCAGGCTGCGCAACAGTTCGCTCTTGCCCGAACCTGTCGTACCCGCAATGAGCGCATGCGGCCCGTCCCGCACCAGATCCACCTCGACCAAGCCGTCGACGGAATGTCCCAGCGGCGTCGATGGTGCGGGGTCCGCACCAGCCGCTCGCCACCGTTCGACAAGCCGACGAGCAGCCCGGGCAGGTGGCGCGCCGACCAGCACCGGGTCGACATCGCCGAGCGAGACAGCGGTGGGCAGTCGACCCGTCTGACCCCCTGCACGTTCCGGGTCGGAGAGGCCCGCGAGTCGACGCGCTGCTGCATGCGCCGTTGCCTCGGTGATGCCAGCCACTCGAACGTCGCGCACGTCGATGAGAGCGGCCTCGTCGTCGACCCGAAGTCGCCCGGTCGGCCCGACTCTGATTGCTCGATCGCACACCGCAGGCGTCGTGTGCTCGGTGTCGACGGCGACAAGGACGGCGGGCTGGGCGGTGTCGAGATAGCGGCGTAACGGGCCGGTCCGCACCGCAAGGAGACTGGGGTCGTCGACGATCAACAACGTGGGCCGCAGCGCGTCAACGGCGACGGAATCGAGGAGCGAATTCAGCGCCACGCCATCGCAGGCGTCGGCGACCATCGGACGGTTGACGGCGTCGCGTACCTGCGGCAGCCATTCGGCCCATTTCCAGCGATCGGCGTCGACCGTGACGATGACCAGTTGCCAGTCGGCGGGCCCGACCGAAATCGCCAGTTGAATAATGATCGAGCGCAGCAGCGCAGCCACAAGTGTCGACGTGCCGTGCACCGCAACGCAACGCCCCGGCTCGAGCAGTAGCGGCACCCCGACGCCAGCGAGCCGGCCAGCGCTCTGCAACGCGGCTTGGCTCTCGGCGTCGGCCTTTCCGTCGCAGGGCACCGACCAGCGTTGCTCGCCGCGGCCCAGCACACAGCGCAGCCGGTCGATTGGATCACCGCCCTGCGTAAAGAGTCGACGCGCCCACACCATGCTGCGACCCCCGTCGAGCGCGTCAGCCATGGTCAACGCCGTGAGTACATCCGAGTGCAGCGCGAGGTGGTGCCGACGCGCTGCTGCCTGCTGCCAATTGAGTACCTGGAGGAAGCGGGCTCGATCTGCAACCGCCTCCGCTCGGCGTCGCCGGTTCTGACGCCACGCGTCTCCGGCACCAACACACCAGGTGCCGAATGATGCACATGCCCCGATGAGTGCGAACAGCGCGAACATCATCTGTCCGACGATGACGGCGAGCACCGCCGCGCCGATGACCGCGATGGCCGCCCCGACGAGCCCGAGCGCTGATGGAACCGGAACCCGCGGCGACTGCACCGGCAAAACGACCGGCGGCAGCACAAGGGCTGGCACCGAGCACGGACCTCGCCTGACCTCGCGCCGCCACGGGTCAGCTTGCCGGTCGGCCAATGCACCCGAATCGCAATCCTCCATGCTGCGGTCGACCACGGTCGGGCACTCGATAGTCAACTCCGTACTGCCCATCGCGATTCGAGTCGGGAGCGACACACGCGTCGATACAGAGATCGGCACGTCGTCGAGCAGCACCGGCACGTGCCCCGCCAATTGCGTCACTCGAACAGTGTCGGTGTCTGCATCGATCATGACGTGGTGAAGTTCGACAGTCGGGTCGTCTATTCGAAGGTGGGCCGCTGGCGACCGGCCGATAATCCATCGGCCGGTTTCGAGCGCTCCGACGATGCGACAGTCCGGCCCTGCGGTGATGCTCACGAGGAGCAGATCACGGCCAGATCCTGACTCATTCACGAGCTTGGCGGTGCCGCCTGGCATGACGTTGTCCGATGCCGCGACCGCCACCGCCGAACCACTTCTGAGCCCTGATTTGGCCAGCCGTTGCGCCGGTGGCGTAACGCGTCCATCGATGAGGAGCCGCCGTGTTGTGGCGAGCCCCAGCGCCTTGGCGAGGTCGGCAACCGTGTCGCCCGACGTGCGCGGAGCGATCGACAAACGGTTGCCATCCGGGCCGTGAATCTCGAGCGACGGGACCGCTGGCGAGTGCTGTGGCAATGAGGCTCTGGGGTCGATCGTCGGGTGCACAGACCAACAGTGGGCGGCTTGGCGCGTCGACCGGAATCAAAGATCTCCCGGAAATCTCGAAATGGACGCTGACCAGGTGCTGTGAAGCCGGGAAGACCACGTGTGAGACATGCAGTTGACGTGCGGTGACCAGCCCTGTGAGGACGCTGGTGATCGTCGGAGCGCAACGTGCAGACATGACCGAAATTCATTGCCCGCACCGCTTCTCCGACCGCCTCGATGCCGAGTGGCAACACACCGCCGCGGCTCGACGCACTGTTCGTACGATCCGTTCGTGGGCGGAGCACGTCCCGCCAGCTGAGGCCGCTCGGTTTGATCAGCTCACCGATGCCCAAGAGCTCATCGACGCAACACAACGCGCCGACGGCGACGCCGGGAACAGCCTCCTGCTCCTACTGGTCGGGCTCGCTCGGCATGACGCGCTGGCCGGCCGGATCGTGATCCAGCGGCTCTTGCCGGGGTTGATCAGCGCTGCGGCGAAGTATCGGTTTCTGAGTGAGGCCGGCGACGCTGCTGAAGATGCCGTGGGTGCTGCCTGGATCGCTATCCGGAACTACGACGTCACCAGGCGCACTCGCCATGTGGCAGCGGCGGTAATCTCGGACGCTATCTACCTCGCCTTTCGGCGAGATGCCCGACGCCAACTCCCGTCCGAAACCTCCACCGAGCCGAGGATGCTCAGCGAACGAGTTGCCTGTCGGCCGTCACCAGCACTCGTCGAGTTGGCTGACGTTGTCCGCACGGCGCGTCTTGCTGGCGTCGCCACCGAAGATCTCGATCTGATTCGAGCACTGGTCTGCACCGGGTCGCCTGGCGCCGTGGCTCGCCAACAGTGCGTCACCCCACGAACGATCCGGAACCGGCGCGACCGTGTGGTCGTTCAACTCCAGCAGGCCGTCGCCATCGCAGCGTGATAGACGACGCGATCTGGCCGCGATGCGATTGGTGCCTCCCCTGGGGCTCGAACCCAGAACCAATGGATTAAAAGTCCACTGCTCTACCATTGAGCTAGAGAGGCGGGACCGGCGCGATTCGCGGGAGAAAACCCCGTTGGATCGGTTGCGCCGGGCTGTGCGCCGACATCGTAGGGCCTGCAAGCGATCGCGACGACCTCGATCACCTCGAGAATTATCCCAGCGGAGGCGAACTCCACGCTTGAGGTCACCAAACCGGGTGGAAAATATTCGTGGCTGGCACCGGCTGAGGCGTAGTACTGTCGGCGGGAGATCGCGTCGGGGGACGCGAGCAGCAGAAGGAGGGGCCCATGTCAGATTGGACGCCACCCGCACCTGGGCCATGGCAGCAAGACTCGGCGCACGCGCCGTGTTCGCAGACCGCGGCGATGCGGGCGCTCTACCCGGACGGATTCAACCGGGGGTTCACCGAGACGTTCGCGCGATATGGCCTGCTGCTCGACCGTCTGGCGATGGCCCAGGTGAACGGTTTCACCTATCACCAGCCGCAGCCATTCGACATGCCCGGGCCTGACGGCCCGATGAGCCCTGACCAGATCGGCGCCGAGTTCGGTCGGCGAGCCGCGCTCGCGGAGGAGACCTTCGCGGTCAAGCGCTGGCGCCAGGATCTCGCGCTTTGGGACAACGAGTGCAAGCCGGCGTCGATCAAGCGTCACCGCGAACTCGGTGATGTCGACATCGCCGGACTCGACGATGAATCGCTCGCCGAACATCTTGAGCACGTATCGGCTCACGTCACCGCAATGGTGTATCAACATCATCGGTTCAACATGGGCGCGATGTTGCCCGTCGGGGACCTCGCCATCCACTTCGCCGGTTGGGCAGACATGCCACCGACGGCTGTACTCGGCGTCCTCGACGGCTACTCACCGATCTCCGGTGTCACGTCGAGTGAAATGACCGAAGCGCTCGCAGCGATTCGCGCCGACCCGGCAGCCTCCGCGCTCGTCACGGGTTCGGGCGACGCAGGCGCTCGGCTCGACCAATTGCGTGCCGCCGTCCCCGCGGTAAACGAATACGTGCGGTCGGTACAAGATCGTGTGCTCGACGGCTTCGATATCGTCAGTCCAACACTGCGCGAGCAACCGGCGGTCATCATGGGCAAGCTTGGCGCTGCACTCGTGGCGGATCCGCATGCCGCCCGCAAGCGGGCCGACCAGCTTGCAGCCGACCTCCGCGCCCGGGTCCCCGATGAGCACCGGGCCGAGTTCGACGAACTCGTCGGCGAAGCACGGGCGGTCTACCGGCTGCGCGACGAACGGGGCATCTTCAGCGAGATCACCGCCATCGGACTCCTGCGCCGCGCACTGCTCGAGGTCGGCAAGCGTGCGGCTGACCGCGGCGCTATCGACAATCCAACAACGATGCTCGAGGCAACACCCGAAGAGGCTGCGCTCGTCCTGGGCGGAGCGGGTCCGACCGGCGATGCTCTCGCTGAACGTGGCGAGCTCCGGCGCCGTCTGACCGCCGAAGGGGCGCCCCGTCACCTTGGGCCGCCACCTCCGCCCCCGCCACCAGTTGACGGGTTGCCGCCAGCGCTGGGGCGAATGATGTCGTCCATCGGGTTCATGATCGAGTCGATCCTCGGTCAGCTCGACGCGTCGGCAGGCGACGAAACTGTGATTCGGGGGATCGGGATCACCGACAAGATCTACGAGGGTCCGGCACGCCTCGTCAGCGACATCGACGACTTGCTCGATCTCGAAGAAGGTGAGGTGATCGTTACGCCTACCACCGGCGAAGCGTTCAACTCGGTGTTGCATCTCGTCGCCGGGATCGTCACCAACCATGGCAGCCACGCCTGCCACGCGGCAATCGTCGCTCGTGAAATGGGTTTCCCGGCCGTCGTCGGCACGGTGAACGCGACCACGCGCATCAAAACAGGGGACCGCGTCCGCGTCGACGGGGCGAAGGGTGAAATTACCCTGTTGTGATGGGTAAAGATGCTCGGCGCATGCGACCGACCACCGACATCCCAACAGCCAAGATCCTTGGCATTGCTGCAGCTGCAGGACTCGTGCCGCTCAATTCAACGATGATTGCCGTCGCGCTGCCGGCGATCGCCGATGACTTCGAGGTGTCCACCGCGGCAGTCACGACATTGATCACCCTCTATCTCGTGGTGATGCTGGTTGGACAGCCAATCGCTGGCCGCATCACCGATGCATTTGGTGCCAGAAAGTCGGTTTTGGTTGCCCTCGTCGGGCTTGCCGTCTTTTCGTTTGGTGCCGCCTTCGCGCCGTCGTTCGGGCTGCTCGTCGCGGCACGCGCCCTGCAGGCCATCTGCGCGGCGACGCTGAGCCCTGGGGCCCAATCACTGCTGCGCTCCATTGCCGGTCCTGATCAGCAGGGGCGCGTGTTCGGCATCCTTGGTTCCGTCCTCGGCACCGGTGCCGCCCTCGGACCCGTCATTGGTGGATTGCTCGTCCAGTCATTCGGCTGGCAGGCGATTTTCCTCCTCAACGTGCCAATTGCGGCGATGGCATTGCTCACGGCACGCCGAAGCCAAGCGCCGGGTTCGGTAATCGAAGACCGCCAAGCGGTGACCGTTCCCGATGAGCGAATCCTGAATCGGGTGTTCGTCGTCGGGTTCTCCGCGCAAGCACTCTCGACACAGGCCCAGTACGCCTTGCTGCTGTTGACGCCGATCGTCCTCAACGCACGCGGGTGGGAGGCAGGTCCGATCGGGATCGTGCTGTCCGCCCTGACAATCGGGATGATCGTGATGGGTCCGATCGGGGGGCGCGCTGGCGACGACCGCGGCCGTCGCCGCCCAGCCACCATCGGCCTCGCCATCGCTTCGACCGGGGTCGCGCTGCTACTGCTGGCTGGGTCGTCGGTCGCTCCGATCGTCCTGGTCGCTGGGCTCGCTGTGTTCGGTGTTGGACTCGGGCTCACGACTCCGAATCTGATGTCTGCGGCACTCGGCTCAGTGCCGGCCTCCAGGGCCGGAGCCGCCGCCGGAGTCCTGTCGATGAGTCGCTATGTCGGCAGCATCGCGACGAGCTTGCTCATTGCTGGGTTCGTCACCGCCGACGCCGACGGAACTCGGATCGTGCTCGGCGTGTCCGCGGTGTGCATGATGCTCGCAATGCTCGTCAGCCGAGGCCTCCCGGACGCCCGACCCAAGTCGGCAAGCGATCTCGGCGAAACGGCGGAGCTCGCTCGCTGACCTGCGAGAGGCCCATCTCTCACCCGCGCTGGTTCGACAGGCGACGACCCAAGCCGCCGCCCGCTTTCTTCAACCTCCGCTCAACCCGACGTGTCGAAGTCGCCTAACTTCGCCCTTGTGATTCTGCGGACGTTTACCTCACTGCAACGACCGCTTCGTCTGACGCTCGCTTTTGCTCTCGTCACTTCCACGTTGGTCCTCGGAGTCTCGTCGCTCAGCGGAACGCCGGCGCAGGCAGCCGCGGGTGGGCTCGCCACCCGCTACGTCCCGATCGCTCCAATGCGCGTCCTGGACACCCGAGAGTCCGAAGCGCTGCAGTCCAACAAGTCGCTCACGTTGGCGCCAATCAACGCCGCCGTGTCGGCTGCGATCTCGGCGAAGGGCGTCGACCCGACGAAGGTCGAAGCTGTGGCGATCAACCTGACGGCGATCGATCCGGTCGGCCCGGGCTACCTGACCGCGTGGCCGACCGGATCGAACCAGCCGAACGTGTCGTCACTCAACCACCAGACCGGAGGGGCCGTCGTCCCCAACCTTGTGATCGTGCCACTCGGAACCGACGGAAAGATCTCGATCTACTCCTTCAGCGGAACCAACCTCTCCGTTGACGTCCAGGGGGTGTTCGAGCGCGCCGATTCGAGCATCGCCGGCCGATTCGTCCCGATCATTCCCGGTCGCGCCATCGACACTCGCGAGAGCACGCCGATCAAAGCCGGAACGTCAATAGTCGTCGACCTCACCGCTCAGATTCCAGCTTCAGCATCGGCCGTAATACTCAACGTTGCTGCCACGGAAACCGCTGGCCCCGGCTATCTCACCATCTGGACCGAAGGGGCCGCGCGGCCCGTCCCAGCGGCCAACCTCAACTATCCAACCGCCAACTACACCGTTGGCAACAGCGTGATCACCGGGGTCAACGATGGCAAGGTGCAAATTTTTAGCCTTGCTCGTGCCGATGTGATCGTCGATGTCGTCGGGTACATGACCGGCGACACTGACCCAAGCGGTGACAGCTGGGCCGGTCTCTATGTTCCGCTGCTGCCACAGCGACTGTACGACAGCCGACATCGCGCGGCTCCGTGCCGCACGCCAAACCTCGGTGCCGGACAGACCTTCAGCCTGCCGGTTGCCGGCCAGCTCCATGTGCCATCAAGCGGTGTCAGCGCCGTCACAATGAATCTGACGATGGCCGACACTCTCCAGGCAGGCTTCCTCGAGGCATTCCCTACCGACACAACACGACCCGACCCGTACTCGTCCGTGAACGCCGTTCGGTCCGGCCAGACCGTCGGCAACCACGCTGTCGTTGCAATCAATGCCGGCGGTATCGACCTGTTCTCCAGCAACGGGACCAATTTCATCGCCGACATCACTGGCTATTTTCTCCACGAGACCGGGACACCACCGACAGAAGCAATCCAGCCGACGCCGCAACCGGAAATGAGCTGCGACGTCCCAGTTCCGCCTGCCAACAACGACTACGAGTACCTCCAGGCTGCAGGCCAAGAAGGCGATTTGGCCCCGTACTCTCGCAATGGTGTCAAGTACTTCGGCTGGCGTCCGTGCGACTCGATCACGTACGCCGTCAACACCGAGCGCGCCACCAAGATCCAGATCGATGCAATGAACACAGCCATCCGCCAGGTCGAAGCTGCTTCAGGCTTCGACTTCATCTTGCTCGGCAATGTGAACGGCAGCCTCAACACGACCAGCATCGATGCCAATGTCGCCGGCGTCGGCCAAGCAATGGCGGTCATCGCCTTCTCGGATTCGACAGCGACACCGATTCTTAGCGGCGGCGTCATCGGCATCGGCGGCGTCGGAGGCGGCAGCGGCGAAAATGTCGTACGGGACGGATCGCTTGCATGGATCGTACGCGGCGGGTTCGCACTGGCCGACATCGACGATGTCACCGAGCCAGGCGACATCACAGCGACCTTCACACATGAGCTCGGGCACTTGGTCGGGCTTGCTCATGTCAACGCCGCCAACGAGCTGATGCGCCCGGCACTCACCCCTCAGAGCGACTACGGCGACGGCGACAGGAACGGGCTGTACAGCATCGGCGAACCCCAATGTGTGCGGCATCGAGCGCTCGGGTCCCGTACCTCAGCAGCGCTCAGCACCGATGCTCCGGCGTCGTTCGTCGTTACTGGTTGGATCGCTGACGAACACATCGATCATTGAGTTCGGTTGCCCGGGCAAAGCGCTCAGCCGCGCCCACCGGTACTCTCGGCAGCGATGACTGCTGAGCACACCGCCATGTCCCCCTCCAGCACGCCCGGCTCAATTCTCGGTACCCGCGTCACGCGTACCGAGGATCCGGCGCTACTGACCGGCGCTGCGATTTACCTTGACGACCTCCACATCGAAGGCACGCTGCACGCAGTATTCGTGAGGTCCGATGTTGCCCACGGCACGATCAACTCCATCGACACCGACGAGGCGTCCTCGATGCCCGGCATTGTGGCGGTGCTGACGTTTGCCGACCTCGGGGTTCCCGCGCACCACGGTTTCGCGCCCGTCCATGACGACTTCAAGCGGCCACCGCTCGCCGATGGTGTCGTCCGATTCGTCGGCGAACCGATCGCCATCGTGCTCGCCGAAACAGCGGAAGCAGGCGCTGACGCTGCGCAGATGGTCTGGGCCGACATCGAACCGCTCACCCCGATCATCGACATGGAAGCCGCGCTCGAGGCCGATGCCCTCCCGATCTTCCCCGCCCACGGTGACAACCAAGCCGTGCGGACCGTCGGCAAGGAACGAGCCGACCCGACCACCGCAGAGCGCACCGTCCGCGGGCGCTACATCAATCAACGCGTGGCGGTCGTCCCGATCGAACCCGATCGTGCCGCCGCCGAAATCGACGAGCAGGGCCGCGTGAAGTTGTGGGCATCGACCCAGATGCCACACCTCCTGCACCGCCAGTTGGCCGGAGCACTCGGCCTCGAAGAATCCGACGTCCACGTGGTGACGCCGCAGGTCGGTGGCGGCTTCGGCGGCAAGGCCGGGCTGATGTCCGAGCACGTCGCGATCTGCGCGCTTGCCCGCCAGTTCCAACGGCCGGTCACCTGGGTGCCGCCGCGCAGCGACGACATGAAGTCGCTCCTCCACAGCCGCGGGCAAGTGCAGTACGCCGAGCTGGGTTGCACCGAAGACGGCCGCTTCACCAGCCTGCGCGTTCGCCTCGTCAACGACTGTGGCGCCTACCCGAACATCGGCGCGATGCTGCCGGGCCTGACCCGCAACATGGCGCAGGGCACCTATGCGATCCCCGAGTTGGAGTTCGACATCGCGGTTGCCGTCACGAACACCACCCCGATGGGTGCGTACCGCGGTGCTGGTCGACCGGAAGCCACAGCGCTCCTCGAACGGTTGGTCGATCAAGCGGCCATCGAACTCGGCATCGATCCGATCGAGATTCGTCGCCGCAACTTCCTTGCCGACGAGGTCTTCCCGTTCCAGACGATCACGGGGCCGGTGTACGACACGGGCCAGTACACGATGGCGCTCGACAAGGCCGCCGAGGTCGCTGGCTACGCAGCGTTGCGTGCCGAGCAGGCAACGCGACGCGAGCAAGGCAGCGACAAGCTCTTGGGGATCGGCGTCGCGTCGTACGTCGAAGTCACTGCGGGCCGCGGTGGCACCGAATTCGGTGCGGTCGAAGTGCACGACGACGGCACTGCCACCATGTACGCCGGCACGCTCAACCACGGACAAGGCCACCAGACCGCATTCGCCATGCTCGTCTCCGACCAGACCGGCATCCCTGTCGACAAGATCACGCTCGTCGACGGCGATACCGATCGCGTCCGCACAGGCGGGGGCACCGGTGGCTCCCGATCACTCCAGCTCGGAGGCTCGGCGGTGCACGGCGCCACCGAGGTCATGGTCGCCAAGGCGAAGGAACTCGCAGCGAAACTGCTCGAAGCCGACGCCGCCGACATCGTGGTCGACATCGCATCGGGGACCATCGGTGTAGCCGGCGTGCCCGCCCAAGCCCTCTCCTGGGGTGAGCTGGTACAGCGCGCCGCAGCAATCGGCGAGCAGGTCGACGGCGAGTTCGACTTCGTGCAGAAGGGCGGCACATTCCCGTTCGGCACACACATTGCCGTCGTCGAAGTCGATGCCGGCACTGGCAAGGTCGAACTCCTCCGTCACATCGCCGTCGATGACTGCGGCACCGTCCTCAACCCGCTCATCGTCGAAGGCCAGCAGCACGGCGGGATCGCGGCAGGTGTCGGCCAGGCACTCTACGAAGAAGTGCTGTTCGACGACGATGGCAACCCGGTCACATCGAACCTCGCCGACTACGCGATCCCATCAGCCGCCGAACTGCCCTCGTTCGAGGTGGTCTCAACCGAGACGCCGACGCCGATGAACCCGCTGGGCGCCAAAGGCATCGGCGAGGCGGCAACGATCGGTTCGACTCCGGCCGTCCAGAACGCCGTCATCGACGCACTCGCTCACCTCGGCGTCCGTCACATCGACCTGCCGTGCACCCCCGAGCGTGTGTGGCAAACCATGCAGCAGGCTGCTGCCGGCGCCCTGCCGGACCCGTGGCGCGAGCCCCCCGGGATCTTTGCTCGCAACCGGGCCGAGGTCGACGAGCCGCAAGACACCGCCGACGCACCAGTCATCTGACGGCAAAGAGTCCGTGGGCATCCCTGACCTCGCTCGTCCGCGGAGGCACACTGATGCTCATGGATTTCCTTTGGCTGGTCGGGCGCATTCTTTTCGGACTCACTTTTGTGGGCTCCGGCATCGGCCACTTCGCCCAAACCGACAGGTCGGCGAAGCGCGCCGCCTCGAAGGGACTCCCGCAGCCAAAGAACATGGTGCTGCTCTCCGGTGTCACCTTCTTCCTCGGTGGCCTCTCGATCATTCTCGGGGTATTCGCTGATTTCGGCGCATTGCTCGTCATTGCCACGCTCATCCCGGCAACGTTCTTGCTCCACAAGTTCTGGGAAGAGACCGACCCCATGATCAAACATGTTGAGATCTCGCTGTTCTTGAAGAACCTGTCGCTTATCGGCGGCTGCATCATTCTGTTCTCGTTCTTCGCTCGGGACGGCTCCGGCGGCATGCCGTACACGCTGACCGACGGTCTCTTCAACTTCTGACCAGATGACCGACGACCCCGCCCTCGAGGTCGATCCTTAACCGGCGCAGTCGACGCAGTGCACGTCGGCGGGCGATGTTCCGCCAAACAGTTCGGTCAGCCAGTCGATGAGGCGCACGCCCTCAACTTCGAGTTCATAGACCTCTGGACTCCGCATGATTGTGTGCGCCGAGCCGGGTGCCACGTAGGCCGAAATCTCGATGCCTGAGGTCTCGCCCAGCGCTTCGGTGGCATCGATCAGCGTGACTAACTCGTCAGCTCCGATTCCGGCGAGACTGCCGAAGAACGCCTGCGTTTGGTCGAACGCGTAGTCGAAGCGGGCATACCGAACCTCCGGGGCATGCGTACCGGCGAGAACGTAGAGGCCGGGGATGCTGAACTCCTCAGCCGTCAGCCCTTCAGCGACTGGCCAGGCTGGCAGGTTCTTGGTCGTACCCCAGAGCGAACCAATAGTGGCGTTGATGACGCCAGCATCCGGGTAGCCGCCTGAGCTGTCGCCGAACGTGACGATGTCGGTGGTATCCGGATAGCGATCAGCCGCGAGCCCAGCAAAGAGCGGGGTAGGAACCGAACCGGCGCTTGCCCCAGTGACGACGACCTGGTCGGCGTCGGGATAGTTCGCCAGCAGGAGGTCGAGCCCGGCCGATGCATTGACGAAGCCGTTGTGGCGAACCTCAAGGTCGCCGTAGGTCGTTGTCTCATCGCCAAGAAAGACATCGCCGGTGCAGTACGGGACATAGACGATCGAGTGATCGGCCAGAGGGTTCTCTGAGTTGGTGGCATCGAACAACCCCGAGTCGGTCGGCGGCTCGGTGATGTCGATGCTCGAGGTGTAGGTCCCGTTCTCAAAGTCACACGACTCTTCGGTGAAGCAGGCGCCACCACCTTCGAAGTACAGCACGACCTTGGTCGGATCGGCCGGCCGTTCCCACAGCACGAACTCGCTCCCATCGGCACACGCACAGTCGCCGCCCGGGTCGAACGCGCCCCACTCCCCTACCAGGCCTGTCGGTTCGTCGACCATTGCATCGGTGAC
>JBNMOS010000058.1:0-20140 GCA_051275435.1 Ilumatobacter sp.
ATGATCCCATTCGATGGAGACCTCGTCGGCAGGCAACGCATCGGCGGTGTCGGCGAAGCCGCTCGTCCCCGAGTTGTCGGGCTGCGCATCGCCAGCGGTGGAAGCGAACTGGGCAAGATCTGCAATGGACGTGCGCTGGGATGGCAGTGCGGAAGACAAGAACCAGCGGTGAACGCCCGACACATGGTGGCGGTAGGAGGTCACCGAGAAGTTGGTTGGGGGATGATTGGCGATCGTGGTGACCACATCGTCAGTCGCAAGTTCAAGGGCGACCATCACCGGATCGCGTTCGATGGAACTGTCACGGTCGAAAAGGCGGCCGAGGTGTTCGACGTTGCCGACACGGACGGTGCCTCGTTCGATCTGCGCTGGCACGACGACTCCGGCCGCAACGAGTTGCTCGGACAGCGTCCGGTCGCCCGCAGAGACAGCGTGGTAGGCGATTCCGTAGTCGAAGTAGACCTCGATTTCGGGCTGTGTGTCGAACACGATCTGGCCGGTGAAGCGTTCGTCCCGAGCAGAATTGAGGACAACCCAGCCAGGCTGCGCACCTGCCGCCACGAGCGATGGCAGCGATGCTCCAGCGTCGATGGTGGAGTTAAAGGGAAGAGTCATAGGACTTCGACACTGGGCCGCTCACGGCAAGTTTGGGAGGCTTCGATGTACGACAGGAGGGAGACCAAAATTTCGACGACGACTTCGCGCCCCGAGTCTGGTTCGTTGAGTTGACACGGGACAACCGGATGGTCCGGCGACGCACCGATCGATCGGGCGATCCGTTGAGCGACTTCGAGGTCGTCGCATCGGTTCACCGCAATCACTGCTGGCACTTGAAGGTCAGCAAGCATCGATCGCAATTCGACACCGGCGGGAGCATGGGTGCGCTTCGCTTGGGCGTCGATGACAAACGCGACGATATCGACGTCACCCTTCAAGATGTTGGTCATAAACCGAAACCGGGGTTGGCCGGGTGTCCCGAAGAGCAACAAGCGCACATCGTCGCCGTCGATGGAATAGGTACCGAAGTCCATTGCCACCGTCGTGTGCGCTTTGACGTCGGCTTCGTCGCCGCTGGTGGTCACGTCGGTGCAGATCACCTGGGTTTGCGAAACAGATTGGATCAAGGACGTCTTGCCAGCCGCGTACGGCCCGGTGACCAAAATCTTGAAGATCTGCTCGATCATCGCTGTTCCCCTGCGAGCCAATGTGCCTTGGACTGCACGAATCCACGCAACGATTGCTGATCGACCTTGCGACTCGTGAGGATCGCCAGGACGCGCTGACAGCCGAGCGGCCAGAGCAGAAGCAATCCTTGATCGTGGTCGATCACCAGTTGACGCAGTTCACTGCCCCCACCCATCGCGGCGAGCTGGTGGGCGAGGCCCATGCCTGCAGCGAGAACAGCTGCATGTGCAGCGGAATCGGGCATATTCGCGCTTCGAGCCACGGCAAATCCGTCGACCGATGCGAGCAGGGCGTCGTTGACGCCGTCGACCACGGAGATCAGCTCATCGAGAATGATCGCCAACGGGGGCACCGGTGTCGCTGCAGCCTCGTGCGGGGCGAACGGTGGCGGAGCCAACGGTGCGTGAGTCGGCGTCGCTCCACCGGCGGCGGGCGCGACGGGCACCATCGGCACACGTGTTTGTTGTGGCTGCTGTGAGTAATTGGCTGACGCAGACATCGTGTCGCTATCCCCAGTTCTGCTCGCCTTGACCGAATGCATACGATTCTATCGGTCTGCAGCTTCGCCGGCTTGAACGGAAGGTTTGTTGCGGTCTCGAAATCACTGGCGGATATTCACACGCGGATTCCGCTCGAGAAATTTCACGCTAACCTTGACGATGGAAGGCTGCCAGAGCGGACGAATGGGACAGTCTCGAAAACTGTTGAGGTCTTCTGGGCCTCCGTGGGTTCGAATCCCACGCCTTCCGCCAGTACGTCCACGGGCGTCCATGGAGATCCACGAAAAGCCTGCTGAGCAGGGGAAACGTGATTTGAGATCCATGGACGCCCGTCGCCGTTTTCGGTGCGTTACTCTCACGGTTACTCTCAACGGGGGTTTGAGACTAACGACAGGGGGCTTGAGCCATGCCGAAGACACCACGTGGAAAACGGGTCCCCGACGCTTCGGGTGAATCGTTCGTCGTCGTCAACAAGGCCCCCAACGGCGAGGCCGAGCCGTACTTCGATCGCACACGCCAGGTCTGGGTCGCTCCGTGGCGCAAACCGGACGGCAAGGTCGGACGCCCGACTGGCAAGACGAGGGCGCTCGCCGTTGCGTCCCGCGACCGCCACGTAGCGAAAGCCGCGCACGAGGCACAGTTCGGTGAACTGGCCGACGGTTTCAACGATCACACGACCGTCGGCGAACTGTCCGCGTGGTGGTTGGAGCACGTCGCCCGACATCGGGTCCGGCCAACTTCGCTCGCCACCTACCGCAAGCACGCTTCGGTGATCGCCGACAAACTCGGCGCGGTCCCCGTCTTCGACCTACGGGCCGAGCAGGTGACGACCTTCGTCTCGCAACTGCTCGACGAGGGTTCCGCATCGCGCGCGAAGAACGTTCGGACGCTGCTGGTTCAGATCCTCGAGCAGGGTGTCGAGTTCGGGTTGGCCACGCAGAACGTCGCCCGGAAGGTCAAGGCACCGAAGGCAGCGCCGAAGCAGCGACGCACGATCACCCCTGTTCAGACCCAAAATCTGATCGCCGAGTGTGATCCTCGTTTCGCTGCGGCAGCTGCGCTCTGCTTCGTGCAGGGCTGGCGGATCAGCGAGGCGCTCGGCCTGGCGTGGCAGGATCTCGACCTCGACGAGGGTTCGGTCCAAGTGCGGCGAGGTTCGACGTATGCCGATCGTGTCGGCATGGTCCTCGGCCCGACGAAGACACGAGGTGCGACGGGCGTCCAGATGCTCGGGCGAACCGTGGTGTCACTACTTCGGGCTCGACACGATCTCTCCCAAGCGGATCGTGCGTCGTACCCGGGGCCGTGGCCGACGGTCGAGTACGACGGCGAGCAGCTCGACCTCGTGTTCACGACCGCGGACGGAACACCCACGCTGCGTCAGCATGTCGACCGGGCGATCCGAAAGGCGGCCGAGCGGGCCGACATCGATTCTGCCGGCCTCGGCACCCACGCCGGCCGGCGCTCGGTCGTGACGAACCTGTTCGCATCCGGATCACTCGACCTGGAAGACGTCGCCCGCTTCGTCGGCCACAACGACGTCGCCACGACGCGCGGCTACGTCCAGCACGAAGGCGACCGACCGCGCCAAGTCAGCGAACGCGCCCTCGAACTCCTCGACCCGCAACCGACCGACGACGAGACCTGACCGCTCGCCTCTCACCATCCAGTACGCCCGGCATATCGGCGTCGATATCGAGCGCCCGATTACCCACATAATGCCGGATCCCGGACGGGTCTGAAGCCATCGCGGCGACGCGAATATCGGGCACCGCAGGAGGACCCGATACGTGGCGCGGTCTTGCAGGCAGTGGTCAGGACGTGATCGCTCGGTGGTCACGCATGCCAAGGCGGTCGACCGTTCCCGCTCGGACCGAGATCGTCATGGAGTTGTGGGTGGTGATTCGAGTACGGATCGTTGGTGCTTGATGTTGTTGAGGATGGCCTCGGTGCGGTCGGTCATCCCGAGTCCCTCGGTCGTGGGCCATGTTGCGATTTCGGCCTTTGCGAAGTCCACCCACTTGACGATCAGGTCGAAGAGCTCGAGCTGGAACGTGGCGAAGAGCACGGAGAGGTGCGTTCGCTCCGGGAAGGGATGCAGGCCGTCGAGATAGCCGATGTTGATCGTAACGACCTGCGCGTACCTCTCTGCAGCATCGGCTCCCATCTGGTCGAGTGCGGCCGTGAGGTCATCGACGCTGCCGTTCTCGGCGAACAGCAGCCGCAGTAGAGCTTCAGCTTCGAGCACCGGAGGCTCCGGGGCGGTCGACATCCACCCCTGCAGCGCTGTCCGTCCCTCATCGGTGATCGTGTACACGGTGCGATTGCGCTGACCCACCGATTCTTTGAGTGCGGTGGCCAGGCCGTGCTCGACGAGCTTCTTCGGCTCGGCGTACAGGAGCCGCTCAGATTTGGGCCACGCGAAGCGCAAGCTCCGTGTGGCCTGCTGTGTGAGCTCATAACCGGTCCACGGCCGGACCGCAAGCAGCCCTAAGACGGCATAGGACGATGTGGTGAGACGCGAAGGCATCGCTTGACTTTACTGCATGATGCAGTATTCTGCACTGTATTGCACAGTGCATTTTGCAGTATTCAACGGCTGCTCGATTTGAAGAAGGGGACATCACATGGACGTAACGGACTACATCGGATTCGTGGCCGCGGAGGGCGACCTGTTCGCCTCCGCGGCCGAGCGCGGCGACTTGAGCGTGCGGATCGCACCCTGCCCTGATTGGGACATGAGCAATCTCGTGCGTCACCTCGGGATGATCCACCTGTGGGCGGCCGCAAACGTGGCGTTTCCGGAGCCGGACTGGCTCGACGTCGAAGAACTGCCCGACCTGGTCCGCTACTGGCCGGACCTTACCGGTGAAGCCGGCCAATATCCGGACGATGCCAAGCTCGTCGACTGGTACCGCGACACTCTGGCCAACCTGATCGAGGTGTTGAAGTCCGCACCCGCAGACGTTGCCGCCTTCACGTTCCTCCCGGCGCCAACGCCACTCACCATGTGGGCGCGTCGGCAGGCCAGCGAGATCGCGATCCACCGATTCGACGCTGAGCAGGCACGCGGCATCACCTCACACTTCACACCTCATTTCGCCACCGACATGCTCGACGAACTCCTGACTGGGTTCGCTCCACGCCCCCGCACTCTCAACATCGAACGCCCACAAGCGATTCACGTTCACACCGAGGACACCAACGAACACTGGTACCTCAGCATGGGCCCCGAAGACACCGAGACCTCCCGTGAGGGTGACGCAGCCGACCTCACACTCACTGGCACAGCAGCCGACCTCTACGTCCTGCTCTGGAACCGCACACCTGACTCGAGCATCAACATGAGTGGCGACACCGACCTCATGAACCTCTGGAATGACAACTTCCGCGTCCGCTGGAGCTAGCCCAGACCCCACAGCAGGCGAATCCCATGAGAGCAGTGATCGGCCATCCATTCCCGGACCAGTTCAACACCCGCCGTCACCGACCACGGCCGCCGAGACGGCCACGTCCCGACCATCAGCGAAACAACAGAGGGTTCCAATCCGGAACCACCGAAGGCGGAAACGCCACGAAGGAGAAACCATGCGCAATGCAGTCGAACAGCTGCCGATCGCCCACGAGGCAACCGGTGAGATGATCCGCGGCCAGGACTGGGGAGGAATGACCAGCGCCTATATCCAGTACCCAACCGGGTTGGACTTCTGCCCCTTGCTGGAGGGGTTGGAGCGAGATCATTGCCAGTGTCCACACTGGGGCTATGTCATCGAGGGCCGCGTTCGCGTCAACTACGAGGACGGCTCCGAAGAGGTCGTCAATGCGGGTGAGCTCTACTACTGGCCGTCTGGCCACACCATCGTGGTCGAGGACGCGGTCCGCATGGTGGAGTTCAGCCCGCATGATCAGATGTCAGAAGTCCTCGCCCACGTCGTCGCGAAGCTGTAGGTACGACCTCACCGACCCGGATGGAATGTCATGTCGGCAACAGGCGCTGACCTTCGGAGACGTTGTCGAAATGACAACGAGTGGACCCAGAGGGACTCGAACCCCACCATCTGAGGTGACCCTGCAGTCGACTCGAAGGCCCCCGGTAATCGCCGGCTGGAACGCTCCGACCCACGGGCGATATCCGGCGAAGTCGCACGCCTTCGACACCATGCAGGCCGCTCGATAATCACGCTCACCGATGCACGTGGGACCCGTCCCATATCTACACGTACGCGAGCGTCGATCCGCTCAGATCGCGCGATCGAACCCGGCGATGGTCGATGCGCTCCCCACTGCCGAATCCCGGACAGGTCTGACGCCTTCGGGAGGACGCGAGTGTCGAGCACTGCACTTGGGCCGGAGTCGAGCGGCTTCGGGTGCTGGGCGGAAGGGATTCTGTGTGTCGACGTGTACGGCAGAGCGGTGGTTGCCGAAGCAACGGGATCGGGTGGCGGAAGTCGTCCGGGAGACCGACGCCCCTCGGCTACGCTCCGTCAACTCTACGAATTGAGGTTGCGAATGGCTGTTGGCGCACAATCAGTGGTCATCGTCGGAGGCGGGATCGCAGGCGGCGCTCTGGCGTATGGGCTCGCTACAGCGGGTCTCGAGGTGACCGTCCTTGAGCGCACCACGGCGTTTGCAGATCGAGTTCGCGGCGAGGTCCTGCAGGCATGGGGAGTCGCGGATGCGCAGCGGCTCGGGGTCGAGCGTGTGCTCTTGGATGCGGGCGGTCGGCACGCATCCTGGTGGCACCGGTACAACCGTTGGGCCGATGAGCCGGTGAAAGTGCCAATGAACGCGATGGTCCCCGAAGTGGCCGGTTCGCTGAGTATCGGCCATCCTGTTGCGTGTCAGGCTCTCCTTGAAGCGGCCGCATCGGTTGGAGCGACTGTGGTCCGCGGGATCGAAGGCGTCGAGGTGACGGCGGGAAGTTCACCGGTGGTTGCCTGGCAGGTCCAAGGGCAGGCCTTCACTGCGACTCCCGACCTGGTGATCGGAGCGGATGGCCGCAGCTCGACGGTTCGGAAACAGGTCGGGATCGAACGAGAACACCAAGACGGCGTCAGTTGCATTTCCGGACTACTCGTGGACGGACTCGACGCGATTCCTCACGATTTCGAAGCCACGGTCAACGACCACGACCTGTACATGTTGATGTTCCATCAGACCCCGAGTCGAGCGCGGGTCTATCTGTGCACGGGTTTGTCTGAACGCCGACGCTTCACCGGCCACGAAGGACCGCAGCGCTTCCTCGATGCGTGCGCGGGGCTGGCATTTCCGTGGGCTGAGGAACTGGCGGCGGGGCGACCCGCTGGCCCTTGCGGAACAGTGGTCGGCGACGATGCATGGGCACCGACACCGTTCGTCGAGGGGGTCGTCTTGGTCGGCGATGCAGCCGGGTTCGGGGATCCGCTCGTGGGTCAGGGGCTCGCGATGACTCTGCGGGACGCCCGGATTGTTCGCGACCTGATCCTCGACGGGGCAACGACTCGATCGGCGTTCGTTTCGTATGCGGATGAACGACTCGGGCGGGTCGAGCGGTATGGGTTGATCGCGGACGTTCTCGCCGTCGCGAACGCGGAGCAGTGCACCAACAGAACAGCCCGACAACAGAAGCTCAACGAACTGATGGTCAGCGCCGACTCCTCGGTGGGTCAGCTTGTGCTCGGTGCTTTTCGGGGCCCAGAGACCATCCCGGACGACGCGCTGGACGCCTCGTTGCCGGATCAGATCCGAACAGCTTCCTGAACCCGACGTCGAGTCCACCAATAGACTCATCCGCACGAGATCGCGCGTCTGTTCAGGCTGCCCGACGTCACAGATCCGGCGAAGTCGCACGCCTCCAGACCGGCGGAGCCCGCCCGATAATCACGGCGTCCGAACCCGAAAGATCCGCTCATAGCGGCACTTCGGATCGGTCCGACCCGCTCCAGTTCGTGCGGATCGGGCGCCGCAGAACGCATGTCTTTGTGGAGCCTGTGCCGGCGGGCTCCGATGGGGCGCCTGAGAACTGTCTGTCGCAGACAGCGTGCTGCCGGCGAGGCGGACCGGAGTATCCCGGGATGACGCGCTGCGTTGGCCGGTCGGGCAATATGAGGACATGTTCACGTTCGACCCGAAGAGCTCCTACCTGATGCCGGCGCATTTCGGCCCTCGACAGTTCGACCCCCGCGCATCGGGTTGGTATCACGATGTCACTGCGATCACGACGTCGTATGTGACCGACCGGGATCAGCTGTCCCAGTACATTCCGGCACCTTTTGTCGTCACCGACGAGGCCGTCGTGACCGTCGTCTACGCGAACAACCGCCGCGTTGATTGGCTCGCTGGCCACGGATACAACCTGATTGGTGTGAGCGCTTCGGTCCGATTCAACGGCGGTGCCGACGTCATCGACGGGCAGTTCACGTTGGTCATGTGGGAGAACCTCACCGACCCCATCCTCACCGGACGCGAGCTGCAGGGGGTTCCGAAGGTCTACGCCGACATCGAGGATCATTCGGTGATCGGTGACGTCTGGAAGACCAGCGCAAGCCACTTCGGCCACAAGATCGTCGATCTCTCCGTTCGCAACACACGTGCGCCGACCGACGACGAGATCGCTGCTGCCGCCGATGGCGGCGAGAACACGTCGATGGGATGGCGCTATCTACCGGGCGTCAGCGGATTCGGAGAGACGACGAGCCAACCGACCGCCTTCCCCTCCGAGAACGTCGTCACCGAAGCGTGGGTCGGCGAAGGTGCTGTCGAGTGGCAGACGCTCTCGTGGGAGCAGAACCCAACACAGTTTCACATCGTCAACGCGCTCGCCGCTCTCCCCGTGCTCGAACAGCGGCCTGCCATCGTGAGCAAGGGCAGCACCAACCTCATCTTGCTCGACGATCTACCGCGGGCGATCTCGTGACCGCCGAGTTCGAGCACGGCGGGCCCATCGGCGAGATCCGCACGGTCACCTACATCGGCGCAGGGATGATGGGCTGCGTCAACTCACTTGTCGCCGCAGTGTCCGGGTACCACGTCGTGTTGCATGACGCGGCCGCTGACATGTTGACCTCGGTCGCCGAACGGCAAGCAGGCATCGGTGCCTACATGGTCGGTATCGGGTACTGCACGCCCGCCGCCCTCGCGGCAGGGCTGGGTCGTGTGACCACAGCATCAGAATTGGCCGACGCTCTCGATGGTGCCGACCTGGTCAGCGAGTCGATCTACGAAAATCGCGAAGCCAAGCGCTCCGTGCTCGAGCGGGTCAACAAGCTCGCTTCGCCCACCACGATCATCACGACCAACACGTCCACGCTCATGGTCTCGGACCTTGAAGATGCCGTGGAACGCGGCACCCGCTTTGCCGCGCTCCACTCACACCTCGGCGCACCGCTCTACGACATCGTCGGTGGACTACGCACATCGACCGAAACAATCGACGTCCTCCGTCGCTTCGTCGAAACACTCGGCGGCACACCCATGGTGCTGAAGAAGGAGCACCCGGGATACGTGTTCAACTCGATGAACGGCCACGTGATGCTGATGGCGGTCCACCTTGTTCTCGACCGACACGCCACCGTCGAAGACGTCGACCGAGTTTGGATGACCGACCGCTCTGCACCCATGGGCCCATTCGGGATGATGGACCTTTTCGGTCTGGACCTGATGCGTGAGAGCTGGAGCACACCGACGAAGGACGCACACCGCGAAGCGCTCCGCGAGCGCGTCGAGCCGTTCCTCACCGAGATGGTCGAAGCAGACCGTCTCGGCCAGAAGTCGGGCGCTGGCTTCTACACCTACCCCGAGCCCGCCTACCAGCAACCCGACTTCGCCGACGCCGAGCCACCGTCGGAGACCGCGTCGAACGCACTCCTCGGCGCGCTCGTCACAGCAGCGGTGATGATCGAGGTCAAAGGCGTCGCAGACCGCTCCGACATCGACGCGGCATGGCGCGCGGCGACGGGGCAAACCCTCGGACCGTTCGGCATCCTCGCAAGCGTTGGTGCGGATTCGTTCATCGCCGTGCTCGACGAGCTTCGGGCGGAGCATCTCATCGCTGCCGAGACGGCCGACACCGTTCGTTTGCACCTCCGGTCCACCGGCTGAAGCGCTCCTACCGCCCGCTCAGACCCAGCGTTTCCGACCAGCACGAGCACGCCGACACGCGCTCGTCGTCACGGTCAGGAGTATCCCTGACCGCGCTGGAGAACCGCCGAAGTGTTGGAGGTCCGGCTGCAGACCTGACGGCGCATAATCTCGCCTCGATCAGTGACTCAACACCGCTCGCGATCGGCACATATGCGGGTAATCACCTGCGCCATAACGTGCTTGGATCGGTGGACCGAGAAATGCTCGACCGCCGCTCGCGTACTGTGTTCTCATGAGTAGGCCGACCGACGATGATCACGCCGAGGCACTGCGTCGATTCCTCGCCGGGCTCTTGCGCGATGACGATGCAAACCAGCTCGTCGCCGACATCGCTGACCTGCACGTGCAGCACAACACGTTCCCGGGCGAAGTGTTCATGGAGCTCGCCGCCGACGCCCTCGCCGTCGCTGGGGTCGAACGCGAACCCGGTGTCGCCTACCGAGAGCTGTTATCGACGTACCTGCCCGAGGTTGCGTTCCGGGGCAAGGAGCATCGACGGATCCAGTACGCAGTCCTGACCGCGCATGCCGTGCATGGCGGTCTCGAACCGGACCTACTCGACGAGGTCACATACTGGATCGAGCAGTACTGGGCCTACGCGCTGTACGCCGCTGTGGCCATCGTGCGGGCATCCGCGGCCAGTGCTGCCATTCCGCTTGAGTCGATGCTCGCCGACCTGGCCACCAAGCACGCGATCGACCTCACCTGACCCTCGCGTCGACGTACCCGACGCAGCGGAACGGTTCTTCGGGCCGGGCGGAGGTCATCGTCCCAGGCCTTGAGAGGGACGGCGGGACAGGTGTTGGAGTCGTCGCATCGCTGCGGCGGCAGGATCCGACGGCTGTGCGACCGGCTGACTACCGAGTTTCCCGAAGCGTCCGTCGGTGTCTTCTCTGAGTTGTCGGCGACGTGCGAGGGCACTCAACTGGTCGGGATGTCGTCGGAGTGCTTGCGCCACGGCGCCCGTCGGAGTCCATTGGCCGGCGATCTGGGTCGGGCCGTGCTGTTCGAGATCGAACGCCGGCGGCGCCGCGTGAACGTGGTTTGCGTTGCGACCGCGTGTCATGGCGACGTACAACTGCTTGGAGTTGGTCCGCTCATCGATGATCACATGGGCCTCATCGACGGTCGCACCCTGCGCTCGATTGATCGTCGACGCGTAGTCCACACTCAGGTGACCGGCCTCGACGTACTCCGCTGGGAGTGCCTGGCGATCGCGAGTCTCTCGATGCTGGAGGTAGAGCTCGTCTCTGGTGCCGGCGAGGACGGTCCAGCGGTCACCGTTGCGCACCCATTGCGCATCGTCTGGTCCGTGGGTGAGGCGTCGGTCGTTGGCTCGGGTCACGACTGGCTGACCGACATAGAACCAATGCCCGCCAATCTCGATCGCGTCGGCCGGATCGAGCTGGCCGGCATCGAGGAGCCGTTCGGTCATAGCCGCATTGATCTGCTCGACGACCCTGTTCGTCGGTGCCATGACGAGCACATCGCGGCCTTCGACATTGCCGACGAACGCTGCGTCGACGACCGCCTCGATCGCCGCCTTCTCGTCGGCGTATCCGTGGATCCGATCGCGGGTTTCGTACGCCTCGACCGATGAGACGTCGCCGTCGCGGAGAAGGAGTGATGCGTCGGCTTCCCATTGATGTTCGAAGCGATGGAGCGTGTCGAGTTCGACCGTCAACACGTCGGTGTGTTCGACGAGTTCGGCAAACATGCCACCCGCATCGACCGCGTCGAGCTGGCGATGATCGCCAACGAGGATCGTTCGCCACCGGTTGCGCTGCGCAATCTGGGCGTAGGTGTGCAGCAGTCGGGTGTCGACCATGCCCGCTTCGTCGATGATCACGACCGACCCAGCCGGCAACACCCACGCCAGGCCTGGCGGCTGTCGGCGTTCGGCCCACTTCGTGTGGTGTTCGTAGACGAGCTTGTGGAGCGTGTCGGTTCTGATTGCTGCGCCGTCGGCGAGTTGTTGAGCCGACGACGCCGACGGTCCAACGCCGAAGACTTCGACTGCGGCGCATCGCCATGACTCGGCTGCGGCGGCGAGCATCCGTGTCTTGCCGGCACCGGCCGGGCCGACCACCGTCACAACGGGGCGGGTCGTCCCAAGCATTGCAGCGACTGCGTCGGCTTGGCTCGCATCGAGACCCTCCAACGTTCCGGGCGTGGGTTCGTGTCGTCGATGGCGTGTCATTGCCGGGACGGTCGCCCATTCGACGAGCTCGACCTCACGCAACAGGTGCCGGCTTGTCGTGTACCTGACCGCCGACGGCGGCAACCCAACCGGTCGACCATCCGACGCACGAACCATGTCACCTGACTCGATCTCCGGGCAGAGATCGACGACGCCCGCCGATGCCATTGCTTCGGCCCGGATCTCTTCGATCGTGTCTGCGATCGTGGCCGGGTTGGGGCCGGTCGTGCGCATCGCGATCTGTTCGATCAACTGCGACTCGGACCATTCTGCATGTCGTGTCTCCACCGCTTCTAACACCTCACCGACGCTCGGACGCACGATCACCGCAGGGAATGACACCTTTCCGAGCGTCGTGTCGATCATCTGGTCGACGTCGACAAGACGGTTCGCACGATCTCGCCAACCGGCCCGCAGTGTCGAGGTCGTGTGTCCGGCTTCGTCGGGTTTGGCAGGTCGTGTCGCCAACGTGATCGTCTTGTGCGCCTTACCGACCTCGCCAGGAGTGGGGTCGCGGCCCTCGCGTTCCACGAACCCTGCCGTCCACTTTCCCAACGCCGCTTCGATGTCGATGCTGCGTGTGGAGAACTCATCGAGCACTGCTTGGTCGATGCCAACGATGTCGGCTTGGCCGTTTGCGTCGACGTCGCCGAACTCGACACCCAAGGACGCACCCAGTGCTGAGCGGAAGAACGTCTGGAACTCGACGCCGGCGGCTTTCGCATTCCGATACAGGCCACGAGCGTCGATCGTGCGCCACTCCCCATCGGACTCCGTACGAACGGCGTTGGAGATCAGCACATGATCGTGAAGCTGCGGATCCAGTGCCCGACTCGTGCGATGCCGATACCGGACCCCGAGCACACCATCGGCATCCACGACCGCGGCACCGGCATGACCGGTGCGCGTGTACGCAATGCGTGGCGACACCGACGCAATCGCCTGCTCGACAGCAGCCGTGAACGCGACCTCGACCGCTGCAGAAACAGCCGGGCTGCCAAGGGCGTAAAGGACACTCGCCGACTTCGGTGCCGAGAAGGTCAAATCGAATGCCGTGACGGACCGCTCCGTCACCGTTGTCTTGCCGAGCCTCGAACCGTCCGGTGCGCACTTCGCTTCCAGCAGCAGCTTGGAGTCAACAGCTGTCGCCAGACTGCCAGCGACAGCCCCCACCAGATCTGCACGACCAATCCAGACACCCGGAGCATCACCATCACCGGCGTAGTAGTCCTCCGCCCCTCGGACGACGTCACGCTCGTAGTAGTCGGCGTTGCCGGGGCCGACCTTGCCGACCGTCAACATGACACGACCCGCGAGCGATCACCCAGGTGCAAATGTCTGAAACCGCTACCAACCCGAGCCCAGACCACCACCGCCAACCCGCCACGCAACGGCCCGGCACCGCCGGCCTGACGGACACGACAGCGGACAACCGAGACGCAGGCCGAAACGAAGCGACCTCCACACCCGCGAGCCGAGCCCACCGACCGGACCGGGACTGCGGCGGCACCACCGAAATGACCCGGCGGGATGGCCAGGGAGGAACCGGGCGACCCGCCGACAGACGGCGACGCAGAAACGGACACACCGATAGCGGGCCACGATCCATCACCCAGGGCGACCGGCAGCAGGGCAACCCAGCAGCAGACATTTGCCGGCCGTCTGCTCATCGTCACCACCTCCACTCGTCATCAAGACGACGGTGCGTGCGCTGTCAGCGAGCCGCCGTCACCCAGGTAAAGGCGGCGTCATTCGAGAAACGGGACATCTCACGGATCAAAGCAACAAGATCCCGGACTCCGGTGCTGCAGAACTCGCAACAGGGAGAAGTCAAAGCAACAGCCAGTCGATGGACGGTCGACCTGCGTGCATCAAGTCGACCGTTCTCGATCTTCAAGATGTCCGCCTCGGCAAGCCCGCTGCGATTGGCCAGTTCACCTGGCGTCCAACCCAACTCGATTCGGCGCTCCCGAATCAGACCACCAGGCGCACTGATTCTGGCGATGGTGGTGAGGTCGGACATCCGACGACGCTATGCGTAGACCTCATCGCGATGACGACCGGTTTGCTCGCCCGACCGACGCGCACGACGCTTCACACGATGGCATGCACGGACGGGTCGACCGCTGGCGGTCACGCGTGTTCGGTCCGCCTCGATGCACTGATGTCCCGCAGCGTCCGTGCGCCGGCCTTTACCTCTACATGGCACAACCGACACGGAACCCGACCGAACCGACCGATACGAAGGCGCGACCGTTACTCGTCAGCATCAGGCAAGCCGCCGAGATGTTGTCACTCAGCCGCTCATCGATCTACCTCCTGATCGACAGTGACCAGCTCACGCCGATTCGAATCGGTCGGAGCGTTCGTTTCACGGTCGAACAGCTGGAGCAGTTCGTCGCCAATCGAGCCCTCTTATCCTAACGCCAGCGCACGGTTCGCTCTGGGCACGACGGTTGGACGGCAATCGTCGCCACCCATTTTTCACACATGTCTGCCTTGGTACCTTGCGGACATGAACGGATCGAAGATTTGGTCGGCTGAAGAGCTGGAGCGAATGACTCCGAGCGAGCGTCAGGCGATCGTACGCGCCGGTTTCGAAACCCATCTCACCACGGCGCCGCCAGCCCTCATCGAACGCGCACGCCGGAGAATCGAAGCCCACATCGCTGACAACAGGGCAATCGGCTGATCGCAATCGCGTTGTCACACCGCTCCGTCAACCCTGCCGTAGGTTGAGCACATGCCACGGCTGAGTGAGTTCTACGGGATCGTGATCTACATGTACTTCGCTGATCACAACCCGCCGCATTTCCATGCGATCTATGCCGAGCACGAGGCCCTGCTCCGCATCGACGACGGCTCGGTCGTCCGAGGAAGCCTCCCGAAGACGGCGGCCCGACTCGTCGAACAGTGGCGGACCCTTCATCTCGACGAGCTCACTGCCAACTGGTCCCTCGCTCAAGAACCGGCCGCCCTTTCGGTCATTGATCCCCTCCAGTAACCTGTGGGCATGTCCGATCTCGCACGTGTCAGCAACGTTGAGCTTCTCGACGTGCGCTCTTTGAGGGTCACGTTCTCCGACGGCATCGTGCGCGAACTCGACTTCGCCGACGCGTTGCCGGGCGTTCTCACTGCGATCGACGACGACGAGACCTTTGCGGCAGTCACAGTCGATCCGGTTGCCGGAACCGTCGCCTGGCCGAACGGCATCGACCTCGATCCCGACGTCCTCCACGGAGATCACGAAGCGCCCGCCGCGATGCAACCTCGCCTTCTCCGCGAGTACCGGCTCGAACGCACCGGCTGACGCGCTACGTAGGACTTTCGGCTCGCCGGTTAGTCTCAGGGTTACTCTCAAATCGACCGATTTCGACACTCGCGAGTCCCTGACCAGGGACAACGCGCCACAGGTCGGAATCCCACGCCTTCCGCCACGACGTCTGCGGGCGTCCATGGAGATCCACGCACAGCCTGCTGAGCAGGTGAAACGTGAATCGAGCTCCATGGACGCCCGTCGATGTTCGACGACAAACGTGCTCGGGCGGACAGGGCGTGTCGGCCCGAGGCCTCGGAATCGCCAGACGGCCCCGGTGTACGGTGCCATATGACGATCGAGATGCCAGGCCCGCAGGCGATCAGCACCGCTCTCGATCGGGTCGAGAACGCGGTCACGAAGCATCCGAGCCTCGGAATCGACACCGACCGCTCAGTGACCACCCTCACCGACGGGCTCCGTTGCACGAGCCAGGAAGGCGATTGGCGATTGGAAACCGACCTCCCCGACACGTTGGGCGGCGGCGGCTCGGGGCCCACACCGGGGGTACTCGGGCGAGCTGCCCTTGGGAGCTGCTTGGCAATGGGCTATCAGCTGCGAGCAGCTCGGCTTGGTGTCGAACTGAAGTCGGTGACAGTGGAGATCGAGGCCGATTCCGATGTCGTCGGAATGCTCTCCACGGACGCCTCCGCACGACCTGGTTACAGCGAGGTCCGCTACCACGTCACCGTTGAGAGCTCCCATCCGGAAGCTGACGTTCTCCGGGTGCTCGACGAGGGTGACGCCCTGAGCCCATACCGCGATGTCTTCTCCGGCGAAACGCCAATGAAGCGGACCGTGTCGATCCAGTTACCGACGACCTGAACGTGGAACCGAAGCTACAACGCCGTGTTCAACGGTACGGCTGGGACCGCGCTGCGGCCTCCTACGCGACCTTTTGGGGCGAGCAACTCCGACCAGCCCATGAGGCGTCGATCCGCCTCAGCGATCCGCAGGTCGGTGAGCACGTGGTTGACGTCGCGTGCGGAGGCGGCGAGGTCACCTTCGATGCCGCTGACCGCGTCGGTGCCACCGGCCACGTTGTCGGACTGGACATCTCGGAAAAGATGGTCGCTGCGGCACAAGCCAAAGCCGAAGCACGGGGGTCCAGCAATACATCGTTCCGGCGCAGCGACGCCGAGTCGCTCGACTGCGACGACGCGTCGTTCGACCTGGCGCTGTGCTCGCTCGGCCTGATGTACGTACCGGAGCCAGCAGTCGCCGCCTCCGAAATGCATCGAGTGCTCCGGCCGACTGGTCGAATCGCTGTCTCGGTGTGGGGCGAACGCCGTCACTGCGGGTGGGCCGACTTGTTCCCGATCGTCGACCGTCGCGTGAAGTCTGATGTCTGCCCAATGTTCTTCTTCCTTGGCACGCCCGGGGCCATCGAGGCGACACTCGAAAACGCTGGTTTCGTCGATGTGAGCGTGACCCGGCTTCGGGTCGACCTTGCGTATCGCGACGCTGGCGAGGCAATCGGTGCGGCGTTTCTCGGCGGCCCGGTCGCGCTCCCGTTCGGACGATTCGGCGACGACGAGCAACGAGACGTCGAGAACGAATATCTTGAATCGATTGCCGAGTTCCGTGACGGTGACGGCTATCTCGTGCCCGGCGAGTTCGTCATTGCAACCGCAGTTCGGCAGTAATCAGCCTTCGAAACGATCAACGCTCGACCCTCTTGACACTCGGTGACTCACTAACACGAGCACCGGCTTGGGTTACCGTCGCACCATGAGCCAGATCTACGTGAGCGAGGCCCAGTTCGAAGCGCTGTTCACCCGCATGTTCGACCGGATCGCAACCGACGACCCCGACGGAATGGACGAACTCGTCGAGCAGGAGATGGTGATCCGGTTCCGTCTCCGAGAGCCCGACGTCGAGCTGTGGGTCGACGGGCGAGCAAAGCCAGTGCAGACATCATTCGGTGCGCAGAAACTTGACGCAACGCTCACCGCCGACCTGACTGCGAACTCCCTGCACGAACTGTTGCTGGGAACACTCCCACTCGGCAGGGCAATCCTTTTCCGCAACCTGAAAGTTCAAGGGTCGAAGTCGAAGGCCATGAAAATCGAAAGCCTGCTCCACACCATGCAGGCCGTCTACCCGAGCCTGGTCGCCGACAAGTAGCTGGCTCTCAGGCCCCCAAATCGGCAAGAGTGCGCCCACTGACCACGTCGGTCTGGTCGGCGATGCCGCTGCAGAACGCGTTGCGACGCGAGCCCCCGAGATGCGCCGGTTCCGCCAAGCAACCTGGCACGCATTGTGCCAGGATTGCGCTCGCGGACCCGCCTGTTCGCGCAAATCCTGGGAGGAACCCTAAATGTCTAGTCTTCGGATACACGCGACTGCGTGGTTTGCGACTGGTGTTGCATTGACCCTGCTTGCAAGCGTCTTCGTCGTCAACGCCTGGCAAGCTTCAGCTGCCCCATCGGCACAAGGTTGCTCGATCGTCTCGCTGGCAGAACCTGTCCGCATTCTTGACACCCGCGACGAGGTGCCCGAGCCCGCAGGTGGCGACCTCGGCCTCGCCGGCCCGCTCACCGCTGGCACAAACTTCAAGCTGCAGGTCACCGGCCCGATTGTCCTCGGCAAGCTCGGTACGCAAACCGTCATCCCGGCCGGAGCGTCGTCTGTCGACTTCAACGTCACCGTGGTGAGCAACAGCGCACCCGGGTTCGTTTCGGTTCGACCTGGCACTTCATCCGGGACTCCCGGAACCTCGAGTGAAAACTTCGGCACTGCCAACACCTTCTCCAACAACTTCGGTTCCGTTGGCCTCCCCGCAGCAGGCAACGTCGACCTGTACTTCGGATCAGGTGCTGGAAGTACAACGGATCTGATCATCGACATCGTCAGGTACTGCGCCAGTGACACCGTGGTCGTGCCGACGACGCCATCCACGACGGTCGCCACCACGACTCCGATCAACGTCGGTCTCCAAACGTGGAAAATCGAATGGCAGGGCGATCGCCCAGGCATCGAATCAGCCGCGTCCAATACCTACACCCAGGCCCGGTTCGCCATCACCTCCAACGAAGTGACCGGTGGAACTCCGAGCGACAATGGCAACGCCAGCGATGGTGGCGACGACTCGATCGCTCGAAGTGGTGAAGTCGGCAAAGGCTCGAACATGTTGACCGTCGAGAACGGAAAGTTCCAGTCGACAGCGCCGTACGCCCCGATCGGAACCCCGAGCAAGTGGGAGTTCTACGACCTGACCTTTACGAGCGATCCGGCCCTCATCAAGGGCAAGTTCCGTCGCGTCGACGGCCTTCCCGGCAACACCGACACGGGCATCTTCCAGATGAGCGCCAGCACGATGACACCGCTTCCGCCGGCCTCGAACCCTGCGCTCCCAGCCCAGGCAGCCGGCCCGACATGCGCCGCTTCCGACGACCTCGCGGTGGCCACGCGCCAATTCAACTTGAGCGGCACGGTGCCTGGCCAGGCACCGGTCTTCACCAAGATGAATGTGCGTTTCGCTGTTGCCGACGGCGTCATCACGGATCAGTCGTCGCAGAAAATCGACGGCACCGACCCGCCGTACACATACGCCAAGAGCACCGCAACCGTGATCTGCGGCGACCGGACGATGGAAGTCAGCCTGAACAACAGCCAGACAAACGACCCACCGAACCCCGATCGCGGTTTGTACTACCTGCAGAACGTTCGACCCAATGGCAACGGTGGGCTCATGGGCGAGTACCTGCTCGACCGTGACGCCCCGTACTCGACCGATCTGTCGGGTGCTGAAGACGTCGGAACGTTCACGACCAGCTGACAGTTTCTGACGTCGACAACGGCGTCACGCACTGATCAACGAGGGAGGCGCACGGTGGTTTCGACCGCAGTGCGCCTCCCTCGTGGGTTTTCGCCCGAGCGCGTCGGCTGCTCCACACCAGCAGCAACCTGCGTATCGGTATCCAGGCAGGTCAGCGCCTCAGGGGTGCACACCGCCGTCGACCGTAAACGCCTGGCCGGTGCAGTACGACGACTCGTCACTGGCCAGAAACGCCACCATGTTGGCGATGTCGATGGGCTGCCCGAGCCGTCGGAGCGGCAGATTTCGCTCGACGCCCGCACGGATGTCGGGGTCGGCGAACTGATCGTCGGTCATCGGCGTGACGATGATGCCGGGGTGCACAGAGTTGACCCTGATCCCGTATCGGCCCCACTCCTTTGCCGCTGCCTTGGTCAGACCGGTCACGGCGAACTTCGTCGCGCTGTACGCCGCATGATTCTGCACTCCTTCGAGGCCTGCAACTGAGCTGATGTTGACGATCGAGCAGGGTGCCTCGGCTGCAATCGATGCCCCCGATGCCGCCTGCATGCCAAGGAACGTGCCGATCTGGTTGATCGAGATCAGCCGCTCGAAGTCGGCCAACGTGGTCGCTGACAGCTTCTTCCTCAGATCGACGCCCGCATTGTTGACCAGCACGTCGAGACGTCCGTACTCCTTGACGACGGCCGTCACGACGGCGCGCCAGCCGTCCTCAGATCGAACGTCGAGGTGCCGATAGCCGATGCGGTCGTTTGTCGCAGCGGTTGTTTCACCAACGTCGTCGAGCACGTCGGTGATTACCACCGTCGCTCCTTGGGCAGCGAACAGCGCGGCGGTTTCAGCTCCAATCCCTCGCGCTCCACCCGTAATCAACGCAACCTTGTCCTGAAGTCGTCCCACCAGACGTGTTTACCAGAGTCGCTGCGCAACGTTGCCCACCTGCATGTCGCATCGACGACCAGCCAACAGGTCGGCGTCAATCCGTTCGGTAGCGGCACGCTGGCCAGCAACATCGGGATTGCGTCTCCGTCGATCCA
>JBNMOS010000059.1:0-20038 GCA_051275435.1 Ilumatobacter sp.
CGACCCGTTCGTCGCGGTGATCGTGACGCCGCCGAGCGGGTTGCCGCGGTCGTCGACGACTTGGCCGCCGATCGCGCCGACATCGCGCACCATTGCGATGGAAACGTTCGAGATGGTCTGACCTTCGCCGAGGCGCACCTGCTGCACTTCGGTCCCGTAGCCGCGCAGCGACGCGGTGACGGTGTAGACGCCGGGCGTGCTCAGTGCGTTGAGTCCGAATGTCCCAATTGAGCCGTCCGTGGCCGAGGTCGTGTCGAAGGTGAGGGTTCCGTCGGTCACGCTGATCGTGGCGCCGCCCAGCGCCCCGCTCGGTCCTTGTACCACGCCAGAGATCGCGCCAATGGCGGGAACGAGTTCGACGTCGAAGTCGATCGGCGTACCGTCATTCTGAGGTGTCACCACGAACGATTGCGTGTCGTAGCCGGGGTTGGCAAACACCACTTCGTACGACTGGCGAAGTGGGACGTCGGAGAACAACCAGATGCCGTCAGCGGTGATCGATGCGTCACGAGGCGCCAATGGCTCGGACTGACGAACCGGATTTAAGGTACGCGGGGCCACGCCCCGGCGAGCCGACCAGATCTTGACTGGGCGGGCGGCAGTCGTATCCGGCGCCGACGCCGCAGCGCGGAACGCTTGCACTTGTGGCGGTTGTGCGCCGAGCGCGATCGGAGCCAAACGAATCGACACCGCGGAGATGTCATCGCTGCCATCAAGTGTCAGCGTGCCGCGGATAACTGTCGATGTCGGCGTGGTCAGGCTGACGAGGTCGACACCCGAATCAGGGCCGGAGCCGCCTCCGGCGCCTGCAACCGAACCGCCACCAGTTCCCGGGATGGGGTTACCATCGGCGTCGAGTAGTGGATCGAAAAATCCGTCGCCATCGGCATCCTGGCCGCTGCCGAGACTCGTGGCTGCCCCACCGGTTCCGGGGATGGGGTTACCATCGGCGTCGAGTAGCGGGTCGAAAAATCCGTCGCCATCGGCGTCAACGCCTGATCCAATGGTCGCTGCTGTGCCGCCGGTTCCGGTGATCGGATTGCCTGCAGCGTCGAGCAACGGGTCAATGAGCCCGTCGCCGTCGGCATCGATACCGGGCCCTGACGCCACCTGCTGATCATCGGCATTGTTCCGATTCGTCCACCACAGGGCCGTGCCGCCGATGGCCCCCAGCCACAGAGCGATCACGGCGAGGCCAGCGACTAGCATGCGGAGGCGACGAGCAAAGAGCGGCCGTTGCACGAACGGTGTAGTGACCGATGCCGTCGATGACCGGCCACGCGCGCTGAGAAGCAGATTGTGTTGGGTCATCTCGCCGACCCAATGGCGTGGACCCTTGATCTTGGCCTTGGTGACGGCGTGTTCGCCCGGTTGCAACTGGAAGTCGTCCTGGCGGAACCTGACCCGCACACCGCTTGCTTCTCCCAGCAGTGTGAACGCCACCGGCTCGGGTTCGTTGTTCGTCAGATCGATGCGCAACTTGGCACGGCGGCGCCCTCGAACCGGCGACGGGGTCGGCTCGATAACCACCCGTTCAACTGACGCAACAGCAATCGAGAACGGTGCGAGTTGCCGATCGTGGTCGCGATCCGACGACACCTCAAATGCCGCGGCGTGATGTCCGGTCGGCAAACTCAGGGGCAAGGTGACCGGGATATCACACGGTGTCGATGCAGCCGCAGGGATGTGTACGACGAACGGCTGCTGGGTCAATGATGCAGACTCAAATCCGAGTATCCGCACCGTGAAGGTGGCTGGGCCCGCGCCCTCGTTGTGCAGCACACAGCGAACGACGATGGTTTCGCCCGCTGCACCGTCGACGACATCGCGGGAGATATTGAGTCGAGCTGACATCAGGCGACCATCCTCTGGTGCAGGGTCTTCAGGGCGGAGGTCGAATTCATTGGGATCGTCTCCGTCATCACAGTGCCACCTTGAAGTCAGTCGCGTTGTTTTGATCGCTCGGTTTGGTTGAAATGATTTGAGAGTCGAGCGGCTCGCCCGAGTTCACCGTCGCATAGACCGCAACGATGTAGGTCTCAGGTGCATCAATTTCAGGGAACGAGTACGCACCATTGTCATCGGTGACAACACGTTGGATCGTCTCGCCTGCGGGGAACTGATTCGACGCGAAGAGTCGGAGTTCCACACGCTGCGAACCTGGGTCGAAATCGTTGATGCCGTTCGTCCCGACGACAACGCCCGATATGTCAGCGGCGCGGCCGAGCGTGAGGCCGAAGAAAGGCGTCGCCTCGTTTGCGGTGATGTTCACAAGCCGCACGACGGGCACGGTGCCTTTGCGGCTGGCGGTCAACGTGTACGCGCCGGGCGCGACGTTGGAGAATTCGAACGCACCTGCCGGCTCGTCGCCGGACTGGAAACGGAAGACCGTCGTACCGTCGCTGAGCACCACATCGGCGCGTGGCAACAGATCGTCCGCCGCGTTCCTGACTTCACCGCGCACCGTGGTGCTTGCAGTTGAGAGTGCCACATCGATACCGCTGAGATTCTGGTTACCCGAGTTCGGATCGAGGTCGACGACACGTACCTGAGGAATCGTGCCTGCCCCGGAAAACGTGAGGGTGTACGTGGCCGGCGCCGGGAGTCTGGTGAATGCATACGAGCCAGTGCCCAGGCCTTGGCTCACCACTCGTGTTTGGCGGTTGATATCGCCTCCCGAGATCGAAATTGAGAGCCCTCGCGGTGGCAGGTCTCCAAGCGTGACAAGGCCACGGACTGAACCGACTGCGGGAAGCAACCGGCTGCTGAAGTTGCCGACGTCCTGAGCGTCACCGAGCGCAACAGTCCGAGTCTCTGGCGAGAAGCCGTCTTTACTGATCGTGATCGTGTACTGCGATGGCGTCGCGAGGTTGCGCAACGCGAACGAGCCGACATTGCCCTCGGTCAACGACACCGTCTCAATCGTGTTCGTTCCGTCGGTTGCCGTGATCAATGCCCCGCCGAGCAGACCGTCTGGTGACGACACGCTGCCGCTCACAATCCCGTTACCCGGTTTCAGGGCGATCTCGACGTTGTCAAGTTGCTCGCCCGGCTCCAGCCTGATCTCCCGACTCGCGGTGGCCGCGCCCGGTTGCTCGACGATGAGTACGTAGTCGCCAGGTGTTGGAACATCGGGCATGTTGAACGACCCGTCGGCGCCGAGCGGAACCGTCGCGACGACGGCGTCGGTTCCCGGAGCGAGTTGACCCGCAACGACCAGGGTCAAGACGACGCCCGCGGGGTCTTCGACGTTGATTGAACCAGCGACTTCGACGGGCACGCCGCCGATTGATGCCGGGGGCAATTCGAGGTTCTGACCCGTAGTGAGTTCGATCGGGTCGACGTCGGCCGATACAACGCCGTCCGGGAACCAAAGGGTTCCAACTCCAGCGCCCGTGAGCCGAACCAAGTATTCGCCGGACGCCAGATCGTTGATCGTGAACGCCCCTTGGTCGTCGGTGACCGAGGTCTTTGTCGGCACGTCGAGTTGGTCCGCAACAAACAGCTCAGCTTGCACACCGGCGAGCCCCTCACCGGTGGTGGTGGACAAAAGGCTGCCCGAAACCGACCCGGGATTCGTCGGCACGACCGCTCCGCCAGCGTCTTCTTGCTTGAGCGCAGCGTTGAGCACTTCATCGGCGACCGTTGCTTTGTCAACCACCTTGTTAAACGAGAACGACAGAACGACAGCGAACAGGAGCGCAGCGGTGAGGAGACCGAGCAGCGAGATCATCCATCGGCCGATGCGCGGACGCTGGATGAACGTGCCGAGCGTCTCGCAACGCTTCTCTGCATCAACGCCGAACGTAAAGGTTCGAGCGCGGGGCTGGCCGACCCAGGACCGACCACCCTTGACCGTGACCTGCACCACCTGATTACGCCCCGGGGGAACCACGACCCGAGGCGGTTGGAAATCAAAGTTCGCGAGGTCTTCTGGGTCGATCCCGAACGGGACTGCGGTAACCGACGTATTGCCAACGTTCGAGACGACAATGCCGAACGTCGCGGATCGCCCACTGGTGATCAGTGAAGGATCGAGGGTAACCGTGGTGTCGGTCTGCGGTCGGACGGCGAGGTCAATGTGGACCATCGAGAACGCAGCCGCATCGGCCTCGGAGACGACGTTGACAGCGAGTCGCCGCTCAGACGACGGGTAGTCCTCCGGAAGCGAGACCTGAATGCCGAAGTTCTCGGTTTCCCCAGGGAACAGCGAGAGGCGTTGCGGCTCGATTTGGACCCACTCTGGGTCGAGGCCAAACAGTTGGACGCGATACGCGTCGATCACGGCCGACGTGTTCGTCACGGCCAGCGACAGAAATCCGGTGTCACCGGGGCCGAGGTCGAGCTCTTCAGGCCATGCGGTGGCGTGCATCGTCAAGACCCCAAAGCGACGAGCGTGACGGTCCGTGAGACGTCGATGCCGCCCGTGACCCGGACCAGTAAGACACGATCTTCAAACCTCGGGGCCGGACTCGGGTCGGTAAACGTCAGCGTGTACGAACCAGGCGGAACATCAACGAACGCGAACACGCCGGGCGGGTTCGTTGCGCTCGTGGTGGATCGTGGTTTCAAACCGTCGGTCAACGTGATGGTCAGGCCGCCCACTCCCGAGCCGCTTCCGAGCACCGTACCGCTGACCTGTGCAGTAGCTGAAGCCATGGTGACGGAGCCAACGGACTGTGTTCCGGCTCCGCTGAACGTCACCGCAACTGATTCGTTCTGAAAGCCATCGGCTGAGAAAGTGAGCGTGTAGTCACCCGGCACCGGGAGCTCGCTCAACGCAAAGCTGCCAGCCGGCGCATCGGCGCCGCTCGTGGTCAATGTCGACGTTTCTGTCACGAACCCGTCGCCCTCAACCTCGACGACGACACCGCCAAGCGGCGAGCCGTTCGCGTCGACCGCCGAACCCGTGATCGAACCACTCCCGCCGACCAATCGGGCAATCACCCCTGGGTTGTCGGCGCCTGCTACCAAGGCCACCGCCAACGTTGCACTCGAGTAGTTCTCGAGTTCGAACGTGAGCACGTAGGTCTCGGGAGTCGCCAGCCCGATGATCTCGAATTGGCCTCGGTTGCCGGTCGTCGGAGTCGTGACTTCGTATTCGATGTCGCCGCTGCGCGCCGAGACCGTTACCCCGCCGAGTGGTGCGTCGTTGTCGCCCAAGACCGTCCCGCTGATCGATCCGACCGCAGCCGAGAGGACGACCGTGTTGAGCGCGGTGGCATCGCCGCCATCGAGTTGCTGCTCGAACTGTTGCGTCTCGAACCCGGGCCCTGTCACGGTGATCGTGTAGGTGGCAGGCGTCGGCAGCCCATTGAGGTCAATGCTGCCGTCCGTTGTCACTTGCGTAACACTCACGGGCGCCGGCGACAGTGCCGGGTCGCTGCCCGATTGTTCGACGACCTGTGTGGCAGTGACCGTGAACTCAATCAGGCCGGCATCAGGAGGAAGCTCGATTTGGCCAGTGAGGCTGCCGAGCGCACCGGTGAGTTCGACGTTGATGTTCGGCGTCGGCTCTGTCGGGTTCACCGGGACAGCGTCGGCTTCAGCCTCGCTCGCTGCGTTCGGGAACCAGACCTCACCAAAGCCGTCACCGCTCACCCGAAACTTGTAGGTACCGGGCAACAGGCTGGGCAGTGTGAACGTGCCGTCGTCACCAGTCGCTGCCGAACCAACCGACAGCAGCTTGCTTTCGGGGCCGATTCGGAGGGCCTCGACAGTGATTCGCGGAAGACCCTCTTTGGTGGTGCTCGCGATGACTGTGCCACCGGCTGAACCTGCCACGTTCGCGAGTGGAACATTGACAGCACCGACCAAGAAGTCCTCGGAGATTGCCTTCTCAGGCTTCTCCGACGCCCCGAGGCGGGTGATCACCAAGAAAAAGATCAACGCCCACAGCGCAATGATCATCGCAAGGGTCAAGATCGTAATCACACCGCGCGGGATACGCGGGCGCTGATTGAACGTGCCGAGTTCCTCGACAAGGGTGTCGTCGACCTGGGCCGTAACGACGATCGTGCGAGCGAGCGTCTGGCCGAACCACGGTCGGGGGCCAGTGATATCGATGTCCAGCAGCGCTTCATGGCCGGGAAGCAGCCGGACGCTCGAGGCCTCGAGCTTGCAGCTCGCGGCACGAGTCGGCTCGACTGCAGACAAGCGGATGGTCGACTCAGCGTTGCCGGTATTGAGGATAGTTGTCGTGATGCGACCTTTTTTGCCACCGTTCGCGATCCGTGGCCGCAAAGTAAGTTCGAGCGCGTTGTACGGTTCGACCGTGAGCCAGAAGTCGTGCACGGTCTGGCGGTCTGCATCGACCGTCGACACAATGCGCGCCACGATGAGGTAGTCGCCCGCCGGGCACGAGCGCGGGATGTCGAACAACAGGCTGACAACGCCGGACTCTTCAGGAAACAGACTGACCAGAGGCTGTTCGAGACGAATCCAATCGGGGTTAAGGCCGTCGACAATGGCCGTCACCCCGTCGATGACGGTCGCCGTGTTGGTGACATCGATGTCGATCCGCGCGTTTTGACCTGATTGCACGGTCAGATGCGACAGCGCGAGGTCGGTTTTCATGACCGTTTCATTTCGACGCCACCGACAGCGGGTACAACGACCACGAGCGGTGGGTCGACGTCGAGGGTGATCTCGTCACCCGGAACTGCGCGCAAGAGAAACTGGCCTGCGCCGTTGACCGTGGTTGCATCAATCGAGGACCGGGCAGTCGCTCCGATGGCGCCGATCTCGTCTGCGTTGTGGACCTGGCCTGCAATGCGGCGGCGCCGTTCGGTTCCACCGTTGATGAAGCCGACTGCGGTTTCGATCGAGTCGATTGGCGGGCCAGCGACCGTGAAGACACCTGTGTCGAATTCAGACGTCATGACGAGGTTCAGACCCGGCTTGACCTTGCCCTCCAACGCCTTGAAGACGTCCATGTGGTCTTCGCCAGCGCGCGCCATTGCCAGGGTAGGGGCTTTGAGGTGTGCGATTGGCCCGGGCAGATGCTCACGCGGCACTGAGGAATAAGCGAGCAGAGACCGCATCACCCCAGCGAGCAGCACCCGTTCGTCGCCATGATCCGAAGTCCACGCCGTGACGACGTACCGCAACTCCACTACAGGATGGGCGGGCTGATGGACACGAGTTCCGTCTCGAACCACGGTTGCCATGCCGGATTTCGAGCGTTCGGCCGAACGGCGAATGTCCCAGAGGAACAGGTTGATGGTTGGACGCGTGAGCTTGGCAGCCCACTCGCGATCGGGTGCCTCAAACGACACGTCAATGTCGGTTGCTTTGAGCGGCACGGAGGCGCGGAGAAACAACTCCAGACACTCATCAACTAGATCCAGCACCCTGCCCTCCCGCGCATTGAACACAGTTAACTGCGGAAACACTTAACTGTGGTGATCCTACCGTAGCGCGCTGCAGCGGCTGAACTCAGGTCACCGAAGCGTGCTTGGGCTACGGATAGGATCGCGGCTATCAAGAATCAGTGTTGGACACAATGTGCGCGGATTGCTGCCGCGCTGCTCGTGGTTGGCATTGCGTCAGCATGCTCTGGGAGCGACGACGAAGTTGTCAAGCCTCAACCGGTACTCGATGTTGGTGACGGTGGCGTTGGCACGTGTTTGGCGTTCGATGTGACTACGTCGGCGTCCGTGACCGAACTCCCGAAAGTTGACAACTGCACCGTCGAACACAGCCACGAGATCTTCGCCGTCGTCGACAGCACGGCAGAGGTGTACCCCGGCTTCGAACAACTCGAAGAAGAGGCCCAAGCGAGCTGCATCACCGGATTTCAGGAGTACGTCGGAATCAGCCCGTTCGATTCCGAACTGTTCTATTCCTGGCTGGTGCCAACGCTCGACACCTGGGAAAACGACAACGACCGCGAGATCATTTGCGTTGCCGGCAGTGCCGATGGCAGACCGCTGACCGAGTCGATCAAGGGCACCGAGCGCTGACGTTCATTGAGCCTGACGTTCATTGAGCCTGACGTTCACCGAGCCTGACGTTCACCGAGCCTGACGTTCACCGAGCCTGACGTTCACCGAGCCTGACGTTCACCGAGGCCGATGTTCACCGAGCCTGACGTTCACCGAGCCTGACGTTCACCGAGCCTGACGTTCTGCTCAGGCGTCGACTGCTGAGAGCATTTCGTCGGCAGCGGTCCACGGATCGGTGGTGCGTGCAACGACTTCATTGGTCAGTTCGTCCCAGCGGTCACCGGTGCAGATCGCACGAGCGCGGCGGCCGAGGCGATTGGCGATGATCTCGCGGAGTTCCTCACGCAACCGAAAGGTGCGGCGACGTTCGAGTTCGCCGGACGCTTCTGAGGCCGCTCGATGTGCCAGCACAGCGTCCCAGATATCGGTGACTCCCTGCCCCGTCGTACCGACTGCCGGAATAATCGGCGGCCGCCACGCATCGTGGGGCATGGCGCCCAGGTCGAGCATCTGCATCAGGTCGCGCTGCGTCTCTTCGACTCCCTTGCGGTCGGCCTTGTTGACGACAAAGATGTCAGCGATCTCCATCAGACCCGCCTTGTTGGCCTGCACGCTGTCGCCCCAACCTGGGTTCACGACGACGACCGTGGTGTCAGCCTTGCCGGCGACTTCGACTTCGACTTGACCTACGCCAACGGTTTCGACCAGGACCCACTTGCGGCCAATCGCATCGAGAACGCGCACGGCTTCGGGAGTAGCCAGCGACAGCCCACCGAGGTGACCGCGGGTAGCCATCGATCGGATGAAAACGCCCGGGTCGGTGGCGTGATCTTGCATGCGCACACGGTCGCCCAGGATCGCACCGCCGGTGAACGGCGACGACGGGTCGATAGCGAGCACGGCGATTTCGAGGTCGAGTGAGCGCAGATGGCCGATGAGCGAACTCGTCAACGTGCTCTTGCCGGCCCCGGGCGCACCAGTGATGCCCACCGTGTAGCCCTCACCGCTGCGCGAGTAGGCAAGGCGACCGACTTCGCGAGCTTCGTCTTCTCCTCGCTCGATCAGTGAAAGCAAACGTGCAAGCGCGCTGCGATCACCTTCGAGAGCATTGGCAAAGAGTTCAGCTGGGGGTCGACGTTGGCGTGCCATGAAGAATCGGAGTATTGCAGCGCCAGTTACGTGAGCACGTCTTCGGCGGCGCAGATCGCATGGGTAGGGCAGATCACGTCGGCGGTGCTGATCACTTCGGCGATGTTGACCACTTCGGTGACGCCGTCGACGCGGTCCCGCATGATGCGCTCGATCCCGGCCTTCAAGGTGACCGTGGACGACGGGCAGCCAACGCATGCCCCGGTGAGCTCGACTTCAACCAGCCCGGTGTCTTCGTGTACTGCGTGCAGAACGATGTCGCCGCCGTCGGCCTGGAGTGCCGGGCGAATCACTTCGATTGTGGCTTCAACCTGTGCGCGCATACTGCCTCACTTCGGTGGGCCCACCGAGAGAGTCGATGGAGCTCAGCATTCATTCAATCACCACAGCCCGTACGATCCCTAGCTGTGAGTATCGGTTCATCGCAGTTTGCGACTCAGGCGATTCTCGCCCACGAGGGCGGTTGGGACGAGTTCCTGCTCGTTAGCGGCCCGATCGTCGTGATCATTGGCCTTCTCGTCCTGGCGAAGCGCCGTGTCGATGCGATCGCACCCGACGGCACGAAGCGTCCGAGCGAGCCGACCAAGCCTTCGAACTCATCGAACTCATCGAAGTAGCGGGCTGAGTCGTCGGCAAAGTCCTGGTCGACCGGAGTGTTCGGAAGAGTCAGAAGCACGTGCAGCCGACGTTGCATCCGACCGAGGAGCTGTCAGCGCAGCCCAGGCGGCTGGATACTGGCGAGGTATTCGCTGTCGGATTGCATGCGGTCGCGCAGGTCGTCGTAATAGGTACGTGGCGGGTTGAAGTAGACCTGCCCGGTGTCGAGGCGGCCGCCGTCCGGGTGCGAATACTCGGCTGCAGGTTTAGGCGGTGGGCCAGTCGGCAAGTTTGGTGCTGCGCCCGATGGCTTGATGACCCGTCCGTGCTGATTTCGAAACTCGAGCCGACCGGGCCGATCGGCGTCGCCGGTGATGTCGAGCCGGCCACGGTGGTGCATTCGATGGTGTTTGCCGCAGATGAGCACCAAGTTGCCAGTGTCGGTCGAACCGCCGTGTTCCCAGTGGATCAGGTGATGCACCTCGAGGCCGAGCGTCGCATCGCAGCCAGGCACGCGACACTCGCCGTGATCTCGATGTTCGATCACGGTGCGAGTTCGGGTCGGCACGACGTACTGGCTGCGACCAACCGACACGGGCAGACCACCTTGGAGGAACACCGGTGTGACCATTCCGTCGCAAGTGATCCATCGGCGGATCGCATCGGGCACATTCCACCCGGTTGCGTCGACCATGCCGCGCCCGTTGCGATCGGCATTGATGAACAGGTTGACCCTGAAGCGTGACCGCCGTGCGGGGTCGGCGATCGAGTCGAGTGATGACTGCGCCATCTCGTGCAGGGCCTCGGCCAAACCAACGCCGAACTCGCCGCGTTGGAACAGCCGGTCGCGCACTTCGTCGAGCGCCGACCGCACGACCATGCCGGCTTCGGCACCGAATCGCCCAGTAAGACGGAACGAGCCGTCGTCGTCTTGCGACATCGACAGGAACTCGTCGATGTCGCATGCGCTTGCCTCCGATGGGGATGCGGCATCGTCATTCGATGACGTTGCTGGCGCTACCGGCTCATCGACTTCATCGTTCTTCTGGGGAGCCGCTGCACTGTCAACCTGGCCACTCACTTCGCGGCCGTCAGCGTCAAGCTCTGGGAACGGGTACTTGCGCAGCACACAGCGCAGTTGGTTGACGGTCATCACGGTGGCGTAGTCATGCGATTGCACATCGGTCCAGGACGGGGCGTTCCGTGCGATCGTTGCCATCTGATCGAGCGAGAGTTCGCCTCGTCGAAATCCGGCGACCGATTCGGGTAAATCGTCCACTCGCTCAGCAATTGCCACGATTGCCGAAGCAGTGGCCGGCGACACCCCAGCGCGCCACGCAACCCAGTGCGACATCGACGTCATGCCCTCGCCGACCCACAACCGGTCGTCCGTCAACAAGTGAGCAACCTGATCGACGAGCGCCGCATTCTGTGAGTTGAGGACGCCAACAGTGTCGTTGAACCCATGCTCAAGCTCAGCGGACGACGACATACTTTAGTATACAGGTGTTCGATATACATCACACCTACGATCACCTGTTCGGTAACATTTAGGGCACCGCCCTCTTCTTGAACGAGACGTTGGCGTTTCATAACGAGACGTATACGTTCTGTTCGATACGGATTCGTTCTATAAGGAGACCCGATGACCACCACTACCCCCGCTGACATTGCGCTGTTCGAGCGACCCGAGATCCACGCAAAGCGCTGGTTCCTGCTCGGCATCATGTGCCTCAGCCTCGTGATGGTGGTGATGGCCGTCTCCGGGTTGAACGTCGCAATTCCATCGATCCAGTCATCGCTCGGGGCATCGGCAACCGACCTGCAGTGGATTGTCGACTCGTACGCGATCATCTTCGCCGGGCTGCTGATCTCAGCCGGCGCAATCGGCGATCGCTTCGGACGCAAGCGTGCACTCCAGGGCGGGCTGCTGCTGTTCGGTATTGGCTCGATTATCGGCACGTTCGCAGGCGACGTCACCATGGTCATCGTGTCCCGGGCTGTCATGGGCATCGGCGCCGCGTTCGTCATGCCCGCGACACTGTCGATCATCTCGGCAATCTTCCCGCCGCAGGAACGGTCAAAGGCCATCGCCGTCTGGGCCGGATTCGCCGGAGCCGGTGGCGCGCTCGGCCCACTCGTGGTTGGCTTCCTGCTGACCGACTGGTGGGTCTTCCCGGCCTACTGGTGGGGTGCGGCGTTCCTGTTCAATGTCGTCACGGTCGGTATCACGCTGACCGCCGTCAGCATCTGGGCTCCCCGGTCGAAGGATGACGAGTCGACGCCGCTCGATCCGGTGGGCGCCGTCCTGTCGATCGTCGGCCTCGCCGCGCTGCTGTTCGGCATCATCGAAGGCCCAGTCAAGGGTTGGTCGAGCACACCGGTGATCGCCGGATTCGTGTTGGCAATCGTCGGGCTTGGAGGCTTCATTGTCTGGGAGTTACGCACGAAGCACCCGATGCTGCCCATGACGTTCTTCCGCAACGGTGGCTTCTCGCTCGGCTCTGGCGTCATCACCTTCGCCTTCTTCGTGATGTTCGGATTCTTCTTCCTCATGACTCAGTTTCTGCAGTTCGTGCGCGACTACTCGCCGCTCGACGCCGGTGTCGCAACACTGCCGCTCGCGGTCGCCCTGGTGATGGTCTCGCCGCGCAGTGCTGCGGTCAGCGAGAAGTTCGGCGCCAGCCGAGTCATGTCGCTCGGGTTCGGGTTCATCACTGCGGGCTTCGCTGTGATGGCCTTCGTCGAAGCATCGACCAACTACCTGGTCATCGCGCTCGGCCTCGTCTTGCTCGGTATCGGAATGGGCATCACCGTCGCCCCGGCGACCGGCTCGATCATGTCGGCCGTGCCGCTCAACAAGGCAGGTGTCGGTTCGGCCGTCAACGACACCACCCGAGAGGTCGGCGGTGCGCTCGGTATCGCCGTGCTCGGCTCGATTGCCAACTCGGCGTACCGCAGCGGCATCAGTGACGACGTCCTGGCCTCGCTCCCGCGCGAAGCCGCTGGCCCCGCATCGGAGTCGATCGGCGCCGCCGTGCAGATCGCTGGCGACCCACGGCTCCCCGCCGAGGTTGCGCTCCGGCTCGGTGAGGAAGCCCGAGCAGCATTCACCGATGCCTTCAACTCATCACTCGCCTCTGCTGCGGTCATCGCTGCGGTGATCGGTGTCGGGGTCTTCGTGTTCGGGCGCCGCACCGACGCCGTCCCCGGCACACGCCCCACCGACGAAGCAGCGGACACGACGACGGGCCCGCTTGCCGATCTGGCATCCTGAACGCTGTGAGCAGCGTCAACACTCAATCGACTGATCCTCGTGTCGAACGGTCGCGGCGTTTGATCTGCGAGGCGGCACTCGACGAACTGGCCGAGGTCGGCTACGGCGCAATGAACATCGAGTCGATTGCCAAGCGAGCCGGCGTCGGCAAAGCAACGATCTATCGACACTGGGACGGCAAACTCGACCTCTTGGCGTCGGCTCTCGAGTCGATCAGTACCGAGGTCCAGGTGTCCAACGTGGGCACCGTCCGCGACCGGACGATCGAGTTGTTGACATGGCTGGCGAACTACCTGTCGGATGGCAGCTCGGCCTCGGCGTGCATGCCGGCCATGGTCAGCGCAGCGCAGTACGACGAATCAGTGCGCGAGTTTCATCACCGGTTCAGCGCTGAACGTCGAGCGATCCTCATCGGCGTCCTCGATGATGGCAAACGGGCCGGCGAAATCAGCCCGGACGCTGACACCCAAATGCTGGCTGAGATGCTAGTCGGGCCACTCTTCTACCGACGGCTGATGACGTCGGAATCGTTCCCGCCTGCTGACGTCGACAAGATCGTCGACGCCGCGTTCGCGTCGATCCGAACCGACTGACCGAACTCCCTCTTCAGACCGAGCGCAGCGTCGCGGCGCGACCGTCAACCGTCTGCGCCTGGATGACATAAAACGCTGCTTCCCTGGCCAGCCGCTGGGCCGGGTGGCTGAGATCCATGCCGCTCCCGCCGCGCGCTGCGAGGAGCGCCGTCGTCGCACGTTGACCAAGGTCAAGGCACGCGGCGCGGTGGTCGCTCACCTCAGCCAGCAGCGCATCGTCCGCGCCGGCGCCAAGCGACTCAACAACGCCACGGTCACGCTGCCAGATGTCATCAAGCTCGATTCGTAAGCGCCGTGCGGCGTCGCCTGCCGGATCGTCGGGACCACGCACCTCGGCGCCAAGCAGCCGGGTCGCCCGATCAGCGACACCCAGTACCCCCGTCTGGCCAGCGGCTGCCCGAATGCGATCATTGGCCCGCCACGATGCTGCGTCATCGATGCCGAGCACACGGTTGTCCGGCACGACCAGGCCATCAAACCGGAGGGCCACCGTGCCGGTCGACCCGAAGACCGCAAGGGCGAGCGGCACCACCCCGAGTCCCGATTGCTCGACACCGTCGATGAGCGTCCAGATCACCTCACCATTTTCAGATTCGGCGGCGATCGTGAATATTTCGGCAATGCCCCATGACGTCGCCCACGGCGCAAACCCCTCGAGCCGCCATCCGCCAGGCACCCGTGTCGCCGTTACCGCTCGGCGATCGGCCCGTCGGAGGTGAGCAAAGGCCGTCCCCGCAACGACCTCGCCGCGACACAACCGAGGGAGCCACGCCTCGCGCAGCTCATCGTTCGAGGCCTCACTGAGTGTTCGAACGACGCCGTGATGCTGCGCCCACGCGAAGAACGTCGCGCCACACCCACTACTCACGGCCGCCATCACGCTGCGGAGTTGATGGACGTCGAGCCCGCCGAAGCCCAGTTCCACCGGCCCGACAATGCCAAACAACCCGGCGTCGGCCAGCACCGCAAACCGGTCGAGTGGAATGAGCGTCGCACGGTCAATGTCTTGCGCTGTGGGGAACAGATGCTCATCTGCGATTTGCTGCGCAACGGCGATAGGCGAATTGGCCTCAACTGATGGCATGACAAACAGTCTCACGACCTGGACGCGTCCATGACAAGTCGGCCTGCCATCATCGGACGACGCTCGACGTCATCACAGCCGTCACATCGATGCCGCACTGAACAGCACGCCGCATTCAACTACCAGGGCAACGCCGACCGTTAGCGCGGCAAGCGGCGCCACGACCACCACTGCAGCGCGGCGAACACGTCGACGGCAACGGCCATCGCGAGCACCGCGACGTTGCCACCACCCGAGTACCACCCGAGCAGCACCGTCACGACGCTGCCCACGACCCAGCCCACATCACCGAGCACGACCTGTGGCACCGCCCTCTTGAGCAGCTTGGGCGAAGCGGTCGATAGCCAACCAACGAAGAAAGCAAAGCCGGCGAGGCCAAGGCCGACCAGCCTGATCCAACCGGGTCGACCTGTGCCGAGGACGTCGTCCACCGCCTCCGGCGTAGCTGCCATCACCGCACCAAACACGATCGAGTTCGCTGCGTTGATCCGCAGCACAAGCCGCAGCCGAGCCTCGACCACTGCGGTCTCGTTCGTTGTGGTCAGTTCGGACGTCGCGGTCATGGCACCAAGCTTGGCCTCGGCGTTGTTCGAAAGCGATGACCTGCGAGGTTATGGAACTCGTGCACGACCGGTTCTACGGTGGCTACCATGACCAACCTCGCTCAGGAATCGTCCGGCGTCGGCGGGCTACTCCGCGAGTGGCGCCACCGCCGGCGCATGAGCCAATTGGACCTCGCCTCCGGCTCCCACGTTTCCACCCGACACCTCTCATACGTCGAGACGGGTCGATCAGCTCCGAGCCGGGAACTGTTGCTGCACCTCGCCCGGTACCTCGATGTGCCTCCACGCGAACAGAACGACCTCCTCCTCGCAGCGGGATATGCGCCGACATTCAGCGAACTCGATCTCGATGACCCCGCCATGCAACCCGTCCTCACCGCGATCGACGCGATTCTCACAGGTAGCGAGCCCAACCCGACACTGGTCATGGATCGGCACTGGAACCTCGTGCGAGCGAACGCTGCTGCCCTCGTCCTGGTCGACGGCATCGCGCCCGAACTGCTCGGCGCGCCGCTCAACGTTCTGCGGATCACGCTCCATCCAGGCGGGCTCGCTCCCTTCATCGTCAACTTCGACGCAGTCGCTGCGCATCTGATCCATCGACTTCGTCGCCAATACTCCATCACCGGCGATCCGGTACTGGCCGATCTGCTAACCGAGGCCGAGGCGCTCGCACCGAGCGCCTCCGATGTCCACCCACTCAGTTCGACCGCAGCACTTGAACTTCACATGCGGCGCGACGGCGTCGACGCCCGCTACCTCTCGGTCGTGTCGACCTTCGGCACCGCCCTCGACGTCACCGCCTCCGAGCTAACAATCGAGACCTTCTACGCAGTTGGATGATGCACTGTCGGTTGCTGCAAGAATCGCCGGATGAGTGAGTTCTTCGTCGATCTGCCCGACAGACAGGTGACGATCTGCGCCGACCGCGCAGGCGAGGGCCCGCCTCTGGTCGTCCTCAACGGCACAGCAAGCGACCTCCGCAATGCACCCAACGCACTTGCGTGGCCCATTGCCGAACACTTCGACGTCCTCACCTTTGATCATCGCTGCCTCGGCCGCTCCGAGCAGCACAACCCAGACCATCAGCCCTCAATGGTCGACTTCGCCGACGACGTCATCGCGCTGTGCGACCAGCAGGGGCTGGACGAGTTCGCCGTCCTGGGCATCTCGTTTGGCGGGATGGTCGCTCAGGAACTGGCGATCAGCGCCGGCTCACGAATCAGCCGAATGGTCCTCGCCTGCACGTCCAGCGGAGGCGCAGGAGGTGCCTCCTACCCGCTCCACAAGGGACCGCCGAACGGCACCTCGTTCGACCTTGCCCTCTGGGACTCCCGAGTTGGCACCGATGCTGCGGTGACCAAGCTGATCACACGGCTGTACGGGCACCGTGACCGCCCGAGCACACCTCCACCTGGCCTGGCGCAACAGCTCACCGCACGCGCACAGCACGACACGTTCGACCGGCTCAACCAAATAACGACGCCCACGCTCGTGGCGTATGGACGGTTCGATGGCGTCGCTCCCCCGTCGAACAGCGAAGCGATTGCCGAGCAGATCCCGAACTCGGTGCTCGCCACATTCGACGGTGGCCACCCGTTCCTGTGGCAGGACCGCAGTGCGTGGCCAGTTCTGATCGAATTCTTACGCGCCTGAGCTCGCGCCGTGCCAGACAACACATCGGGGACGGTGATCGTCACTTAGCCTCTCGACCATGTCCGGAGTCCTTCGTCGCCTACTCCTTGACTCCAATGTTGTAGATGCCGTCCTCGACAATGACGAACTTCTCAGATTGCTTATCGAGGCAGTCCGCTCGGGCGCCTCACATCTGTTGATCACTCACGTGCAGATCGATGAGATCCTCGCCACCGGTAGTAAACAGCGCAAAGCAGATCTTGTGAGAGTGCTGGCTGCACTTCCAGCCGAGCGAATTCCCACCTATGGCTTCATCGTTGGCATGTCCCGGCTCGAAAACGCGCGCCTCGTAGATGACGACGGTGCCAAATTCATCGAGGTGCTTCGAGGGAACGGTCCGAAACCGCGGACCAATGATGCTGTTCTCATTGCTACCGCTCACTTTGAGAAGGCGACCTTCGTGTCCAACGACAAACAAGCGGTCAAAACTGCAAAGCGCAACGATGTCTCGGCGATCACACCGAAGGACCTCGTCCTCCACCTGCGAACCCGCTAGTTCTGGCGCCCCATATCGCCGGATCGTGGGCGTGGGTCGAAGTCCAGACGTGCAGTGACGGTGATGGTGTTGTGTGGATGTCCCACGATTAAAAGAGGACACCATGCCCACACTGCTCATCAACGACGCCGCTCTTTGCACCGACGATCCACCGTGGTCGCCCGACGAAGCCCAAGTGGCGGCTGCTGCGTTCCTCGCTCGGTACAGCGGCAGAACACTGGAGGCGTATCGCCACGACCTGCGTTACTACTTCCAATGGGCCACCGACCAGCACCTCGCTGTGCTCGATGCCTCCCGTGCCCACATCGAGATCTACCGATCCGCGATGGAACAACGCGGCCTCGCAGCCTCGACGATCGATCGGCGACTCTCGACGGTGTGCGGCTACTACCGCTTCGCCCACATCGATGGCCGTATCCCGACCAACCCGGCTCAGTACGTCCGGCGGCCCAAGGTCGAACCGACCGAACAGCATGCGATGGATCGCGGTGAGCTCGGCCGGTTCTTGTTCGCTGCCGAACACTACGACCGAGCTCACGCCGCGCTCGCTGTGCTGCTCGGCCTCAACGGCCTGCGCGTGTCCGAAGCATGCGCGACGAACATCGAGAACCTCGCGTTCGAGCGCGGTCACCGGACACTGCGGATCGTCGGCAAGGGCAACAAGCCCGCAGTGATCCCGCTCGTTCCGCGCACCGGCCGCACGATCGACCTCGCCATCGGCGAACGCCACGAAGGCCCGATCCTTCTACGACGCGACGGCCAACGACTCGATCGACGCACCGCCCATCGCTGGGTGCGATCGATCGGCAAACGAGCCGGACTCGGCCACGTTCATCCACACATGCTCCGCGCAGCGTTCATCATGGCCGCACTCGACGCCGGCGTCCCGCTGCGCGACGTCCAGCTCGCCGCCCGCCACGCCGACCCCCGCACCACCACCATCTACGACCGACGCCGCCAGAACTTCGACCGCCACGCGGCATACGTCGTCGTCGCCTTCGTCGCCAGCGGCTGAGAGCGAGACCTCACGGCACATCGGGGGACGCGATTACACAGGTGATCCCCGCGCGTTATGAGGCACCTGCCGGGGCAAATATTGCCGGAAAACGAACGAGGGTTATCGGTTCCGAGGTGAACGTTATGAGCTGTGAGTATCTACTTGCCGGTCCGCTGAGGGCCGGCCAGTGTTGGTGTCGGTGATCCAGCGTGACCCAGTTATGAGCTTGCCCGGCTGTTTCGGTCGGTGCTTTCAACCCGAGTTGTCCGCTGGATTGCCGGTGCCGGCCTGGCCCGCTGTTGCTGTCCTGATCAGAAGCCTGTCCACCATTTCTGGTGTGACTCATCACAGTCTTGTCGTCGCAGTTCTCATCCAGGCCGGCACTGACCATTCAGTACCTACCAAGGAGGCGCCATCACCATGCTTGCAGAACTTGTCTATCACGTCATCGGCGTCGACTTCCGCGCTGCCAAATCAAGTCCCGCCCGCGACACTTCCACGGGTTTGCGGAGAGTTCTGGGAGTGACGGTTCGATCGCTGTCTCCCTGGTCGTCGGCTGCGGATCGCGCTCGGTATCTCAGCGGAGCCGGCCCGGCAACCGGTGGATGGTCCGCTACCCCGCGAGCTCTCACCTTTCGTCGTAGACCGACAGCAGGAGGATGGGAATACCTGTCACGGTTGCTCCCTGAGTAGAGACGACGGTGGGTTCGAGCGTGAGAACACGTCCGTTTGTACTCCTGAGGGTGTACAAGTCGATTCTTTCGAACTCCTCAAGCTCGGACGTCCTCTTGATATTCAAAGCGTTCTTTGGGAGCGTTGTCAACGTGAGGTCGCGCATGTCAAGCACTGCGGGTGTCGACGTGCCGCTGGGGCTGTAATTGATGCCAACTTCGACCCCGTACGGTCCGATCGCGTGACTTACGAAGCTGACCGCTGGAGGGAGCGGGGTGAGGACGCCGCTCCGCAGGTCAGCGGCATACAACTCCGGGGTGAAAGCTGGCGGGCGTTGGATCTCGATGATGCAGCGTGTGCTCGCGGGTGGGCACGCACGAACAACTCGTCCGTAGCCGGTTTGGAAAACGTACGAGCCGAGGTTGCCGCTGGGAATGCCACGCGGCCCATCAAGTTCGTACCGCACGGTCCCGTCGGCGGAATAACCCGACGCCTCAAAGTTCCGTGGCGCCCAGAGTTGCACCTGCCCGGCGGTCACGCGAGAGCCGAAGAGCGGTACTCGGTACACGCCACGATCGACTGTCACGTCGTTGGCTCCTTCCCAGCGATTTCGTTCGCCGACGATGTAGAGGTGGCAATCGGTGCCGACCTCAATACGAGCGACATTCAACTCGACTGACCCGGCTCTGTTCGTAAGGTCGTCCCGGAGTGTGACAAGTTCACCCATCTCGCCCGTATCGGTGTCGACCCAATGAATCGAATCGTGCGCATATTGAAAACCCTTGATGACCACGGTGGATTTGACGTACGCAGCGCCTCGGTTGCATACGAACGGGGCGGGCCGGGTGTCGAGGATGCGGGTTGGGTTGGTGATCGGGGTGAAATCGGACCCGGCCGGGAAGAACCCGGATACGTCAGCGACCAGATCAATCGCGGCGAGGCTGTAAATGCAGGCTTTGCCGCCGACAC
>JBNMOS010000060.1:0-19812 GCA_051275435.1 Ilumatobacter sp.
TGATGTTCGCCATCAGCTTGGTCCGCTTCGGCTTCACGCTGACCTGGAGCATCTACCCGATGTCGTACTACCTCATCGGATTTTCGATCGCAACGCTGATCCATCTGACGGTCAACTACTTCACAGGGCTGTATGAGCGAGAGCCCCGGCTCGGGGCTCGTCCGTGGCTGCCGCGGGCGCTGCTTGCTACGGCAATCGGCGTCTCGGTACAAGGGCTCGCCTTCGTCATTCTCGATCGGTATTTGATGCCGCGCCTCAACCTTGCCGTGTTTTTGTGCCTTGCATCCTTCGTCCTGGTCGGCAACCGCAACATCAGTCGATCCCTGGCGCGTCGACGCCAGGGCGCCCCACGGGTGGTCCTTGTTGGCGAGCCCGACGCACTCGATCTCGCAGCGTCGCACCTCGCCGAGAGTGATCGCGATGCCAACGTGGTTGGCCGTGTCACTCGCCCACACCTGCTTGCACAATCAGTGACCGACAACAACGCCACCGATGTCCTCCTACTCGACGTCACCGCCTTTGGCTCGGTGTATCCCGAACCGTTGAACTCGCTCGACACCGCCGGCGTCGGCTTCATGCAGCGGGTCAGCGCTCGCGAAACACTGCTCGGCCTCAAAACCGTTCGTCAGCTTGGTGGCATGCCGTTCGTCCCGCTTCGGCTACACACCGTGCCGAACCACAAAGTCCGCCTCAAGCGAATTTTCGATGTCGGTGTCACCCTCTTCTTCGCCCCGATCTGGATCCCGGTGATCGCGCTCGTCGGCCTGTGGGTCCGTGTCCGGTCAGGCGGTCCGGTGCTCTATCAACAGACCCGCGTGGGGTGCGACGGGGCGATATTCGAGTGCATCAAGTTCCGCACGATGATCCCCGACGCCGAAGAAGATGGCCGTGCGCGTTTGGCCACCCTCGATGACGACCGCATCGTCCCGGCTCTGGCATGGATGCGCAAGATGCGCGCCGACGAACTGCCCCAGTTGTTCAATGTCTTACGGGGCGAGATGTCCCTCGTCGGCCCACGGCCCGAACGCCCGGAACTGGTGGCTGAGATCACTCGCCGCGTACCTGGCTATATCCGCCGCAACGAACTGCCGCCCGGGCTCACCGGCTTGGCCCAGGTGCACGGGCGGTACGACACCGACGCCGAATATAAACTCGGCTACGACCTGCAATATCTGGTCAATTGGTCGCTCGTCCAAGACATCCAGATTTTGTTTCGGACCATCTGGGTCGTGCTGAGTCGACGTGTCTGAGTCTGCCGATTGGCGGGCCGACCCCGCATGGCCGGACGTCGATGTCGTGATGCCGATCTTGAACGAGGCAGCCCATCTCGGTACTGCACTCGCGGCGGTACGGGAACAGGACTATCCGGGCCGACTGCGCGTGATCATGGCGATCGGTCCGTCCACCGACGGCACCGAGGCAGTGGCCGCCGACCTCGCCGCCCTCGACACTGATCTCGTCGTCGTCGACAACCCGACAGGCAAGACACCAGCGGCACTCAACTTTGCGATTCGAGCCGGAACGGCACCGGTGATCGTGCGAGTCGACGGCCATAGCCAACTCTCCGGTGGCTACATCGAGCAAGCCGTCACCACGCTGCGACGGACCGGCGCTGCGAATGTCGGCGGTATGCAGGTGCCGGTCGGCACGACCCCATTCGAACACGCGGTCGCCGCCGCGACATCGTCCTGGATGGGCACGGGCGGAGCGTCGTACCGCACGGGCGGCGTCGAAGCTGCGGTCGACACCGTGTACCTCGGCGTGTTCGACCGAGCCGCTATCGAGGCCGTTGGGTTGTTCGATGAGCGGCTCATTCGCAACCAGGATTACGAGTTAAACATCCGGCTTCGCAAGGCCGGTAGCACTGTCGTGTTTGATCCCGAGCTGTGGGTCGGGTACACACCGCGGGGCTCGTGGAAGGCGCTCGCCAAGCAGTACTTCGAGTACGGGCGTTGGAAAGCCGTTGTCCTCAAGATGCACCCCGAATCGGCGCGTCTCCGCCAAATCGTTCCGCCTCTCGCGGTCGGCGCTCTCGGGATAGCCACAGTTCTGTCGGTTCGCTGGCGGGCATTTCGACTGCCACTCGCGGCGTATGGCGTGGTTTCGGTGGTCGCGGCACGTCGTTCGGTAGGGCGACATGGAGGAGACACATGTCTGGTATCCATCTTGTTTCCGACAATCCACGTCAGCTGGGCTGCGGGTCTCGCTGCAGCTTCGGTGACGCGCCGATGGGGCAACCTGCAGTCACAATTTCGGCGACTCCAACGCGACGCACCAGCCCCTGCAGATTCGGAATCAACTGGACACCTCCGCACGCTCTCGCGCAGTTGATCGGGCAATCCGCAGCGCCGTCGCATAGCTTCTCCTTAGAACCGCTACGGCGCAAGGCCGACAACGAGACTCAAGAATCTCTCGCAGCGTGACGAAGTACATAGTGATGATGTTTCGACGCGTGATACTGGTGGGCTTGCTTATTGCCTTGGCGGCTGCTGGCGAACCATCACGTTCGGCGGGAGCGCTCGAAACTGGAGGACCTGATCCTGAGCACCCTTTCAGCGAGCCCATCTGGTGGCCGCTCCGGACCTCGGCCAGAGTGGATTGTGTCACGACCAACTGCCCAGGGCCGCTTCACGGTTACGAGGCAATCGACATCAGCGGCGACTTTGGCGATCCCGTGTACGCCGCAGGCGCAGGCATCTTGCACATCGGCAACATCGATCCGTCCTGCCCGGTCGACGGTCCAACCGTCGGCACATGGGTGTGGATCGATCACGGCCCGGCTGGCCGCACGAGATACGGCCACCTCGATTCGGTCGAGGCCGTCGAGGGGCAACTCGTCACGCCGCGCACGATGATCGGCACGATGGGCAACAGTGGCTCGAAGTTTCCGTGTGCGGGGGCCTACCTGCACATTGAATACCGGACAGCGGCCTCGAACGAGACCCGCCTACCGCTCCCAGACCTCCATGCGTGTGTTGGCGGCGTGACGCTTCGATACCCCAAAGACCTCGGCCACTCCGAGTGGGATGACATCCCCGCCGGCCCCACGCCCGACGGGCCTCGCGTTCACACGCCGGACTCCGACAACAGTTGTTTCCCCTCGTCTTGGTCGTTGACACCCGATCAGCCGACCGCGGTGCTCGAACCAGACGTCGAGCAGCTCAAGGTCGCCCTGTCGGCACGGGCCGGCGGCGTCAACGACGTCCGGGTGCGCCTCGAGCAGTACCACCCCACCATTTCCCGCTTCGGCTCGGCCATCGACCGGACGCTGCCGCCCACGCAGAACACCACCACGTTCAGAGGCCTGATCCCCGGCAAGACCTATCGAGTACAGGTGTCGTTCCATAACGACGCCGGCTGGAGTGCATGGTCGGACCCAGTGGTCGGTGAGCCAGGCAGGCCGGTCGTTCCGCCGTTGCTCCGAGAGATCGAATCGACCCGCTCCAGCATCAAGTACAAATGGCATCGGACCCCGAACGCCGACGCCGGATACGACGTCCGGATCCGGCGCGCCAGCGGCTCGACCTGGGGTGCTTGGACCCGGCATCCGGTGACCGCACCGGCGATCAACTACCGCTTCGCGGATCTCGACCTTGGTGTCAAGTACCAGGTCACCGTGCGTGCCCGCAACGAGTTCGCGACGAGCGATTGGGCGCCCGCTCAAACGATTACCACGCTCGGTTGCGAGTCAACGTGTGAAGGCCGCCTTCAAGTCGCCGTGAGATTGAATTTGGTCTCTCCAGCCGCCTGACCCCTGAGGGTTCGCTCATACGAGGGGTGGGCGACCGAGCCTCGCGAGCCTCCAAACGGTCCGCCATCTGACTGGCCTTCTTTCGATCGATATCCGCCACCCCTCTCGCCAGCCAGCCAAGTACGCCGCTCCGCACTCAGCCCGGCGAGCTCGGAACCAGCCAGCGATCAACCACACCAAGGTGTGCACGATCAGCACGGGTGCGGGCAGGTTGCGGCGGGCGACCAACACGCGATTTCTGCCAGTCAGCCGCCATCCGTCAGCATGGCGCGAAATATCGGTGAGCGGATGGACAACACGAACCTCGGCAAGGTATCGAATACTGTAGCCAGCGTCGATCAGCCGCCACGACAGGTCGAGTTCCTCGTGGCCGTACCACAGCAGGCCCCAGTAGCCGCCGACATCCAGGTAGACCGACCTACGAATTGCGCAGGCGCCGCCCAGAAACGTTGCAACCAAACCGGATCTCGGGCCGGACGCCGACCCGACGCGAGGCACGTGACGCCGGGCTGTTTGTCCGTGTTCATCGATGATTCGAACGGATACCGCACCGAGCTTTTCGTCGGCAGCGAACGCCTCGATCACCGCCCGCTCGACCCCCGGTTCCACGCGCGCATCGTCATCTAAGAAAAAGACGATGTCGGCGTCGAGTCGCTCCATCGCGATATGCCGAGCCGCAGGGATGCCGACATTTTCAGGAAGGTGGATCACTCGCACTCCATCGAGTCCGCTGAGACATTCCGGTCCGCCGTTACTGACCACCGTGACGTTCGGTGCGACGTCACCCACCGATTCGATCGACGAGACCGCTTCACGCAATGCTGCGGGTCGATCTCCCATTGTCAGAAGCACCCACGCCACCTTAACCCCAGTGCCACTGGTTATCGGACTGGGCATGGCCATGATCATACTTCGAATGCCGGGCGCACCTCGTTGGATGCTGTCTGGTCGGTAGCATCACTTCCGGTGATTCTCCCAACGACAGCTCTGTCTGCCACGCCGCACGACGACGGACTACGTGATGCGCGTGAAACCGCACGCCTCGTTCCGTATCTGAAAGAGGCTTGGGACCGACGGCGCTACGCCTGGTTCGTAGCCACTTCTGAGCTGCGAAGCCGGCAGATGAACTCGGTCCTGGGAAACCTGTGGCACCTGTTGAATCCAATTCTTCAAATCGCCGTCTACTACCTCATCTTCGATGTGGTCCTCGACATCAGCCGCGGACTCGACAACTTCATCGCCTACCTCGCGATCGGCGTCTTCACGTACGGCTTCACCCAGCGTTCCACCATGGCAGGATCGCGATCCATCTTCAAAAATCGCGGCCTGATTAAGATCGTGTGGTTCCCGCGTGCCTTGCTGCCGGCAGCCTCCACGCTCACCGAAACGCTCGCCGCACTTCCCACCTTCGCTGTCATGATGTTTGCAGTCGCGGCGACCGGCGAGTCGATCACATGGACATGGATGCTCCTGGTGCCGGCATTTGCTATCCAGACCGTGTTCAACATGGGTCTCGCCCTGATCGTGGCCAGGGCGACGAACCATATTGCCGACGTTCAACAGATCCTCCCGTTCATATTTCGGCTCGGATTCTATGCGTCCGGCGTGTTGTTCAACGTGACGGCATACGTCGAGCAACCGCAATATCGGGCGATGTTCTACGTCAACCCGCTGTACTGCTTCATTGAGATCAACCGGTCGTTTCTGCTGGATCACAAATTGGACCCGGTCGTCGTGCTCTCTGCGCTGGCCTGGACGGTCGGGGTCTCAGTAATCGGCCTGTTGTGGTTCCGGGCCGGAGAGGACAGTTATGGCCGCGACTGACAAGCGACAACGGATCCCCCTCGAGGGGCCAGAGGCCGACGCACAGCTCAGCATTTCGATCCGCGACCTGCACGTGCGGTATCGAGTGAACGAGGAGCGTCGCCTCACAGCTGCCGAACTCGTGAGGCGAGGGTTTCGCTCGCGGCAGGCATCAGAGGTTCACGCCATACGCGGCATCGACGTGGACATTCGGGTCGGCGAATCGGTCGGTCTCGTCGGTTCCAACGGGTCTGGCAAGTCGACGCTGCTGCGCTGCATTGCGGGCCTCCAGCCGACGTCGGGCGGTCAGGTATTGGTCCGCGGGAGAGCACAACTACTTGCAGTCAGCGCTGCCCTTGATCCAATGCTGTCCGGACGCCGCAATGTCGTCCTGGGAGGGCTTGCGATGGGTCTGACACGAGAAGAAATCGAACAACGATACGACGAGGTGGTCGAATTCTCGGGGCTGGCGGACGCCATCAACCGTCCCCTTCGCACGTATTCATCAGGGATGCGGGCACGCCTGTCCTTCTCGATTGCAACGATGAAGCGACCACCGATCTTGCTCATCGACGAAGCGCTGGCGGTTGGTGACCGTAAGTTCCGGAAGAAGAGCCTTGCGCTCATTCGGAAAATTCGGGCGGATGCGAGCACGGTGATGATGGTCACACATAATTTGTCCGAGATTCGCAACACGTGCACCCGAACGATCTGGCTCGACCAGGGTCGGATCATCCTCGACGGACAGACCCAAGCCGTGCTGGCGGCCTACGCCGACGTTGGCGATGACGATGACGATGACGATGACGATGACGTCACCGCTTCTGATTGACCTTTCGGCGCACCGATCCGTTCGCCAGAACTGCCTTTGAGCGCTTGAGTGCAAGACGCGCCAAGAAGGGCAGCGTTCCCCACCCATGAGTTACCAGCGTCGCCTTGATCGTTCCAGCCAACGGTAGGCGACCGTTGCGATCTGCTGTGCAGGAACCGACGCGGACTCGGCAGGCGTCGAACGAGTGCCGGAACGAGTCGTCGAGCGGTACGGGAGTCAGCAGCCAGTCGCGGTGCACCGTGCCCGGCTTGCCGACGATGTGGCGACGCGGTTTCCAGGCAGGTTTCGGCCCCAGCCGATAGTACGTATACCCGAGGCTGGCCATCTGCGCCTCAATATCAGGGCCGTGGTCATAGCCGCGACGTTTGAGCACCTCGATGACGATGATCGGGCGATGTTCATAAATGGTCTTCAACGCCCCTTTGAGCACATCGGCCTCGAAGGATTCGACGTCGATCTTGATGACCGTCGGTGACGGCAGACCGTCAGCTACGAGCTGATCAATCGACACGACGTCAACGTCGACCGTGCCGACGTTACGTTTGAAGCCCTTGACCATCGAGTTTGAGGCGTCCGACGTCGCCGAAAGGTACAGACTGGCTCGACCAGCAGATTGTCCGACGGCTGCTTGCACGACGTCAACCTTCAGACGATTGCGATCGAAGATTGCACGTGCGATGTCGGCGGTGGCGGGGGTCGGTTCGAATGCCACCACCAGATCCGGGTCGAACATCGACGAGCACATCGCAGAATACAAACCAACATTGGCACCGATGTCGAAGAAGACGAGACAATCGCCAGCAGTTTCGAAGACGGCGAGCAGTGCTGACACCGTCGTCGGTTCGAACTCCGCAATCCCCGCTCGTCGCAATGCTCGTTGCACAGCGCTCGAGGAACCGTCAATGATATCGAGCGTTCGATTTCCGGTCTCGGCTGGCAACGCTATCCGGTAGGTCACGGCGGTGTGATTTCATACGGCGACGGCATTGGGTAGTAGGCCTCGAGAAATTGGGCAACAGCCTCGTTGACTTCAGCCAGGCGCTCCGGCTGCAATCCGACGTCATTGATGCAGATCGTCTTATACGAGCGAGACGATTCGACCTTGGCCAACTGCTCGACGATGCTGGGCTTCCACAGTGCGAGATAACGATGAGAAATATCATCAGGCATTGCTCGGCCCGCTTGATAGCCGTAGTGGTACTGCATAAACGCGATCGGGCGAAGATCGTGCGAAGAGCGGAAACGCGATTTGGCAGCCCGGGCGAACGCCTTGCGGTACCTGGTCTCCATCTCCGCCAGCAGATCCCGGTCGCACGGGTAGGGAATATGACGCATAATCGACCGGCCGGTCGACGGGAAATCCTTCTTGAACAGCTCGGTTGCGTTCTTGTCAGCCTGGATGTACTCCTCTGATCTTTCGTCGATGTCACCTTCATAGGCACGCTGATCGCTGGGGAAAAACTTGAGTACACCATTCGAATGGAAGAAGTCCTGCGGATCACTCAACTGGCCGAGAAGGAAGTCGTCGTTGAAGTACAAGAACTTCTGCGCCACGCCGGGAACGCGGTGGAGTTGCGTTTCGATACCGCTCGAGTTGAAGGTCGGCAGCAAACCCGGATCCGAGAAGATGTCCGTATGGTTCACCAGATTGATCTTTGGATGGTCGACATTCAACCATTCCGGCCGCTGACCCGCCGTGACGATGTGGATCTGGCGTACCCATGGAGCAAAGAGATGCAGCGACCGCAAGGAATACTTGAGTTCGTCGCGACTTCTGAACCGCTCCTCGTGAAGCACGCGCTCGGGCAGCGCTCCCGCTCCGTGTGCGCCGAACTCCGCTTTGCGTTGCTGCCAATCTGGGTCGTCGCCGTCAACCCAGGTATACACCACATCGATCGCGAAATCTGGCGACCCAGGGGCTGCGAAATCGAGGTCGAAATCATGGCGGCGACCCATGAGTTCATCGAACTTCGGTCCCCGCAGGCGGCCGACGATGGCGAACGAGCGATCGCTCTCGCGAAAGGTCTTACGTTCCGCCGGGGAGTGTTCGCGCCACACGGCTACTTCGATGCGCGAGCACTGCACGTGCTCGGGCGCTTCACCAACCCGACTTTCCACGATGAGCAGATCAAACGATCGCGCTCGGGCCTCGAGACGCTTGATCACGTCGGCGTCAAGCGGCTTACGAAAGGACCGTTTGCCTTTCACCCGAACGAAGAGATCGACGTCGCTGGCGTGGTCGATGAGGCACTCACACATACTGCGAATGTCTTCGATGGCGATATGGACGGTCCGTACAGTTTTTCGACTGCCTCCTCCGGTCATCATCGGAATATTCAGCTCAGACAACCGATCGACCAAGATCGAAAAGACGCGTTCGCCCCGGGGCCCAAACGACACCGAATAGATGCGCTTCTGCGGCTGCGTTTCGCGAGGGTGGCGCCGTCGCCAGCGCCGGCGCGCGCGATTGCGTACCCTGCGCACGCGCCACCCGAGTCCGTGCCGCAACCTTCTCCCGCGATTGCCCGTCAGGTCTTGAGCGATGAGGGCCAGAGTCTGTCCAGCGGTCCTCGACGACATCACTTTCCCGAACGAACCAGCTCGAACGCTGACTCGTAGTCGTTTGATTCGTACCCCAGGCGTTTGAAGTCGACCTGGTAGAACGACGCGATCATCTCAAGAGAGCGCTCGGTGGCGCGTACCTTGCCGACGCTGCCCTTCTTGGCGTGCGGTATCTCCGGCTGTGGCAACTCGAGGCGTTCCACGGCGGCCTTGATCGGGGCCTCGAGACCATCCTCGAAGCGAAATATCTGGACGTCCTTGGAGATGAATTCACGCTGCGGACGAATGTGGTTGTCGCGCGTGTACTTGTATTCACCAAAACGCTTGATGTTGGCAACGACAAAGGTTTCGAAGTCGTCGGTGCCCCCGGCGTCGAGCACCTTCATCTTGTACTCCGAGGCAAAACGGTTGAACGGATTGCGAACCACTGCAAACGCCCAATCATAGAATCCTGGGCCGACGGCATCTTTGTAGACATGGGCGTGCATGTGTTGCAGAGTCGACCGCGAGAACGGCCGCTTTTTCGCGAACCTGAGCGCCTCGGCTGCTCCTGTACTCCGTAGTGCGGCCTCGATCGTTGTACCACCGGTTTTCGGGATGTGAACGAACAATATGAGGTTCGCTCCGTTTCGGTAAAGGGGCATTCAGACATCCTCCGGTCCAGCAGGTACTTGGGCGGGGGCGACTCTATCCCTCCCTCGCCTGATTGTCGCCACGGGTCTTCACGGTCGAGCGGTATCGTCTGGCTGGCAGGAGCGTGGGTCAATTGCCTCGTGCACTGCTGAGCAGGAACTGACGATGCCCAAACGATACCTCCAAGCCGTGCTGAACCGAGTTGGGCTGTTTGACCTGGTGATCTCGATGCGGGATCGAGTTGCCTCGTCCGTCCGGCGGTTTGGTGACCACATTCGCCTTGCCCTGGCACGGGCGTCATCCCGATCGACCAAGACCCTGACCCGTCACCTCATCGCGGTTGGCCCCGATCTCCGTCGTCGACCCGTCGAGGCGCTCGTCGGGACCGACCACCGATCGAGCTCGGCCGTACGTTCGAATCTCGAATTGACGACGTCGATTCTTGCGAACGCACACGTCAGATTCGCCGTGTCGGGCACTGAGGTGCTGATCGCCCCCAGCAGCCGCGCACAGGCCTGTGCGGCGATCGCCGATGCCGGTACGACGGTCTACGTCGCCGCGGGCCCGACGGGCCCGGTGAGGCCAGCGCGTCGGTTAGGCGTCGGTTCTGGTGTTCGTGATCAACTCGTCGTGTTCCAATATCATGCTGCCTCCACCGGGACCCCGGTCCACGGCCCCGAGTGTGGTTGCAGCATCGAGTTCTCCGAGCGACTCCCGACCGAGCCCGCGCCTCCATTGGATTTCCCAGTTGATGTCGTGTACACGTGGGTCGACAGCTCCGACCCGGCCTGGCAGCAGCGGCGCGACGCCGTGCTGGAGACGACCGATCGGAGCGAGTCACATCGAGAGGCGACGAGCGCGGCGCGATTCGAATCACTCGATGAACTCCGGTACTCGCTTCGCTCGCTCGAACGCTACGCCGACTTCGTCCGCCACGTGTATGTCGTCACCGACGGTCAGCCGCCGCCAGCCTGGCTCGAAGCCGACCATCCGGATCTCACGCTCGTGCCCCATTCTCAGATCTTGCCCGAGGGCGTGCTGCCGACGTTCAACTCGCATGCAATCGAGGCTTGCCTGCACAGGGTTCCGGGCCTGTCCGAGCACTATCTCTACTTGAACGACGACTTCTTCTTCTCCAGACGAGCCACCAAGAGCGACTTCTTCGACGAGCAGGGCAGAAGTAAGTCTTTTCCGTCGATGGCCCAAGTACCCGATGGGCCTGTAACGGCATCAACCCGACCCGTCGACGCGGCGGCGATCAACGTACGTGCCGCCGTCGCACACGAGTTCGGCCGCGACGTGTCAAACCGGAAGTTCAAGCACGCCCCCTACGCACAGCGTCGCTCGGTGCACCACGAAATCGAGCGACGGTTTCCGGAACTCATCGGCCAAACGGTCGCAGCACGATTCAGGTCGAAAACCGATCTCGCGGTCGCCTCAGCGATGCACCAACACGTCGCCGCCCAACTCGGACTCGGTGTCGAGGCCCAAATGGAGAGCGGCTACGTCGACGTGGGAATGCCGCACGCTCGCGAACGGCTGCGCAGGCTGGGACAGAACCCTCGGGTTCAGGTGTACTGCCTGAACGACTCAGACCACCCGGCCACGCCGACGCACCTGAAGGCTGCGCTGGTTCGCGCACATCTCGCAGATGTCTTGCCAGGGCCTTCCAGGTTCGAACGGCGATGATCGCGCGACGGTCATGGCCGAAGGTCGCCAACGATCTGAGCTGGGCGCCGTATGTGGGGTGGACGATCTTGTTTGACCCTGCCGACGGTGATTCGTTCGATACCACCGAACGCGACGCGGGCACGACCTCTCTGGCTCCGGTTGCGTGCGTGCTGGCCGAAACACTCAGCTCGGCATCGCTCGCCACCGTCGCCGTCTTGCCGGTGTCGACCCATCACGTGACAGTGTGCGATGGCGTGGACCCGGCGATGTTTGCTCGCTCGCCACGGCGACGACACCACCGCAGCCTAAAGACCAGCCGAATCGAACGCTTCCCGCGCCCACTCGCCGATTCGATCTCGACACTGCTCGAAGCGACGTCAGGAACGCTCGATCTCAAGCCGGACGGAGCCGAACGACGCGGCGGTGCGATCGTCATCAGTCTTGCCCCGACGCCGTCCAGCGCGGCCGATTTCGCCAAGATCTGTAGCGCCCGCACCGGCGTGTTGGAGACATTGGGCGAGCTCCTGGGCCTGCCGCTGTCTCGACCTTGGCGCCCGCATGTGACGCTCGGGTATCTCGCTGATCAAGACGCTCGCAAGTCGGCCAAACCAATCATCGCCGAGATCGACGACCAGGCATCGCGGGCACCCGACGTACTGCGGATGCACGGGGCGGGGCTGTACGGATTCACGTCGATGGTTGAATTCCACCGAATTGCCGAACTCGGAACCAACCGCTCGTGAGATCGGTGGACGGTCTCGCTCGGGCGGCCGGTCGAAGCATCCGGCGCGCGAATCTCGCGCCGTCGACTCGGCGTCTGTTGGTCGACGACATCACCGGAGCGGCGACCGACCTGGCGGGGCGCTTGCGACCGAACGACCAAGGTGTGGATGCCGACGGCTTCGAGCCCAGCGTCGCCGCGCCGTTCGATGTTGACTTGGTGTACACATGGGTCGACGACGATGACCTCGATTGGCGAACATCGTACGACGAGGCGCTCAAGCGGGCGCCTCGCGACAACACAACGAACGAGTCCAGCCACACGGCGAGGTTCGAGAACCATGACGAGTTGCGTTACTCGATGCGTTCCGTCTGGCGTTACGCGGGGTGGTTCCGATCAATTTTCGTCGTGACCGCCGGTCATCGTCCTGCGTGGCTGAGCAATCATCCACGGGTCACCGTGATCAACCACGACGACATCCTGTCACCGAATTCGCTCCCGACATTCAACTCCCACGCAATCGAGGCGGCGTTACACCGAATCAGCGGGCTCAGCGAACAGTTCATCTACCTGAACGACGATTTCTTCGTCGGTCGTCCACTCGGATTCGAAGCATTCTTCGATCCGTCGGGGCGCCCGAAGGTGTTCGTATCCGACCACGTGACGCCCCGGGCGGGCGACACCACGGTGGGTCAGTTCCCCGCGGCACGTCAAACAGATCAACTCATCCAGTCGTTGACCGGTTCGACGGCGGGGTACTTGCTCGGCCATGCGCCGTACCCGCAACTTCGTTCCGTCTCTGAAGAACTCGAGACTCGATTGGCTGACCATTTCGAGGGGACGGCATCTCACAGATTTCGTCACCCGGATGACATCTCCGTGGCAGCCTCACTCGCACCGTGGTACGCGATTGCCACCGGCCGCGCCGATCGGGTGACCGTGCCATCCGAGTACGTCAGCGTCGGCCACGCGACAACCGGCGCCAAGCTGCGACGGCTTCGACGACGACGCGACTACGACACGTTCTGCCTCAACTGGACCGAACAGTCGAGCCAGGTCTGGGATCAGAGGGTCCAGCGATTTCTCCGTCGACGCTTCCCTGACGTCGCACCCTGGGAGACCGAATGATGACAATCCGATCAGTGGCGAGCAAATTGGCAACGCTGCTGCGAAGGCAACGCTGGTCGTTCCGGCCGCCGCGCCCCACCGACCGGCCCGAGGTACGAGTCGAGGGTCCGAATTGGTTCGTGGAGTTGGTCAGCGACGAGTTCAGAGTCGTCGCCGATGGTAATCCAGCGGCACCGCTCATCGTTTGGCAGCAAGGGAGCGGCGATGAGACACCAACCATCGTCAGCGGCCCGTTCGTCTCGCCCCGCCGATCACATCCAGGGTCTCGGCGGGCCCTTCCCAAGGGTTGCCCGGACGACTTCCGGCCGCTCGATGCGCTCGCCCGCCGGCAGCGACCTCCAGGCGGCTTCGAAGGCGCCAAGGGCAACGTCGGCGATTCTCCATCGACTGCGATCCACGAAGCGCTCAGATCCGCTCGTCGCTGCTCGCTGCTCGCTGCTCTCCAGTGGAATTCGCAGGGCGTCACCGCGCAGCCGGACGTGGATGTCGTCTGTGTCTCTCGGCGACCTGGTCGGGCGGCCGAGGTGGTCGCGCTGTTCGACGCCCAAACCTACGGTCCGCGGCGGCTGACCATCGTGACGACTGTTCCGATCGACGCTGAGCCAGTCATCAGACAACTGCGCGTCACTCGTCCCGACGTCATCATCGTCGAACGCCCAGGCCGGACGCTCGGTGCGTGTCTCAACGAGTTCATCGACAACACATCTGCTGTACTGGTGGCCAAGTGGGACGATGACGATTGGTACGGACCCAACTACCTGCTCGATCTGGTGCTCGACCGCAATGCAACGGGAGCTGCGGTGACGGGTAAGCACAGCTGCTTTGTGTATCTCGAGCCGAGCGACAGCACACATGTAAGGTTTCCGGGCCAAGAATTTCGAGACACGTCGTTCCTCGCTGGGGGAACGCTCCTGCTCGACGTCGACGCCCTCAGAGGAACGCGATTTCCCGATGTGAATCTCGGAGAGGACTCCGGACTCCTAGCGGCCTGCCTGCGCGGCGGACTGCGGGTTCGATCGGCGGACGCGTTCAACTACGTGCAGATGCGAGGAGCCGACAACACCTGGCAGGTCAGCGACGCCGAATTCTTAGCCCGTTCTGCCAAGGTGGGTCAGGGGTTGCGTCTGGACCGCGCCGCCCTCTGAGATCAACGGCGGGTGTAACACACCATTCGTTGGTCGCGCGGATGACCCCAGTCGCCGATATAGCGGGCGTCGAAGGGCACTCGGTCTGCGATCCATTCCATGTCGGAGCGGTAGTACCAAAACACGTTCCGTTCGGAAAAACGTTGTTTCGGGGGCTTCCCGTAAATGCCGTCGAGCGGGAAATCTTCGTCACGCTCGAAGAACGTGGCGTAGAAACGTCCGCCCGGCGCCATCACGCTGGCCAGTCGATGCAGGCAGAGACGCATGTGATTGAGCGACATATGGGTGAACACCGAGTTGGCAATCGCCATGTCGAATTCGACCCCGAAGTCAGCGTCGAAGCGATCGGATGAGCGAAGGTTGGCGATCGGAAGTTTGGCTCGGCCTTCGTCACTCATCTCGACATCAACCCGGCCTCGATCAAGGTCGGGTTGATGTCGATCCCGTAGTAGTTGCCTGGATCGAGGTGCGACACGAAGTGGACGCCTGCGCGAAGGCTGCCACAGCCAACATCGAGCAAGCGCATGTCTGGCCGAAGGCCCTCACCCACCAGGAAGTCGAGTTGGTGCGGGCCGATCTCGTCCCAGCGGCCGCCCACAAACTTGCGGTGCCGTCCTGCGGCAACGTCGTCATCGGTCATAGTCACCGCGGCGTAGTCGGGATCGGCATTCTTCTGGACTTCTTCGCGCCGTTCAACAGTCGGCATTTTATCCTCGTCGCTCTGTATAGGGTTCGGTCTGAAAATTTTGGAGAAACATAACAGTGCGGGCTTGTTATCTCCAACGCCTTGCAAGCCGCCGTGTGCTGTGCTGCGACATCATGCTGACAACGCCGCTTCGTAGAAACGGATCTGCTTCTGGATTCGTGGCACGCTCAGCAGCCAATCGGTGTCGACGTCGACGTCGATCCGAGGCGATGAGTTCGATCGCGTGAGTTCATACTCGACACCGATCCGTTGGTTCAGACATTGAGCGAGTTCCTGGACGTCCTCATACCGGAAATAGCGAATCGGCGCGGGCTGACCGTCGTGACCCATCAGCACGTCGCTCTGCTCGATGATGACCGCCCGTGGCGGCGGGTCGTCGGAGGCCCACTCGTCGACCCAGTCGCGGAATGACACTCCGACCGTTGAGTTGTCATGGTGTGGGTGTGAAGGGTTCTGGATCTTCGGCCGCTGCCGGAACCGCCATCAACTGATCAGCAGGTCGACGGGGTCACGAACGACAGCGTACGTTTCGCAGTCATGTCGATCGAAGTAGTCACCGAACGCCTCTCGGTACTCACGCCAGGAGAGATGCTTCCACCGCGAGCCACGCCCGACATCGAAGTTGGCATGCTTCCGATACGCCGCCTCCAGCGAAGTCGACGCCGACTTGGGATTGCAGAACAAAACGAAACCGTGTTCGATCGATGCCAACATTGTGGACCTTTCCGGTTCAAATGAGTACGGTGCGAACCGTTCACTGCTCATGATCGTTCCCGCATCGGCCGGATTATCGCAACGGACCCTACTGGCCTTTAGTAACGATCTCATCGACGAATGGGGAGCAAGATGCGAGTACTCAAAATCGGCGTAATAACTGCACTGCTTATCAGCAGTGTGGGATTCACCGGCGAAGGCGCTAGTGCGGCGCCACTCACCTGCGCTGGCAAGACGGTCACGATCGCCGGCAACAACGCCTCGAATAAGATCATCGGAACGCCAGGTGCCGACGTGATCCACGGACTCGGTGGCAGCGACATCATCAAGGGTGGTGGCGGCAATGACACGATCTGCGGCGGTGACGGCAACGACCGCATATGGGGCGGCAACGGCAAGGACCGCATCTACGGAGGGCGGGGCAACGACGTGATCCGCGGTGGCAACGGCTCGGACACGATGTTCGGCTCGTCGGGCCGCGACCTTCTCGACGGAGGCCCCGACGGTGGGGTTGCCTACGGCGGTTCCTATCGTGACGCTTGCTACCGGGCGACCACCCCCGACGGTTCGCGTTGTGACAGGGACCAGGTCAACATCGATGGCGCCAGCAACATCGAGGCATCCGACCTGCTCAGCCTGACAGAGACGGACTCGGGCTTGTATAACCGTGCGTACTCCGGGGCATCGGTCGACGGCAAGTCCTATCGTCGAGGAATCGGCTGCTATCACAGCAGCAGATATACGATGTACAGCACAGACGATTGCTCGTCCGACTTCATCCTGGGTCGCAATTATCGACGATTCGCGTCAAGAATCGGAATCCTTGACGTCTCGGTAGACCCAGACGTCGTCGTCAAGTTCGAGGTGATCGGCGACGGCTCGATCATCGCCACGAAGACCGTCGCTTACGGGCAGGTCAAGGCACTCAATGTCGACGTCCGAAACGTGCTGCGGCTCGAACTGCGGATCAGTGCGATCAACAGCGACAGCTCTGGAACCATGTACTTCGCGTGGCTCGACCCGCGGATTTCTGCCAACGAACGGCTCTACGCCGCCGGTCCGCTCTGACCGCAACCCAGAAGGGGTGCTGCATCATCAGTTCTGGGGCGTACACCGAATGCGGCTGCAGCACGATCGCGACAGCGCGTGGGTCCAGCTGACAGGTCGATGGGCTTCACCTCCGTTCTGAACCCGACGAGCGACAAGGGCCTCAACCTCGGCGTCAAGAAGCTCAGGAAATGCGGGCACGAGCTACGACAATTCGGCCATTGCCCGCGCCGCGTACTGCTCCACTGTTGCAGCAGGGTTGTGGTGCTCGTGCGTCATCAGTCGGGCAGCACGTGGCTGTCGGCGCCATATCTCCGGGGTCGTCCGGCGATGGGGCGGTCACCGGCACGCCACCGACAATTGGAGATCACCAGCCGGTGAACTCGTATGCTGCTCCGATATGGCACCTGTAGGAACTGTCCTCGTCACCGGCGGTGCCGGCTACATCGGTTCGCACACCGTGCGATCACTTCGAGCAGCCGGCCGAGATGTCGTCGTACTCGATTCACTCGAACTCGGCCGTCGCGAAGCGGTGATCGACGCTCCGCTGGTCGTCGGTGACATCGCCGACCGAGATCTCGTGACGTCGACGTGCAACGAGCACGGCGTGACCCAACTCATGCACTTCGCCGCGTACAAGGCCGTCGGCGAATCGATGGAGCATCCAGACCGCTACTGGCGCAACAACGTGGCGGGCTCGATGGAACTCATCGAAGCCTGCCTTGCCGCCGATGTCACGGACGTGGTGTTCTCGTCATCGTGCTCCGTGTACGGAACCCCAGCAGTGGTCCCAGTTGCAGAAGACGCTCCGATCGATCCCGAGAGTGTCTATGCGGAGTCGAAGGCGATGGTCGAGAAGATCATGAAATGGTACGGAGTCACCAACGGCTTGCGCTCTGTAAGCCTTCGCTACTTCAACGCGGCTGGCGCGAGCTTTGACGGACGGATCGGCGAAGACTGGACCCACAGCCAGAACCTGATCCCTCTCGTGATGAAGGCACTCATGCTGGACGATGTCGAGCTGAAGGTGTTCGGCGACGACTACGACACGCCCGACGGCACATGTATCCGCGACTACATCCACGTCGAGGACCTCGCCGACGCTCACGTCAAGTCGCTCGCGTACCTCGCTGGTGGCGGCGATTCGGTCCAGGTGAACGTCGGCACCGGCACCGGATCATCCGTGTTGGACGTCATCCGTGCGACCGAGGTGTTGTCCGGCCAGACCGTTCCACGTCAGATCGTCCCCCGTCGTGCCGGTGATCCGGTCTCGACCTACGCAGCGCCAGAACTCGCCGAACGCACCCTCGGATGGAAGGCGCAACACGGCCTCGGCGCGATCGTCAAGACCGCCTACGAGTGGCATCGGTCCCAACTCGACGGTCAGCGCTGACGTCATAGCCCTGCCGGTGCGGATCGGGCCGATCGCTCCTGCAAGTCGATTCTGCCCGTCAGTCGACCGCGGCTGAAGGGTGCACCGCTGCCGATCGCATCCGGTCGAGCCAGCCAATCAGCACAGCCACGGCACGCGGGTCGTGGCGCAGGCGGTGCCCTGCACCGACAAAAAGGCTGAGCTCAGCCGAGCCGTGGGCGTTGACCAACTGCCGCGCGTCGGACACGGGCACCGAGTCGTCTTCTTCGCCGTGCATCACCATCATTGGCCGGGGCGCAAAACGACGTGCTGACGCAACCGGGCGGAAGCGGCGGAACTCGCGGGCCCACTCGTCAACCGAAGCCGGGAAGCGCGGGTCCTTGATCGCGCCGAGTTCGCGAGCATGCTCGAGGAATCGGCGTGGATGATCAGCCCAGTCGTCGAAGTCGGCTCGAGGGCTCAGGAGGCCCACAGCCGTGATGTTCGGGTCGTCGGCTCCGACGCACACCGCAATCGATCCGCCGGTGTTCGTCCCGAGCAGGATCACGCCGTTCGGATTACTCACCTCGTGGAGGTGGGCAATGGCGTTGCGCAAGTCATCGACCCAGCCCTGGAGTGAGAAGTCGCCTGCGCTCTCGCCGCACCCGCGGAAGTTGAACGTCATCGCGACGCAGTCGAGCTGGCGGGAAATCCGATCGATCAGCTGCGGGAATGTGCCGCCCGAAAGCTGCGCATCGAGCGGGCCGATCGGGAAGCCGTGGCAGAGGATGATGCCGGGGCTTGGCTGTGCATCATCAGACGGATGGGCGACGTGGCACGCGAGCGAGAGGCCCTGGGACTGAAATCGATCGTTCATCCCCGGCATGGTTCAACCTGGCTGTTCAGGAGCGAGGTGCGCGTTTGATGGCTTTGGAGCCTGGGGTGGCGAGGCGATAGCCGCGGTTGCGTGCCTCGGGCAGCGTGTCGGGTGCGAAGCTCAGTGCGACACCGAGGTCGACGAACTCGTTGATCGCCGCATCGTCGTCCCAGCTCTGCAGGTCGTAGACCAACTGAGTGCGCTTGTCGCCGAGGAATCGGCTGTGTTCGAACTTCGGGTGATGATCCATCGGGAACGAATCTATCGGACCTGGGCGCCGCCACCCAGACCACATCGGCCGACGCCCAAACGCGACGACGCCCGAGCACCGGGTGGCACTCGGGCGTCGAACACAACTGTTTGGGACTGCACGACATCATGAGCCGAACTGGAGAGTTCGGCACGCCGCCGGGATCAACTGCGGCAATGACGTACAGCGGGGTTGGCGAAAATTCGCCAGGCGATCCAGCCTGTCGACCTAGCGGCCAACCACCTCCAGGATCCCGTAATAACTGTCTGGCATTATCTGGACCACCTCCTCTCTCTGGTTTACATATTTCAGCACACCGACTCGGGCCGTGTCTCGTCGGTTTCCCAATTTCTCGAGGAGAGTTGCCTGGCCGATATCGTCGCATCCCATGCATGACTCCTCGTACGAGAAGATGGACGCATTCGTCCGTGTCCACCTGGCGCCGTACCGTGACCAGTCACTCGAGATCCTCGACTTTGGCGCCCAGGTCGTCGGCGACCAGGGCCTGTCGTACAAGGGCCTCTTCGACGCAGCCGGATGGAACTACCGCGGGCTCGATATCGCCGCTGGCATCAACGTCGACATCCAAGTCGACAATGCCTACGACTGGACCGAAGTTCC
>JBNMOS010000061.1:0-19744 GCA_051275435.1 Ilumatobacter sp.
GGCACCTGCCATGCCGGCGACTGCCTGTTCCTCGATGCCATGCCCGACGTGTGGCACGCCACGATCCGCGACATCAAGGGCTTCGCCGACTCACTCTGAGGATTCGATCTGCGACGGGAAATTGTGTCCTTGTGTGACGCGGATCATTCACAGGCAGTTCAGATTGGTAGAAGGTGAACTCGACCGGGCCTCGCCGAGGCACGGCACAACGGAGAGGGTTCACCATGTATTTGTTCAATCGATCACTCGTTGCCGCCCGCGGACGCGCCGCTGACGCCGTCTCGTTCGCATTGGAATCCAGCAGCCACATCAGTGCAGTCACCGGCCTTGAGTTCAGCGTATTTAGCTCAGTGTTTGGCCGGCCGATCGGCACGCTGAGTTGGACCGCAATGGTCGACTCTCTCAAAGACTTTCAGGAGGCAACCGACAAGTTGAACGCCGACGCCAAGTATCAGCAGATCACGGCTGGTGCCGCAGAACTCTTTGATGGCGGCGGCCACGACGTGCTCGGCCAGCTCGTCTCGGCGACTGCCGATCCGGCACCGCACGGCTGGTACAGCGTGACGGAGGCGACGATCGACGCGGCACACGGGGCCGCCGCCATGGAGTTCGGAGTCGCGATGCAGGCATACATCGAAACGACCTACGAGGTTTCGACGGCGTTCTTCAGCGAGACGTTCAACCAGATGGGCAGCGTTGCCTGGACGATTGGATTCGACTCGCCGAAAAAGTTCGACGCGATGTCGTCTGCGATCATGACCGACGCGAAATACAGCAAGATGGTTGCCGACGCCGCCGGATTCTTCGTGCTCGGCTCAGGAACACGCTCGCTGACTCGTCGGATCAGCTGACGCTCCGGTCGGGGTCACTGATGATCGTGGACGGTGTCAGGTGGGGGCGCCGTCCACGACAATCCGTATCGGGGTGCTCAGCCCGAGCGCACTGCTGCCTCAAGTGCACTGACATCGTGGATGACGATGACTCCACGGCCCGTGCTCAGGATGCCGCGACGGCGGAACGTGGCCAGAGCTCGAGAGGTCGACTCTCTCGTCGAGCCAATCCAATCGGCGAGCTCCCCCTGGGTGATCGACAACCTGATCCGATCCGGATGGGCACTGTGTCGCATCATCAGCCCGGAAAGTTCGAGCAGACGGTGCCCGGCGCGCACCGTTGTCTGCTCCGAGTTCCGTGCCGACAGGCGCGCGTTGGATCGCCGCAACTGCGTTGCAAGGTTTCGGAGCACCGAAATCGCGAGATCCGGATGTTCGCGCAGGCCGTCGATGAAGTCGTCGCCGGACATCCGAGAAACGACACTGGGCTCGGCAGCGCGGGCTCCCGCCGACCGCGGGCGCTCGTCGAGAGCAGACAGCTCACCGAACGCGTCGCCGGGAAATTTGAACCCCAGCATCAACTCGCGACCCGTCGGCACCGTCACGTACACCTTCACCGCGCCGGATACGCAGGCATAGACGTCGACCGACGGATCGCCCTCGTGGAAGAGCGGCTCCCCAGTGTCATATGAACGGGGCCGTCCGCGGGCCGAGATGAACTCGCCGACCGACAAATCGGTCGAGCGAGCAGCGAGCTCGGAGGAAGCATCATGACTCACGCAACCGACATCGTGCCACAGCGGCCGACACCACCCCACTACATTGGTCATGTGGGAGCGAACGAACTGAGGCGAACGGCGATGTCGTTCGTCTTTACCGACATCGAGGGGAGCACCCGTCGATGGGAGTCGCACCCCGACGAGATGATGAACGCCGTCGCTCGTCACGACGAACTGCTCGAAGCCGCCATGTCCCACCACGGCGGCGTGGTGTTTCACCATTCCGGCGACGGCGTCATTGCGTCGTTCCGCTCGCCACTCGCAGCGATCCACGCAGCAGCCGATGCCCAGGCCCGATTCAACGCTGAAGACTGGGAGCAGGTCGATGGCATGAATGTCCGGATGGCGGTCCATGTCGGCGATGTCGTGATGCGCGATGGCGAGCCCTTTGGCTGGGCGCTGAACTTTGGTTCGCGTCTCAATGCAATCGGTCATGGCGAGCAAGTCCTGCTGTCGGAGTCGTGTGTCGAGTCCATTGGAAGCGGCCTCGCGCAACCGCTCGACCTCGTCGCACTCGGCCCGACTCGGCTGCGTGATATCGCACAGCCCACACGGGTGTTCCAACTCGTCGGGCCCAGCCTCCGTCGTGACTTCCCGCCGTTACGTAACACGGTCACCAACAACCAACTCCCGCTTCCTCGTCAATCAATCGTGGGCCGTGATGCTGAGGTGGAGGCGGTTGCCCGCGACCTTGGGGCCAATCGCGTCGTCAGCCTGATCGGCGCCCGGGGCGTCGGCACCAGCCGTCTCGCGCTTGCAGCGGGCCATCATGTTGCGGGTGACTACAACGGCGGAGTTCTGCACTGCGACCTTGGCGGTGTCAACCCGTCCGGCGTCGCCGACGCGGTCGCGACGTCGTTCGGCATTGGCCCGCGCGCCGGCCTGTCGATCGAACAGTCGATCGTCGAATGGCTGGGCACCCAAGATCTGCTCCTCGTCTTCGAGCACTGTGAACGCGCGATTGAGGCTGTTGATCGTCTGCTGTCGGGCATCCTCGCTGGAGCCCCGAACGCCACCGTGCTGTGTACGAGCGAGCGACCACTCGGCATCGAAGGCGAGTTCATCTATCGCGTTGCCCCGTTGTCGTCGACGTCATCTGTCGCGCTCTTCATCGAACGGGCGACCGCTGCCGGCGCAATGGTTGCCGATTCCCCGGCGGTCCGAAACCTGTGCGAGGACCTCGAAGGAATGCCGCTGGCTATCGAGGTCGCAGCGGCCAACGCGCCGATCTACACGGTGAGTGAGTTGAGTGAACGCCTGCGCCGACGCGAACTCCCCGCGCCGACTGGCACACAGGGCGACCTCCGGTCGATGACCGAGGCAGTCGCCCTTGGTTTCGACGCGCTACCAGAGGGCCTGCGCTACGTGCTGAGCGCCGCAGCGATCTTTGCTGGTTCGTTTGATCGTGCGGCCTTCGCTGCGGTGTGCATGCCAACTGCAACACCGAACGAGGCAGACGAAGCAATCACTGCACTCCTCAACCGGTCGCTCATCCAACTCCGCCATGTCGACGGCCAACCACTCTTTCGGCTCCTCGCGGTCGTCTCCGAATACGCCCGAGTCCGGGCAACTTCGGAGTCGAACGCCGCAGCTGCCAGTCGATTCGTCGATCACATGATTGCGCTCAGTACGACTGCCGCAAGCGATTTGCGAGGGCCCGACGAAGGTCTCGCGTGCCGGCGCGTTGGCGAGCAGTTCGACAACATCCGCGCAGCATTTGAGCGTTCGCTCGCGTCAGGCGATTTCGCGAACGCAGCGACGCTTTCGACCGTGCTCTGGGAGTACGGCTTCATGCGGCTGAACTCCGAATACTCTCGCTGGTCCCAGCGAGTGATCGACACGTTCGGAGCCGGCGACGAAGCACGGCTCGCCCCCGTGCTCGGTGTGGCTGCGATTGGCGCTTGGTTCCGTGATGACCTCCAGTCGTCGATGGAGTTGGCTCGCCGAGCGATTCGACTCGAAACCGAGTTTGAACTCGACTTCGATCTTCCCGCGCGTCTCGCTGTCCAGAACGCAACGGTCTACTCCGGTGCGGGGGCTGCGCCGCCTGACATTTTCGCCGAAGTGGCGAGCTACCAACGCAGTCGTCCTGAGTTGTATTTCCATGTCAATGTCGACACGCAGAACTCGATTATGAGTACGTGGCTCGGGGACACCGAGGCAGCAACCCGGCGGGCAATTCGGGCGGTCCGCTCGGCCCGCGAATCGAAAAATCCCTCATCGCTCGCCTTTGCGCTGTGGGCGCTCGGCTCAGCACTCGAAACCGAAGACGAGCCACAGGCCGAGACGTTGCTTGGTAATGCACTCGACGTTGCACGCGAGGTCGACAACGGATGGCTGACGGCCATCGTGCAAATGTCGCTGGCGTCGCTGCGACGGCGCAGCAGCTCACCGATCGATGCGGTACCGATCCTGATCGACCTACTCGACCTGCTGTGGCGGGCGGGTCACCGATCGCACCTGTGGGCAACGCTTCGCCTGTGCGGCCTCGTGCTCGGTGACCTCGGCGAGGATGTGCTGGCAGTCCAGACCCGCAGTTGGGTCAGCAGCGCACAGTTGGCGATGCCGCCCCTGCCGGTCGACGCCGCCGCGATTGAGGCGCAGAGCCAACAGCTTGTTGATGCACACGGCGAGGCATGGGTCGACCGTCAATCGGCGCTCGCTGCGTCATGGACGACCGAGTCCGCCGTTGCGACTGTTCGCAGCGCACTGCAGCAACAACTCGCCTGAATTCGGCGCATACCGTCAGTCAGGGAAGAGGCCGTCGATTTCGGCATCGGTCAAACTGCTGACGGCAACCGCTCTGCCGTCGATCAACAATTCGGCGCGCTTGATGCCCTGCGCAGCATTTATGCCGTCGCGCATCTGTCGCACGGTCGCCCGCAGACTCGACGCGATCGATGACGTGGCCTCGACGATCTTCGTGAATCCCATGCTTTCGAAGCCGTCATCGTCCGGGACGAACGAGTGCACGTCGACACCGTCGATTGCTTCGAGTTCGACGGGAAGATCCTCAATCTCGCCGTACGACTCGATCGTCAAACGCAACTCCGTGGTGGTGATTCGAGTCTCGACGGACTGGTGGCCGCCTTGACGGTATGGCGGCACCTCCTGATATTCCTTCTGCCACCACGTGAGCCAGCGGTTGCCTACCATGCGAATGACCGGCGTGAAGGCTCGACGGTATGCGGCGTTCCCGCGCCACGTGCGGCCGGCCTCGTTGAGCCGAATGAATGCCCGTTCCGGGCGGCCCGCCGGTGCGAGGCCCAGCACGTTGGCGATGTCGTCGTTGAGTGCGGCATACATCATTGAGCGCGGGAGCCGCCGAAGCGGCTTCGGGAACCAGTCGTCGATCAGACTCATCAGCCCATCCATCAGGCGTCGACCTGCGACTGTCGGTCCAATCTGTCGGAAGAAGATGATGCGGGCGGCGTATTGGGCTTCCTCGAGCGTCAAGGCCCGAGACGGGTCAGCGGGGCTGCGCAACAGATGATCCTCGACGCCGAGCATCCAGCCAACGACCTGCCACGTGTGAAAATAAGCGCGAGCATGTTCCTCGCTGAGTGGCACGCCGAAGCGGTCCATCACATGAATGGTTGCCACCGACCAGTCGATGGTGCCCCCGAGGAGATCCTCCTGATTGATGGGGCGGCCCCACTCGGGGTTCCAGGCGCGTCCGCCGAGCTCGGGTGGCCGGTGCTGGATGTGGACACTGTCGGATTCGATCGTGCTGCGGACCGCAGCATGGAAGAGGCGGACGCCACGAATCGAGGCATATCCCTCGGAGTCTTGCTCCCAGAAATTGGAGGTGAACACGTCTTCGACGAACTTTGCCGACTCCCAGAATCGGCGGGTGGTGTCACCGGTCAACGTGGAGACGAGGCCGAGCACCTGACAGCCCTTGCTCGCTGCGTAACTGAGCGGCATCGACCCGAAGAAGAGGCCGATGTGCGCGGCAGTGCGGTAGTCGGCGTAGAAGTCTTGGGCCCGCCTGATCTCGTCGAAATCAACCCAGTCGGGGAGTGTCGGTGCGGTGTTCAAGAATTGCGACAGCGGGCCGTTACCCGCACTTCCCGGTCGGCCAAGGGCCTGGAGTACGTCGACGTAATACCGCTCGCTTGGCGGCCGGTTGCTGGCAGCGTAAAACGTGGCGACCGCGTCATCGGCTGCGCGGTCACCATGACTGCGCGCTTCCTCGAGCGTGGCGCGGAATGCTTGGTCAACGTCGTCGGACCATGGCTGATCGAGTTCCTCGGTCATGTCGGCGAACAGCAGCGGACCCTCAAACCCGGTGTTGCCGTTGAGCCGATCGATCTCTCGGGTGAGCTCGTTGATCTCTGCTCGCTGCTCGATCGAATACGGGTTGACACCGACGAGCCCGGCGCGCTGGCGGGAGCGGAACAGGGTGGCGATGAAGGCCATCCGATGGTCGATATCACTCCAGCGCTCGGCGCCGTCTCCGCCTGCTGATGCGCCGTCGATGCGGTCGAACAGTTCGGCAACGTCGTTGTCGAGCTCGTCGAGCGGGCTCGGGAAGAGTTGGCCATCCGATGTTTCGTGTGGCGGGACGGCCTTGCCGACGCGAATTTCCTCACCATTCATCTGGACGAAGAAGACCCGCTTGGTCAGCATGCGCGACCACATCCGTTCGAACAACGCGATGCCGCGATTCTTCGTTGTGTCGTCGTCGAAGCGCCTGGTCAACTTACGGATCGGATCGAGCCCGGAGAGGTCGAGCCAGCCCTGGAGGCGACGCTGTTCGTGGTCGCCGATACGCAGGTTGCCAAGCAGGATCAGCTGGGAGCGTCGCGCAAGATCATTGGTGTGCAGCGCCTCGAGGTAGGCGCGGAAACCATCGCGCAGCTGTTCGCGGGCGCCGTCGGGCCACACGCGGCCAGGGGGCAGCGGGAGGGCCATCACCCGATTGCCGAAGCGCTCGAACTCGTCCCAGTCGGAGTCGGTTCGTTCGCCGTGCCCGAACGTGTCGAGGAAGTCAGTCCACGCGAGGCCAATTTCATAGAACACCCCGCGGTTGCCAGCGGCGAGGCTCCGGTTCATCACGCCTGTCTCGTCGGCCACCTCGGTGGCGGCGCTGGCAACCAGCCGCTCGCGCAGGCGCGACGGCATCGGGAGCCGCGCAAGCATCAGCTTCGATCGGCTCGCCGGGCCGGACCGGATCGTGGCCCCGACCGTGAGCGATGGCCAGACGGCGAGCGCACACCAGTTGGCATCGTCGTGGCCGAGCAACTCGGCCATGGCATTCGACAGGTCGACGTACGCGAGCGTCACGAGGTGATTGCGCAACGTGTCGGACATCGGTGAGTACGCAATGCCCTCGATACGCGCCCGCGTGACCTCGCCAGATGAGAGTGGCCCGGAACCGATTGAGGCACCGGTCGGCGCGGCTTCGACGGTTGTCGTCATGAGTTGTACTCCTTGGTGATGCGCTGCCATGACCGATGCTCGCCGAGTAGGAGCCACTCAATCTCGGCGATGTCTGACGTGTGCCCGGCTTCGTCGTCGAGGTCGCGCTTGACGTTGCGTAAGCGCTTGACGGTCTCGATGTAGTTCTCTGCGAGTCGCTCCCCGGCGACAACGCCGTCCGCTGATGCAGCGAGGCTGACGAGGCCGGCGCTGGCGGCAACGACGACGCCCAGCCAGGTGACGATGTTGCTCGTTCTGTCGGAGTCATCTGCGAATCCAAAAGCAGCGATCGCAAAACCTGCCACGGCTGCAGTGGCCAGGAGGCCCACCTGAATCCACCCGAGTTGGCGCGAGCGGTCGCCCACCCGTTTGCTCGTTTTCTCCATCCACTTCATCTGCGAAACCAGCCGGGACGTGAGGTACACCTGCCAGGCTGCGCCACTGACTGTTTGATCGTCAGGGACCTCGGGTCGCTCTCGTTCTTCCCTCGTCCGCGTGAACTCGGGAGAAATGATGTGATCGATCGCAGCACGAAGGCCTCGCCGCCGCTCGATCGAATCAAGATCTACTGACGACGTGAGCGATGTGAAGTAGAGGGATCGGAGCTCTTCGGCAACGCGGCGGCGTTCAAGCCATTTGTTGAGATCCTGGTGGCGCCCATGGTACGCAAACGCTGCGGTCAGCGCGGCGAGCACGCCGGCGCTGGCGCCCCACCACCACTGGTCTTGGGCTAAGCCAATGATCGCAAGCGTGGCGACGAGGGCGCTTCCGCAGATTTCAGCGAGTCGGTTGCGTTTGATTGTCTGCTGCGTTCTGATGGCGTCACGGTCAGCGTCGTGGAACGCAGGCGTCACGGTCCGTTCGAGGTCGGCAATCACATCGCGTAACTCCGGATACTTGAGAAGCACCTGTGCTTGCTCTGCCGAAGATCCCAGTGGCGAGCTGAGCTCGGTTTCGGTCGGGGCGTCGCTCATGCGGTGCCGGCCTTCTGGTCGATGCCGGCGTTGGTAAGCCGCTCAATGACTGCGGCGAGTGCGGTCCCCTGATTGCCTGCGTACCGACCGGTCTTGTGTTTGAGGGCGGAGAGGTTCGACGACCCATAGTGATGTACACCAACCAGTTGCCAGGCCCGGTCGAAAACCGGGCTCCCCGAACTTCCACCCTTGGTTGGGGCGCGGTAGTGGAGTCGGATGCCGTCGGTATCGAGCAGGTCGTTGCCGCGAATTGACATCTGAAGCCCACCGCCGCCGGGATGGCCAACGACATACACGTAGGCGCCATCTACGACTTCAGGTACAGAAGATGCAGGTTGCAGCGACGCCACATCGCTTCCGTCGAGCTGATCCGAGACGAGGACTGCAATGTCGAGATCTTCCCGAGCCGACCACCAGATGCAGGTGAAGCCTCCGAGCGGCTCGATGTTTCGTGCGGTGAACGAGGCGTTGATTGTTTCGGCGCGGACGCCCTCTCGTGTTGGCAAGGGAACCACGTGCTCGTTCGTGATGATGACTCGACGGCCGACCAGCGATGGGTGGAGATGCGCTCCGTCGAGGGCGAACCCGGTTCCTGCATGGAATCCGCCCGCCGTGGTCAGCGTGCAGACGCTCTCGGCAGCTTTGCTTCCTGACCGATAGTTCTCGAGCGGAATTGGTGCCTCGGTGCCGAACATCTTCTCGTACCCGTCGGGTGTCGGTGGCAACGCGATCTCGTCGGTGCCGCCGTGACTGAGCGAAAATTCGGCGAGAGTCATGATCGCCGGATGATCGTCAGGCAGACCCCACACCTCGCGGAGTTGGCGGCGGAGGCTCGCGTGGAGGAACGGTGAGGCGTCCGCGAGTTGGGTGGCGATGGTGTCGATCGGAATCGGATTGCCAATCAACAGTGACGTTTCGATCATGGTCGCGATCGCCCACTTGTTCGTGGGGTCCGATGCTGCATTCGCCTCGGCGCGCCGCATCAGGTCGTGCGTACTCTCGATGTCGGGCGGACTTACCTCGATCCCGCGTTTGCGCGCGAGGTGGGCGAGCGCGTGGGCGTTGACGCCGTGCCAGAGGGGATCGCCGCCAGAGCGAACTGCCTGGCTGTAGCCCTGCACGGACGCCACAAGATGTTCGGGCGCTGCGGTGCGGAAGTAGAGGTCCTTTCCGATCCGGCCGAGCTGGCCGGCGAGCGCCGAGCGTTGCGAGGATGTGAGGTCGTTACGCTCCAAGGTTGTTGTGATTGTTGCTTTGGCGGCGGTGTAGGCCCCATTGTCAAGCAATGACTGCACGAGGTGCTGCCACATAGTTCCGTGGCGTCCCTGCTGAATCGACGCGTCAGCCAAGCGGCCGAGTGCGGTGAACTGCCGAGCGTCGCTGAGCAGCTCGCAGGCCGCCTCGAGTTCGTCCAGTGTGTGATCCTCAACTGAACCGCAGAGCTCGTCGACGACGTCGTCGAGTACAACCGTGTCGTTCGTCTCGATTGCCTGAGCTATGTCTTCCAGTGTTGTCACAGCCACCCGTCCTCCCGCGTCGCACGGTTTAAGGTAGTTGATCCGTTCCGCCAGTGGTAGCTGAATCGATCACGCCGCGGCCACAAGACCTCTTTCCGTTCCCACGGAACGCGGTTGCCGGAGGCCGGCGTTCTACTATTCGTCGATGACTTCGCGCCTGATCGAACCCTCCTTCTGGACACAGCCGCTCAACGACCGGATGCGCGAGATGATTGCGATCCGCGAATCAGGGCCGTTCAGCAAAGTGGAGTTCGTGAACGACATGACGGGCACGGCAGAGGAGTTCTTCGCTGTCACCCGGTTTGACGAGATCGTCCAGATCAGCAAGAACGCGAAGGATTTCAGTTCAGCTCAAGGCGCCATCTCGATCGTTGACTTGCCACCCGAGGCGCTCGAGTTCTTCGGCTCGTTCATCAACATGGACAACCCGCGTCACCAGCGTCAGCGTGCGATTGTCGCCAAAACATTTACACCGACCGACCTCGCCACCGTGCTCGATTCGGTCGAGACCATCTCGCGCGAGGTCATTGACGGGTTCTGCGAAAAAGGCGAGGTCGACCTTGTGCAGGCGCTCTCGCAGCCGTTTCCGCTGCTTGTCATCTGCGACATGATGGGCATCCCGCGCAGCGAGTTTGACACCGTGCTCAACGCGACGAACGTGATTCTGAGCGGCGGCGACCCTGAGTTCATTGGCGACGGCGACCCGATGATGGCCATCTTCGGTGCCGGAATCCAGCTCACCGAACTGATGAACGGGTTGGCTGAGGAGCGGCGCAAGAACCCCACCGACGACCTCACCTCGAAGCTCGTCCACAACGACCTCGACGGCGAGATGCTCGCACCCGAAGAGGTCGCCCCGTTCTTCATCCTGCTCGCCGTCGCCGGCAACGACACGACGCGCACGGCAATCAGCCACGGTATGAATCTCCTGGCGCAGCATCCTGAGCAGCGCGCGATCTGGCAGAACGACATCGTCGGGGTCACCCCGACTGCGGTCGAAGAGATCGTTCGCTACTCCTCGCCGGTCACGTTCATGCGGCGCACGGTCACGCGCGATCTCACGATGTCTGGTCATGATTTCGTCGAGGGCGACAAGCTCGTCATGCTCTACGGCGCTGGCAACCGTGACCCGAAGGCGTTCGCCGACCCCGAACGTTTCGACGTGTTGCGCAGCCCGAACCCGCACCTCGGTTTCGGTGGCCCTGGGCCGCACTTTTGCCTGGGTGCGAACCTCGCTCGTCGCGAGCTGGCGGTGGTCTTCCGCGACCTGTTCACCCGGTTGCCCGACATCGAAGTCGTTGGTGATGCGGTTCCGCTCGACGTCGCAGGCATCCCGCTGGTCACCGGTGTGAAGCACCTCAATGTGCGATTCACTCCGACCCCGCGCTCAGACGCCTGAGCCTGGGTCAGGCAAGCCCGAGTCGGTGTTGCCGAGCGAAGATGATGTCGACGCGACCATCGCCGTAGTCGACGGCCGTCGCGTCAGAGCGTTGGCCGATTGCAGCGACCGGACGGCTTCTCCGGCTCGAGTGCAGAACGATGCGTTCGTGCCCAACAAGCTCGGCCTGCTCGATCGTGTGACCCAACAGCAACGAACCGATGCCGTTGCCGCGCCAGTCGGCGAGGACGGCGATGTCGAGTTCTGAGGAGTCGTCGACACGCGCCATCGCAATCAGCTGGCCATGAGACATGACGCCGAAGTTCACCGAACCGAGGGTCATCAGGCGTTCGATCATCGATCGAGAAGGCTTCGGCGCAGCCGAGCGGCCAAAGTACCGCCGTTCTCCACGCAGTTGGTCGGCGAATTCGGCGAGACAGCTGGTGAGGCTTGGATGGCCCAGCGCCACGACAACGCATGAGGGGTGAGGCACGATCATTTCGAAATGCTCGCGCAGCCGCGTGAAGGAAGTGTTTCCTCAACGTGACGTCTTCATGCCGACTGCCTGTCACGTGGTTGAGATGACGAGGTCGTGGGCCGCTGAGCCGCATGGCTAAGAAGAAACGCCGCACCTGTGACGCCGACGTGACCTGGTCGAAACACTGACGGAGCAGAGTCGTTGGCATGACATCGCCAGACGCTCAGCGGACAATATTCCTCGGCGGCTGCAGGGTCGAGTTGGCCGAAGGTTCGGTGGTGATCGGCGATGCTGAACCCGTCGTGCTGATCGGCCGGGAACGACAACTCCTCGATGCGTTGCTCACCCGCCCAGGCGTCGTCTTCTCGAAGCAATTACTCCTGCGTTCCGTCTGGGGGAGCCGAGAAACGAGCGAGCATGTCGTCGAGGTGACCATCGCCCGATTGCGGAGACGGCTCGGACCTGCAGGGTCAGGAATCGAGACAGTGATCCGGCGCGGCTATCGCGCTCAAACGTGAGCGGTGCTGCAACGACGCCGAGTTCATGCAAAAGCGTTCGCCGCTCGGGCCAGGCCCGTCGGGAAACACGTGGCCGAGATGGGCATCGCAGCCGGCGCAGCGGACCTCGGTCCGCAGGATGCCGAACTTGCGGTCCTTGTGCAGTGACACACTGCTCGAGTCGATCGCGTCGGTGAACGACGGCCAGCCGGTGCCGGAGTCGAACTTGGTGTCGCTGTCGAACAACTCGGCAGCACAGACGATGCACCGATACGTGCCGTCGTCTTCGGCGTCGTGGTAGCGGCCACTGAAGGCCCGCTCGGTGCCACCCTTCTGCGTGACCCGGTACTGCTCGGGGGTCAATCGCTGGCGAAGCTCGGCATTGTCAGAACCCTTTGCGGGCCTCCAGGGCAACCTCATGACAATGACAACCCCGAAGGCTCCCGCTGTCATCCCGAACGACGATTTTCGTCTGGCTTCAGCTACTGAACGTGTCGAAGAGTTCGGCGAACGCCTTGTTCTGGCCGCCGCTGGTCGACGACGGAACGAGGATCGGTGCCGCTACCCCGGAATCGAACCAGGCCTCGACTCCATCGCGGACTCGACTGGCCGAACCCGAGAGCGTGCAGTCGTCGAGCCATCGATCGCTCATTGCCGCCAGCACTGCGTCTTTGTCGCGGGCTTCGAGTGCAACCGACACGGCGGACATCTCTTCTTCGTAACCCGCGTCGATCCAGTAGTTGCGGTAGTTCGGCAGGGCGACGTAGCCCTGCAGCGTTTTGCGGTTGCGGGCTCGTGCGGCTTCGATGTCGTCATCAATCACGGTCGGGATCATGTTGCCGATCCAGAATCCATCGGCGCGGCGATCGTCGGGAACGAGCCCCAGCGAGTGCTCCATCCGGCTGAGCGATGCGTTGGCCCACACCGCTCCGTCGCCGACCTCCACCGACAGGCCGACCATCTTGTCGCGCAGCGTGGCAAGCACGATGTCGGGCAGCCCGCCCATGCGCTCGGCGGCGTCGCGCATCGTGGAGACATAGTTGCGCATGTCGCTGAGTGGCTTGCCGGTCTCGACCTGTAACTGCTGGATCACCGGGCCGTGGGTGACACCGACGCCGAGCCGGAACCGGCCACCTGCAATCTCGTGCAGATAACTGGCCGTCGTAGCAAGCGCGACCGGGTGCTGCAGATAGATCGGCTGGATTGATGTACCGAACTGGATCGTGTTGGTGGCGTGCGCGATCGACAGGCATAGCCCCATCGCGTCGCCAAAGCTCGGGCCATAGATCCCGGAGAAACCGCGCTGTTCGATTTCGACGGCCAGCTCGACGGTCTGGGCGCGTCGGCCGGGAACGGCGACGAGGGCAATGGCAGGCATGCGTTCGGTCATGTCGCGAACCTACGCGCATGGCGGCGCGGGAGGCGATCCGTCGGGGCAGCGCCGTCGTCCGGTTTAGTGGCTCGATCGATCGTGGAAGACTTCGTGCAGGTCGAACCTGGGAGAGACGATGGAAGCCCGCGCATTTCTGAATAGCGATCCCGACTGGGAGTACCAGTCGCTCGACGTCACGGCGGTGGCGGCGTGCGTGTTCGCACCGGCGATCATGTGGATCGCCGAGATGGTCGACCGAGCCGAACTACTGGCGCCGCGAGAGAGCATCAGCAGCTACCACGATGTACTCACAGCGGGTGCCTTCTTCATCCCGCTGACGATTGCGGTGATGCTGTTCGTCGTCAACGGCTGGATCTACGCAGGCCACCGCATCCACGTGGCGATGGGCGCGTACCTGCTCGGCGTGATCGTGTTCGACCACGTCGGCAGAACGCGGCCACTCCACTTTGTTTTCGCCGGCGCATTCTTCGTCGTTGGTGCTTTTCTCGAAGCGGTGCGTGACGACGATGTTCCGAACTGGTCACCTCGGAAGTGGATTCTGATGGCACCGATCCTGCCCGGCTGGATTCTCTTGGCGAGGTGGTCGCGGGTCAAACAGCAGGCTTGGCGCGCCGGCGCGATCCTGCTGCCCTTCGTCGCGTTGGCGCTGCTGGCTTGGGCAGTCGGCGGCTGGATCGGGGAGCGTTGGCTGTTCTTCGCCGAGTGGATTGCGCTGACTGTGCTTGTCAGCAATTACCTCAGGGACGCGCGGGCCCACGCCCACAAGAACGCAGCGATGGCCACGGCTTCGGCCTGAGCATCCGTTGGCCGAGAGGGAGGTGCCGAGTCTGGTTGTTTAGCCGGTGGTGAACACGAAGTGGGCGTCCATCTCGGCTTCGACGTCGGTGATGTGGTCGATGTAGGCCGGAAACCCGCCGTTGTAGTTGCCGTCCTGGCGCCGATTCTCTTGACCTTCAAAGTTGTAGTAGCCGGGCGTGCATTCCTGGTTGCGTGTGGTCTTGCCGCGATGCGCAATCACTTCTTGCACCCACCACTCCTCCGAGTCGGCGGTGACGTCCATCGTGTCGGCACCAGCAGCGCGGGCGTGCGAGATGCAGTTGGCGATGTGGTCGCCTTGCACCTGCAGCAGGTCGGTCAGGTTGAACTGGAACGAGGCCTGGTAGCCGCCCATGATGAACATGTTCGGGAAGCCTGCCGAGTGGATGCCGAGCAGCGTTCGAATGCCGCTGTCGTACTTGTCGTTGAGGTCAACCTCGCCCTCGCCGACGATCCGGTTGTAGATGCCGGTCTGTTGCACTTCGAAGCCGGTTGCATAAATCAGCAGGTCGACCTCGTACTCGACGCCGTCGAAGATCGGGCCGCGCTCGCCGATCTCGGTGATGCCCTGGCCCTGCGTGTCAACCAGATGCACATTCGGCCGGTTGAAGGTCGGCAGATACTCGTTGTGGAAGCAGGGCCGCTTACACATCAGCATGTACCACGGCTTCAAAGCGTCGGCCGTCGCCTGGTCGTCGACGGTGTCGTCGATGCGCTTGTGGATTCGCATCATCTGATCGATGTTGTTGTTCTCCTGCCGGCGGATCTTCTCCTCGCGAGTGATGCCATGGCGGAGCTGCCCCTTGCGGTCGGCTTGCTCGCGCAGCTTGGACACGATCTTGGCGCGGCGCTTGGCTTGCCAGCCGTGGCCTTGTTTGGCGGCCCATTCGTCGCTGGTCTCCCAGTCGTCGCGGACGTCGATCGATGATGGTGTGCGCTGGAACACGTGGACGCTCTTGGCGTGTTTCCCAAGGTTCGGGATGATCTGTACAGCGCTCGCACCAGTGCCGATGATGCCGACCCGTACGTCACCGAGGTGCTCGAGATCGTGCCCGGTGAAGCCGTAGTCCCAGCGCGAGGTGTGGAACGAGTGGCCCTGGAAACGCTCCATGCCGTCGATGCGGGCGAGGCGTGGCTTGGCGAGTGTGCCGTTGGCGCACACGACGAACTTGGCGCGCATCGTGTCGCCCCGATCGGTGGTGATGTTCCAGCGTTGCGCATCGCCGTCCCAGAGCGTTTCGGTGACCGTGGTCTGGAACACGGCGAGGTCGTACAGGTCGTACTTCTTCGCGATGGCCTGGCAGTGAGCGAAGATCTCGGGCCCCTGGGCGTAATGCCGCGTGGGGACGTAGTTCATCTCGTCGAGCAGCGGAAGGTAGTCGTACGCAACGACATCGCAGGCAACACCGGGGTAGCGATTCCAATACCAGGTGCCGCCGACGTCGGCGCCGCGTTCGACGATGCGGATGCTCTCGACACCTTTCTCGCGCAGGCGTGCTGAAGTGAGCAGTGCGGAGAAGCCGCCACCAATGAACAGCACGTCGACGTCGTCGCCGTTGGCGGTGTCGTCGATCGGGGCGCGCTCGGCCCAGTCGTCGGCGTATGGATCGCGAGCGAGGTCGGCCATTGCCCCGTCGAGGTCGCGGTAGTTGTCGGTGCCGGGTGGGCGGTAGCCGAGCCGCACGTCGCGTTGCTCGGCGAACTTTGCTTTGATCTCGTCGTAGTACTCCTGCGGCGGCCGGCCAGGACGTTCGGTCGCCTCGAAGTTCATCACGAACTTGTCTTGCTTCTCTTCGGCCATTCTTCAATCATCGCGGCCTACTAGCGTCGCCATCGGGTCGGGGGACCCGCCACACAGAATGGGGAATTGCAATGAGTGACGACGTGGTGTTCGAACCGCACGGCAAGGTCGCGGTGATCACCGGCGCAGCGGGAGGCATCGGGCTTGGCATGGCCCGGGCGTTTACCGAGGCAGGGATGTCGGTAGTGCTGTCTGACATCGATGCCGAACGCGTCGAAGCGGCAGCGGCTGGCTTGCGAGCGAATGGCCACGATGCGATCGGTGTGCAAGCAGACGTGTCGAAACTCAATGACGTGCAGGCAATGGCCGACGCCGCGATGGACACCCACAAGCGCGTCGACGTGCTCTGCAACAATGCGGGCGCAGCGATCTTCGCCAAGCTGTTCAACGTCACGATCGACGACTGGGAGTGGACGCTCGGTGTCGACCTCTGGGGCCCGATCTACGGCACCAAGGTGTTCCAGCCACTCATTCAGCAATCCGTGGGCGGCGGACATATCAACACGACATCGTCGGTGTCGGGCCTCATTGCGGGCGCCGCAGCGGGCCCCTACAACGTGGCCAAGAGTGGCGTGATCGCGTTGATGGCCACGCTCGAACGGGAGTTTCGGATCGCCAAGTCACCGCACCACGCATCAGTGTTGTGCCCAGGCCCGATCAATACCGAGATCAGCCGCAATAGCGTTCGGAATCGCAAGGCGTCAATCGGAGAGATTGCGCCGCCAGGCGACGCCGGAAAGAAGCTTGGCGGAAAAATCACCGACTTCCTGGCGAACGGCATGGATCCGGATGAAGTTGGCCGGATCGTGCTCGAAGGCATCGTGCACGGCAAGTTCTGGATGTTCACGCATCCCAAGTTGTTGAAGTTGTACCAAGAGCAGATTGAGATGATGGACCCTGACGGCATGCTCTCGATGGGGCGGCTGACCTGATGCCGCTCACCGGGCCGATTGCCAAACCGTTAGAGGGGGTCAAGGTCCTCGATTTGTCGAGGGTGTTTGCGGGCCCGATCGCCGGCCGCACGCTGTCCGACCTCGGCGCCGACGTGGTCAAAATCGAGCCGCCCGACGGCGACGTCACTCGGCTGTGGGGGCGCAAGGCAGCAGGGCTGTCGACGTACTTCACGCAGCAGAACTGCGGGAAACGAAACGTCTGTATCGATCTGCAGGCTGGTGACGGCCCCGAGTTGGTTCGTCGCTTGGCAGCGAAGGCCGATGTGGTCATTGAGAACTTCCGGCCCGGTGTGATGGCGAAGTTCGGCCTCGACTGGAGCGCGCTGCAGCGGGTCAACCCACAGTTGATCATGCTGTCGATTAGCGGGTTCGGCCAGGACGGGCCCGAGTCGCAACGTGCCGCGTATGCCTCGATCATCCACGCCGAGGCCGGCATCTTGCCTGAGGGCGTCGATGGTGAAATGCCGCTCGACCTCGACCTGAGTGCGGCCGATGTCCTGTCTGGGATGCACGGTGTGATCTCGGTACTGGGCGCGCTGCGGATGCGCGACGCCGGGGGAGTGGGCCAGCACATCGACATGGCGATGATCGATGCGATGACCTTCTCGGCCGACATCATCGTCAATGTGCTCGACGGTGCCCGACGAAGCGAGTCGATCAACGGTGAAGTCTGGCGCACCGTCGATGGGCCGAAGATGCTGACAGGTGGGCTCCGCTGGATCTGGCATCAGTTGTCGACCACCGCAGGCCTTGTCGACTCAACGCCGCAAGACGCTGACATCAGCGACAAGATCGCTGCACGTCGAAAGGTCATCACCGACTATCTCTGCGCGTTGCCCGACCGGGCAGCCGTGATCGACACGTTCGACACGGCGAATCTGGCGTGGGCAGATGTGCGGAACTGCGGGGAGGTGTTCGAGTCGCCGACGATCAAACACCGCAACACCATCGTCGAAGTGGACAACCGCGCCGGCGGGACCCGAAAGGTCGTCCGCAACCCATATCACTGGTCGGGCACCGACCTCTCTGACATCGGTGTCGCTGCGTTCCGCGGTGAGCACAACGCCGAAGTGCTCGACGAGTGGCTCGGCGTTGGCACTGACGGAATCGAAGCGTTGGGCGCCGACGAGTGGGTGACGTCATGAACGAAGCACTGCTGCAACGGCTTGCTGACGAGTCGGATCTCCGTGACCTCATCCATCGCTACGCCTTCGGGCTCGACACGAACGACTGGGTGCTGTGGCGTTCGGTCTTCGCCGACGAGGTCATCATGGACATGAGGGACTATCAGCCCGAACCACCACCCCGCCCGGCACCCGCCGACCTAATCGTGAAGAACGCCGCCGTTCTGTTCGCCGGCCTCGAACGATCGCAACACTTCATGGGCTCGCACCGCTACGAGATCGATGGCGACCGGGCAACGATCACCGCGCACATGCGGGCCGAGCATTGGCTGCACACCGGCAAAGGCGGCGACCGCTACACCATGTTCGGCACGTACACCGATGATGCAATCCGCACGCTCGATGGCTGGAAGCTCGTCCGAGTGAAGCTGGCGCTGCTGCGTGAGGAGGGCAACCGCTCCCTGATGCGCGAGGCGGTCCGCCGCGGCCGCAAATAGACAGATGGCGGCGAGCCAGACGACTCGCCGCCATCTGACGTCTTATTGCGTGACGATCGTCGTCACCGGCGTGGGGAGTACTGTTGCCTCGGCCGAACAGCCGCCGTCGGTGACTGTGGCGCCGTCGGTGACGGTGGCACCTGCGCCGATCGTGACGTACGAAGTTGCAGAATAAACGCCGTCAGCGCAGCGGAGAGTCGAATTTGCGCCAGTGCTGACATATCCAAAGGCCAAGACGGTACCGACGATATCCGCTCGGGCGCCCAAGCTCACGTAACCGCCACTTACATTCCAGATCACATCGACATCGAAGTCAGCGTCGCAGCCGTTGTCCGCTTTGTTGTTGATCACTTCTACCGTTGCGTTCTCACCGAAGGTCAGGTAGCTACTGACATTGAAGAGAAAAGTAGTATTTTTGCAGGCGGCATCGAGCGTGATGGTCTTGTTTGCAGCGACCGCCAGAAATCCCGAGATTCCGAAGATGTAGGTGGGTCGATCCTCATTGGAGTCCGCTTCATCTTCGCCCCGCGGGAGTGTTGTGTCCTCAGCGATATTGCCGGGAGGGAAATATCCGCCCGCACCAAACAGACCCATAAATCCGTGTGCACTGAGAATCGCGTCCTTGCCGTCCGCTGCGTGCTGCGCCGTCTCACTCCTAACTCCATCGTCAAAAGTCCCGGATGCGTTGGCCCCGAGGGTGGTGGTGGTCCCCGACTTGACAGGGCCTGTGACCGTCGAATTTGCGCCGAGCGTGGTGGCGGTCCCCGATTGGACAGAGCCTGCAACCGTCGAATTTGCGCCGAGCGTGGTGGCGGTACCGGCTGCAGTGCTGCCGTTTATTTTTGTCTTCGCTCCCGTGGTCAGGTAGGTGCCGGCGAGAACGTTGCCGTCGATTGTTGAATTTGCGCCAGCGGTGACATACGTGCCGGCAAATACGCGCTGATCACCCGTCATTAGGCTATCTACGGTCACGGTCGAGGCTTGTGCGCTCGTGGCAGCAACAATCAGTGCCCCAGCAGCGAGCACTGACAGTGCGGCAAGTGGTCGTTTGGAAATTTTCATGATCTCATCGCCCGATCTTTGTAATAAAGGATGTTGTCTTGAAGAGATGAATGAGAGTTTCACTTCTCAAATCATCACTCTGTGTGACATTGCGTCCCCAGATCATCACTCTGCCCAATTCCACAGATCATCAGTTCTGTCCCGAAGAACCACACTGTGTCCCGAGCGGCGAGAGAAACACAAGTGCTTTGACGGAACATTGACAACTCTCTCGTCGACGG
>JBNMOS010000062.1:0-19169 GCA_051275435.1 Ilumatobacter sp.
CGTCATCTAACATCATCGTTTGATAAGGAAAGGTGGACTGACCAGCACTTACGGGACTGCCCGGACTGATTCAACAGGTGCGCACTGCGCTCATAACCCGAGTCGTAGGTTCAAATCCTACCCCCGCCACCATCTGAAGGCCCTGGTAGATCGCATGATCTGCCAGGGCCTTTGTTGTTCCCGGGGAGGGGTCCGTGTCAAACCCGGGTTTTCCGTGAGTTGCCTCTTCGGTGCACTGGCGATGCAACTCCCGCTGGCCGTGGTGCAGTGCGATCGTCCGCCATTTGCGCAGGATGCCGACACCCCTTTCGCCACGAGCCAACGCCCCCGACCTGACCGTGGCACCTATTGCCCAGGCGAGGTCTGCAAGAACTTCGCTCAGGCCTAGCACCAGCGGCAGCGGCGAGCACGCCTGGCGGCTCAACGGGATTCCCCCATGTGACGCAGATTTCACGCGGAATGCGAGACGCGACGGATGCGTTACCGGAACTCACGCATCTCCATTCCCGGTGCTCGAAATGGTGGCGAGGCATTGGGCTCGCACTTGGCGACAACACGCAATCACCGACCCTGGGGCGCTGCATTTCCTGGGCATTCGTTCCGGCCACATGCGGACGCCGCAAATCAATGGCCGGAAATAAAATGCTCTGTTACGTTGCCGTGAGGGGCCGGGGGTCGACGCACAGGCTCCGACCAGAGTGCTACGCCACGCCTGCATTCCGGCCTCGGAATGGTGTGGAATCCAATCCGACTTAAGAGGAGACCTACAGATGAGCATCACCGAGACCGCCCGTGAATTCTTTGAAGCATGTGAAACTGGCGGCGGCTGGGCCGAATGCGCCCAGTATTGCCATGACGACGCATCCTTTTCGTGCCAGGCCGACGCGTTAGCCGAGATTGGATCGCTGGAGGGCTACACCGACTGGATGCGCGATCTGTTGACCCCGGTCCCGGACGGCCACTATGAGATGAGATCGTTCTCGACCGATGAAGAGCGCTCTGTCGTGACTGCCTTCGCCGTCTTCAAGGGCACGCAGACCGGCCCCGGCCCTGTGGATCCGCCGACGGGCAACTCCGTCGCCGCCGACTATGTCTACGCGATGGACTTTGACGGCGACCGGATCCGGCACATGACGAAGATCTGGAACGACGCCCAGTCGCTCCGAGAGCTCGGCTGGGCCTAGAGATCGAGGATTGCTGGCTCGCACCGCCCATTAGCGCCCTGAAGCCAGCGGAGCACCGGCGCCGAACTCGTCACCAGTGAGCGGCGCTCAATTCAGCAACGTACCGGCCACACGACGTCTGGCCCTGCGACGGAGAGCGAGGTTGACCTCGTTGACATCGCGCTGTCCTGGCCACCCGATATCGCGCGCTCGATATCCCGCCTGATGGTCGCGGCGTCGTGCTGCAGTGCGATCCCACTGCAGTGCTCGGAGATCGCGCCGTCGCCTGGCGGCCACAGGCGGTCGCATCGCCGCGGATGCATGGGGGCGCTTTGTGCAGAGTCACCCGGCTGCCTCTGCACGGTAGGCGTCGGTTGAGACTTTCCACACCAGTTGCCGAGGTATCACGAAACCGGGGGCGTCAGTTACGGGCAGACGGAGCTGCGCACGTCGAAGGAGCGCTGCGTCAGGTGGCGAACTGAGCGAGTCATCTGTGGCGTTCCCCTTACCAGCCACAATTTGGAGGGCCCGGAACCATTGCGGTTCCGGGCCTTTTGTGTTGTCCTGGGCTGGCACTGTGTCTACCGGACGACAAACGACTGGTGCGGGTTTGGGGTGCGAACTCGATGCTGCGACCGTCGCTGTGCTGCAAGCGCTGAGCACGATGGTGGCGAGAATCTACGATTACTATCCGCGCATCGACATCAAAGCCGAATCCCTCGCCGCTCGCCTTGCGCGCTCGCTCAGTACCGCTGGGTCGACCGTGATGTTCGGCGTGCCTGGCGGGGGTCCGAATCTTGATGTTGTCGGCGCCGCGATTGCCGAGGGGCTTCGTTTTCACCTTGCGCACGGCGAGACGGCCGCCGCGATCATGGCGAGCACGCATGCGCTGCTCACGAGGACGCCGACGGCGGTGGTGGCCACACGCGGGCCGGGGGCGACGTCGATCGCCAACGGTGTTGCTCAGGCAACGCTCGATCGGTATCCGCTGCTCGCGATCACCGACACCGTTCCGGCGAACGTCCGTGACCGCGTTCCCCATCAACGCATCGACCAGCGCTCGATGTTCACTCCGATTGCCAAGGCGTCGCGCACGGTCGGTATCGACATCGAGAGTGCTGCGCTGACCGCACTCATCGAGTGCGCCCAGACGTGGCCGTTCGGCGCGGTGCACCTCGACTACGACGTCAGCGGTCAATCAGCTGTCGAGACCCCGCTCGTCGCTCGTTCGTTGGCGAGCGAGCAGGTCGTCGAGGATGCCTGCCGGATCCTCGCTGCCGCGTCGCGTCCGCTGGTGATCGTCGGCATGGAAGCCGCAGCGATCGGCGACCCGATCCGCCTCGCGCTCGAGCATTTCGCGGCTCCTGTCCTGACGACGTACCAGGCAATCGGGCTGGTGCCGACCGAGGGCCCGCTTCATGCTGGGCTGTTCACGAACGGCGCACTCGAGCGCGAGGTCATCGACGCCGCTGATGTGATCGTGACGATCGGGCTCGATCTCGTCGAGCCGATTCCTGCTGCATGGACTAGTCGGGCTCCGGTGGTCCGGCTGTCGGCTGACGTGCAGGTCGACGAGTACCTCCCGGCAACCGTCGATCTTGTCGGCGACCTCGCCGACGCTGCCCGACGTGTGCTGCGCGATCCGAAGCCGTGGGGCGATGACGCCGCTGCTGTGTTCCGCGTTGCCAGCCGCAATTCGATCCGGGCGTGCGAGTCGGACTCGAAGTTCGGGCCGGTGCAACTTGTCGACACGGTCTCTGCAGCCATGCAGCCTTCGTCAACTGTCACCGTCGACGCCGGCGCCCACTTTCTTGCGATCATGCCGCTCTGGCCGGTGTCGAACCCTTTCGACCTACTCATCTCGAATGGCCTGGCAACGATGGGGTTTGCCGTGCCGGCCGCAATTGGCGCGGCTGTGGCCCGGCCCGGCCGTCCCGTCGTCGCCCTGGTCGGCGACGGTGGTTTGGGCATGACGATGGCCGAACTCGAAACGATCGGTCGACTTGATTTGCCGGTCACCGTCGTCGTGTTCAACGACGCCGCGCTGAGCCTGATCGAGATCAAGCAGAACGACGGGCACGGAGGAAGCAACGCAGTGAAGTACTGCGAGACCGACTTTGCAGCGATCGCCAAAGCCAGTGGCATCGGCGGTGTCATCGTGCGTTCGGCCGACGAACTCCGCGCAGCGCTCGATGGCGATTGGCAGCAGCCGCGCCTGATCGACGCGCGCATCGATCCGTCGAGCTACCGCGCGCTCATCGCTGCGACCCGCGGCTGAAATATCGCTCCGTCACACGGTGCGACCCTCCGGTGACGGGCGAGAGGCACTGTTGCGCGAATATGTGTCACCCGACACAGGAGGTCAATAATGTCCGTTACCGTTTCCAGATTCCTCGACGTCTCCGAGGGCGTGCAGCCAAACCAGTTCTCGGTGGGTTCGCACGACTCGATCGCAAGCATCAGCGATCTCGATGAGACCTATAAGCAACTCATGGACAAGCCGTATGCCTGTGTCATGGCGGTCATGGGGAGCGACGGCCGCCCGAACTTGACGCCGATGTGGTTCGATTACGAGGGCGACAAGGTGCTCGTCAATGTCGCGGGCCAGCGCAAGAAGACCGACTGGATTCGCAACAACCCCCAGATCTCGCTGCTCATCATGAACCCCGAGAACATGTACCACTGGTTGAGTCTCAAAATCACGGTCGATCGAGAGATCTCCGAGGACGACCCCGACGAGGGTGCATGGGTCACCGAGCAGCTCAACCGCATTTGGGTGAAGTACGTCGGTGAAGGTGACACCTACGGTCTTCGTGACCCGTCGTTCGAGGAGCGCCGCGTGCTGTTCGAGTGCACCGTGGATCGCATTGCTACGTTCGGCCAACCTGGCTGAGGCCGGTCGTTACGACGTGGCGCGTGTATTGCCTGACGCTCTTTTGATCGGAGTCGTCGGTGGCTCGCTCGGTGGGCTGACAGCGGCGTGCCTGTTGCGCGACGCTGGCCACGACGTCACGATCTACGAACGTTCGAGCCGCGAACTCGAACAGCGTGGTGCCGGCATCGGATTGCTGGAGGCGACCTCGCGCTATCTGGTCGGGCGAGCCGGAGTGGCACTCACCGACATCAGCATCTCGACGGATCACATCCGACACCTTCGGCGTGACGGAACCGTCGAGCACGAGAGCGCACACCGCTACGTGTTCAGTTCGTGGAACACGGTGTACCGCCGCCTGTTGGACCACTGGCGGCCGTCGCCGTACCTGCTCGACTGCGAGATGGTCGACTTCCGTCAGCGCATCGGCGACGAGCCAGAGGGCGTCGACCTCGACTTCGCGTCCGGCAACTCGACCTCGGTTGACCTGCTGGTGTGCGCTGACGGTGTCGGATCGATGGCGCGCTCGCGACTGCAACCGAACGCGATCGAGGGGTACGCGGGATACGTGGCGTGGCGCGGCATGGTGCCCGAGGCCGACCTGCCATCAGATGTTGCGGCGTCGCTCACGGATGCCATCACCTACTACGTGTACGCGAACAGTCACATTCTCGTCTATCCGATTCCGGGGCTCGACGGTTCGGTCAGGCCAGGCGAGCGGCTGGTCAACTTCGTCTGGTATCGCAACTATCTCAAGGGTCCGGATTTCGACGATCTGATGACCGACATCGATGGACGACATCGTGATCTGTCGATTCCGCCGGGATCGGTCAGCGCTCATCACGATGCAGAGGTTCGTGCGCACGCGACGGCACGTCTTCCCGCCGTGCTCGCTGCGGTGGTCGAGGCAACCAAACAGCTCTTCGTGCAAGTCGTGTACGACATCGAGGTCGAGCAGATGGCGTTCGGTCGAGTTTGCCTGATCGGCGACGCCGCGTTCGCAGTACGTCCCCATGCGGCCGCAGGCACGGCCAAAGCAGCGGACGACGCATGGACACTTGCGGCCGCGCTCGACTCCGGCGGCACTGTCCGCGAGTCACTCTCCAGCTGGGAATCGACCCAACTCGCGCTCGGTCGCAACTTGCTCGACCGGACACGACGGGTCGGACGGCGCTCGCAGGTCGAGAACACATGGACGCCCGGCGATCCAGATTTCATCTTCGGCTTGCACACGCCGGGAGACTCGTGAACGCTCGGCGAACACTCGCGATGCGGATGTCCGATGCGGCAGCCACGCTGCTCGACTCGCTCGACCACACCGAACGCGACGCAGCTGTGTTCGACTTCGCCGTCGGTTCCGAGCGAGAGCGTTGGTTCTACACGCCGACCGACCACGGCGGCTTGCCGCTCGCGGCGATGACGTCGGCGCAGCATCGCAACACGATGCGCCTGGTCGCGACTGGGCTATCGCGGGCCGGCTACGTCACCACCGCTGCGATCATGGGACTCGAGAACGTGCTCGACCTCACCGAGGGTTTCGTCTCCGGTTTCGGACGCGATCGAGGGCGCGACCCGTTGCTGTACTGGATCTCGATCTTCGGATCACCCGACGACGCTGCCTGGTCGTGGCGCTTCGGCGGCCACCACATTTCACTGCATTTCACGATTGTGGACGGCGAGGTGTCCTCGACAACACCGTGCTTCCTCGGTGCCGATCCGGCGTCGTCGCCGCTGCTTGGCCCACACATGCATCGACCGCTGGGCGGTGCCGAGGACCTCGGACGCGAGCTGATGCATTCGCTGTCCGACGAGCAACAGGCAGCGGGTTGGCTCTCGCCGGTCGCGCCGGTCGACCTCGTCGGCGCCAACCGGCCGGTACTCACAGACGGCGACACCACGCCCGATCTGCCATTGATCTGGCGCGGCCGGCTCGATGCCGACCTCGATGCGATGATGGCTGCGGCGCACCAAGCGGCGGTCGACAAGGCCGGGGTGACACCCGAGGTGCTTACCGCCGTGTCCTTTACAACGACGCCGAAAGGCGTGTCGGCCGCCACGTTCGACAGGGGGCAGCAGGAAATCCTGCGCGCACTGCTCGGCACCTATGTCGGTCGGGTCGCCGATGACCTCGCCGGCGCTCAGCTGGCGAAGTTCGACGGTGCTGCCCTCGGATCGCTGTCGTTCGCCTGGGCCGGCGGCATTGAGGTCGGTGAGCCGCACTACTACCGCATCCAAGGTGCCCAACTGTTCTGCGAGTACGACAACACACAGCGCGATGCGAACCATGTCCACACCGTGTGGCGCGATCTCACGGGCGACTTCGCGCGAGACACGCTTGCCGACCACTACGCACGTGACCACTCCTGAGGCCGACCAAGTCGCAAACCTGGGTCAACCGATCGGTGGAATCCGCGCAGGTCCGACGATCGCCATTGTGTAAACCAGGATGGTCGCGGCCGCGACCATCGCGTCGAGAAGGCCTTGTTCGAAGGTGCGTGGTGTGAGCCCGCGGACTCGCGTTCGCCGAGGTCCTTCCGTGCGTTTGAGCAATCCGGTCTGAACTTCGTCTCGATGGCGAACATGTCGCCCGGACCGATGAACGCAGCTGGATCACATCACTTCGGAGACGCCCGGCGTGCCGGCGATGACCTCCCATTCGGTGGCCAGCTCGACCGGCGAGTTCTCGTCGAACTGATCCTTCACGGTCCGGTACGTCGCCAGCCAACGGTCCGGAGTGACCTCGCACACGGTGTAGCCGCGCTGCGCATCGAACCACTTCAGATGGGGGTTGGCGACGAGCGCATCCGAAACCAGAGCTTTGACCACCTCGTCGTCGTCGAAGAACGACGATGAGATGCTGCTTGCCATGAACTCTGCGCCCACTATGGGCAGCGTGGAATCGAACGGATCGGCCCGCAGATCTGCGACCGCTGCGGAGTGGAAATCGCCGGAGAGCACAATCAGGTTGTCGGTCGCGGCACTCGCTGCTTCGAGCACCGCCTGGCGCTCACCGGCATAGCCGTCCCACGTATCGACGACGACGGCCGGGGGAGCGGCCCCGGCAACGGCGTTCCCGCCGAACATGAACACCTGTTGAGCAACCACGTCCCAGATCGCGGTGGATGCGCCGAGCCCATCGACGAGCCAATTGCGCTGCGCCTCGCCGAGCATCGTCTGTTCAGGTGAGAAGGCGAGCACATCGTCGCGGAACTGCACAGCATCACCGAGGGTTTCGACGAGTGGGGCACCGCGTTGTTGGTCCGAACGGTACTGACGTGTGTCGAGCACGTGGAACCGCAGCAGATCGCCGTGGGCGAACGATCGGTAGATATCGAAATCCGCGCCGTCCGGCGGGTCGAGCCGCACAGGCATGTGCTCGTACCAAACCTGATAACCAGCGGCACGACGTGCGAGGAACGCCTCTCGCTCGGCATCCTGCTCGCTGCTGGCTGCCGCATAGTCGTTGTCGACTTCATGGTCGTCCCACGTGATGATCCAGGGCACGAGGGCGTGTGCAGCCTGGAGCAGCGGATCGCTCCGGTAGAGGGCGTAACGCTGGCGGTACTGATCGACGGTTTCGCATTCAAAGTCTTGGCCGGTGCTGCGGCCCCGGTCGTCGGCATAACCGCCGGAGGCGTATTCGTAGATGTAGTCGCCCAGGAAGACGAACGCATCAATGTCGCCCTGCTCGACGACGTCGCGATAGGCGGCGAAGTAGCCCTGTTCCCAGTTCTGGCACGACGAGAATGCAAACCGGAATCGCTCAGGTGTCGTGCCGGGCGCAGCGAACGTGTGGGTACGGGCTGGCGCGGTCTCGAACTCGCCGATGCGGAATCGGTAGAAGTACTCGCTGTTCGCTGTGAGACCTTTGACGTCGACATGGACGGAGTGTCCGAGCGCCGCGACGGCCGAGCCGACACCTGACGTCACGAGGTCGCTCATCTCCGCGTCGTTCGCGACCTCCCACTCGACATCGATGTCCTGATCGTCCAACGGTTCCGTGGGGACGAGGCGGGTCCAGAGGATCACCGAGTCTGCGAGCGGATCGCCAGACGAAACCCCGAGCGTGAACGGATCAGAGATAACGGTGGGGGCGATAGTCGTCGGCACCGTCGTCGTCGTCGTGGTCGTCGTCGTGGTCGTTGACGGGAGCGACGTCGTCGTTGCCGGGTTGGTCGGCGGTGTCTTGTCGGGCGCAGAAGTCGACGCAACATCCGCGTCTCCATCTGAACACGCCGCAAGTGCCGCCGCGATCGTTCCGGCGAGGAAGCCCCTCCGTGTCACCCGTGGTGCTAAACCGTCGTTCATTTACGGCTCCCATAGTCGTGCCAGGCCCCGATCATTCACCGAGCGTCGTGCTCGGTTGCTGGTCGAAGAATCGGTCGAAGATCTCGTCGAATTTTATCGGAGCGCAGGGCTCAGCCTGCGGGTGCGATGCAGGTTGGGACTTTGGTCCCACGGCGTCGCGTGCCGGCGAGCGCCTCTTGGATGACCGTCGGATAGGCGTTGTGCAGCAGGTTTTGCGGGTCGACCACGCGCGCACCGGGTTGAGCCTGGAGGTGCTCGGCCAGCGTTGCCGAGCTACCGTCCGCTCCGAGCTGATGTTCGACCCCGAGCATCGACGCCCGCGAATCGACGCCGGACAGTAGGAGCATCAATGGTCGACTCACTCCACGAGCGCATAGCCGAACGCGCGTTGGCCTATGTCGTCGATGCACCCGCCGGTCTCGACCCCGTGATCGAACTGGCGTCGCCCGATCAGTTGCAGGCGCTGTTCAACGACGCTGCTGCGCTCGGGTTCGGCGACGTCGCAAACGCTCACGACGACGACTCGATCGTGGCCGCCGTCGACCTGGTGATCAAGCACTCCGTGCACACGACGCACCCGCGCTTCGTGAATCAGAACTTCGCCGGCGCCGACCCCGTGTCGGTGGTGGGCGACTGGCTGGGCGCCGCGCTCAACACGACAGGCGCCACCTTCGAAGCCGCGCCGGTGTTCACGCTGATGGAGAGTGCAGTCCTCTCCAAGCTCGGTCGCATCGCCGGGTACGTCGACGACTCGGCCGACCAGGTACCGACGCTCCCGCCCGGCCTGTTCTGCCCCGGCGGGTCGACGGCCACGCTGTACGCACTGCAGCTCGCAAGGCACCGGATCCGCCCCGACATCCGTCGCACGGGGGCCACCGGAGAACGGTTGACACTGTTCGTCTCCGACGCTGGCCACTACGGCGCCACAAAGTCTGCTGCGCTCTTGGGGCTCGGCACCGACGCAGTGATCAAGGTCGAATCGGACGACGAGGGAACGATCATTCCCGATGCGCTCGATCAGGCGATCGTCGCCTCGCGCGACGCCGGGCACGTTCCCTTCGCGATCATCGCCACCTCGGGAACCACCGTCACATCTGCCTTCGACGACCTCAACGCGCTCGCCGACATCGCCGAGGCCCACGGTCTCTGGTTGCACGTCGACGGGTGCTACGGCGGCTCGGCGTTGTTCTCGCCGACCCATCGCCACCTGCTCGACGGGGTAAAACGCTCCGACTCGTTCGTGTGGAACCTGCACAAGATGATGGGCATGACGCAGCAGTGCACAGCGCTGCTCGTGCGTGAACCCGAACTGCTCGCGCCGTGCTTCGCGCTGCAGGCCGACTACCTATTTCAGCCCGACAAGCTCCACGCCGAGTACGACTCGGGCGACCGGACGTTCCAGTGCGCCCGACGCATCGACGTCTTGAAGCTGTGGCTCGCTTGGAAGCATCACGGAGACGACGGCTTCGCGGCTCGTATCGATCATGCGGTCGACATGGCCGAGCATGCTCGTCGCCGAATCGCAGAGTCCGACGGGGAGTTTGAGCCGGTCAGCGGCACGTTCACCAACGTCGTGTTCGGCTGGATTCCTCCACAGCACCGGAGACTCGCGCTGTCGCCGGCAGCGATCCGCGAACTCCCCACAGAGGTCCGCGCCGAACTGCACGCCCTCGCCCCGAAGATCAAGGCCCGGATGCAGGCAGAGGGAACAGCGATGGTCGGCTTCCAGCCGATCGAGGGTCTCAACACGTTCCGCCTGATCTTCATGAACCCAGCTGTCACCGAGCCCGACGTCGACGCGTTGCTCGACCGGGTATCCGAGTACGGCCGAGACGCCTGAGTCATGACCCGTTCGTACATCAAGCAAATCACGGCTGAGGCTGCTGCCACCGACCACGGCGTGGACGAATACATCGATCGATCCGACACGTGGCCCGATGAGATGCGAGCGCTTCGCACGGTGCTGTTGGAGGCCGGCCTCGCGGAAGACATCAAGTGGGCCAAGCCCTGCTACTCACGCAACGGCAGCAACATCGCGATCATGCAAGAGATGAAGAAGTTTCTGGCATTGCTGTTCTTCAAGGGAGCGTTGCTCAAAGACCCTGGCGGAATTCTCGAATCTCAGGGCCCGAACTCACGGTCGGCGATGCGTGTCTGTTTCCGGTCGATCGGTGACGTCGAGCGACTTGCGCCTGCGACGCGCCGCCTGGTCGCAGCGGCGATCAAGGTCGAGGAGTCTGGCGAGGAAATTGGGCCGGCGCCGGCTCCGGTGTGGGCGGAGGAACTGCGCGGCCGTCTTGAAAGCAACGACGCATTCCGAACCGCGTTTGAGGGTCTGACGCCGGGACGCCAGCGTGAGTACAACTTGCACTTCTCGAGCTCGAAGCAGTCGTCGACTCGTGAGTCTCGTGTCGAGAAGTGCGCCCCGAAGATCCTCGCCGGCAAGGGCTTCCGAGATCGTTAGGTCCATCTTTTAGACATCGGTCTCGGATTCGATGTAGGTCTTGAGGGCGGTGAGCGATGCTCCGATCGAAGCAAACATTCCACCGACAACCTTTTTGGCGCCGTCGCTTTCTGACATCGAGCTGGCGACGGTGATCGCCAGTTCAGCGGCGACCGTGCAGCGTTGGTCTCCGTCGGGCGTGACAGTCCACGTGTTGTGGAGCCTCTCGATGAATGGCGGAACGTTCTCGGCCTCCAAGGTGTAGCTGAGCATCCGGGTGGGTGCGTCGTAGCCGACGAGACGGACGTCTGCTTTGCCGAGTCCTTCGATGTCAAGGACCCGGCCTCCGTGGCGGCTTCCGTTGAGGCCGTGCGGCGTCGCGGGATTCGCGGCCGACGAGATCACGCCTGGGGTCCACGCGGCGTTGTCGAGAAACCCATCGGCAAGGACCTCCCAGACGTGATTGGCGGCAGTGTCGATCGAGACGGTCGAGATGTTGGTGCTTAAGCTCATGGCGATTCTCCTCTTAGTTGTGCAACGTGTGTTGCACAACTAGTATTAACTTGAGGATGTGAGAAATGCAACGCCTGTTGCATAATTTGGTGGAGGTTGACCTCCGCGTGAACGAAGTCTGAAAGGAGATGGCAAATGGCCCGACCGCGAGCGTTCGATGAGTCCGAACTGCTGCAGACGGTCATGGTTGCCTTCTGGCGTCACGGCTACAGCGCCACGACCTACCGCAGCCTTGAAACGATGTCAGGGGTGGGGATCCGGAGCTTGGCCAACACCTTTGGCGAGAAGGACGAGCTCTTCACTAAAGCGCTTGCCCACTACCGGGAGTTTGTGGCCGCCAACCTGGCCAACAACTTCGATCCACCATCGGTCGACGCGATCGTCCGCCTTTTTGAACGGGTCAGCTCGACTGCCGCGAAGGACGACCCGCGTCGTGGTGGGTGTCTGATGGTCAACACCCTGTTCGAAATCGAACAACCGCCCGACGCTATTGCCAACGAGATTGTCCAGTACCGCGACCTCTTTCGACACGCGTTCCACCAGTCGCTCGTGGCCGACAACGTCGCCGATCCCGAGACCAGAGCCGAGTTCCTGATCGGAGCGTTGTGGGGCGCCCTCAGCCAGATCCGGCTCGCCAACGACACCACCGCTGCCACACCAATGACCACCATCGTGATCGAAACCGTTCGCAGCTGGACGTCAGCCGACTGACGGTCTTTTCGATGTGCCAAACGGTCATGGCGCGTGCCGACCATTGGACCAAAGACTCTGTCGGCAGATTCGGGTCGTGGAGAGGCTGAGGGGCAACCCTGACGAAAGGCCGATCGCATGCTTGCGTTCCTCACCCCATACGTGTTTCAGCGGATCGAAGCGCGGCTCGACCTGGCGCAGCCTGAAGCGGGTGCGTGATGGATTTTGATATCTCGGAGGAGATGACAGTTCGACTCGCGATGATCCGCGAGTTCATGGACCGCGAGGTCATCCCGCTCGAGGGTGAGATGTTGCACGGCGACCCGCAACAGCTCGAAGTCGCAGTAGCCGATGCCCAACGCAAGGTGAAGCAGATGGGGCTGTGGGCACCGAACCATCCCGTCGAGTTCGGTGGGCTCGGCCTGTCGATGGTCGATCACGGCCTGTTCGCCGAAGCCGTGGGTCGCAGCCCGCTCGGCATGACCGTGTTCGGCACGCAGGCACCCGATGCGGGCAACGTCGAGATCCTGCACAAATACGGCACGCCGGAGCAGCAAGACCGGTGGCTCCGCCCGCTCGTCGACGGCGAGATCCGCAGTTGCTTCTCGATGACCGAGCCAGAGACCGCAGGTTCGAACCCACTGCTCCTCGAAACCTCTGCCGTGAGCGATGGCGACGACTACGTGATCAACGGTCAGAAATGGTTCACCTCGTCGGCCGATGGCGCCGCCTTTGCGATCGTCATGGCCGTCACCGACCCTGATGCGCCGCCCCACCAGCGCACCAGCATGATCATCGTTCCGACCGACACACCCGGCTTCGAACTCGTTCGCAACGTGAGTGTTATGGGCCATGCCGGGTCGGGTCACGCCAGCCACGGCGAGGTCGCATACCAGTCGTGTCGTGTGCCGAAGACGAACCTGCTCGGACCCGAGGGTGGCGGCTTCGTGATCGCTCAGGACCGGCTCGGCCCCGGGCGCATCCATCACTGCATGCGCTGGCTTGGCATTGCCGGCCGGGCCTTCGAGATGATGTGCGAGCGAGCCAACCAGCGCACGATCGACTCTGCTGGAGCAACGCTTGCCGACCGTCAGGTCATCCAGCACTGGGTGGCTGAACTCGACGCCGAGATCCGCAGCGCTCGCCTCCTCACGCTCCACGCGGCGTGGTCGATCGATCAGTTCGGGGCCAAGGCTGCGCGTGACGAAATTTCGGCAATCAAGTTCCTGGTCGCGAACACGATGCTCAAGGCGGTCGATACGGCAATTCAGGTTCACGGCGCGCTCGGCGTCACCGACGACACGGTCCTCGCATACTGGTACCGCCACGAACGCGCTGCCCGGATCTACGACGGAGCCGACGAGGTTCACAAGACCAGCCTCGGCCGTCGAATCCTGCGCCGCCATCGCACTGAGGTCCCGCAACCCCAATAGGACGATGTGCTCTATCGAGACGAGGTGCAGAGTCCAAGGATGGACGTAGCAACCATCCGGGTGACCCTGCTCGCATCACGAGCGAGCACCGAACGAACCCCTTCCCGGATCATCGAAGGAGAACGATCATGCGAAGGACGATTTCAGTTCTCGCCGCACCCCTGCTGGTGTTGGCCTCGTGCGGCGGTGGTAGCAGTTCGAGTTCTACAAGTGGCGATGCCTCGAACAGTGACGCAGCGTCGAGTGGTATCCCCACACACTTCTGTCAGACCGCTCAGGATCTCACAGGGTCCATCGGGGACACCTTTGACGAATCTGTGTCGTACACCGAAATCGCGGACGCGTATCGCGCCCTCGCGGCTGTGGCGCCGGACGACCTCAATCAGGATCTCAACCGACTCATCGACGGCTTCGAGAAGATCGAGGAATGGACTGCCGATCCGAACGCGGACTACCCCTTCACTGATGCCGAGGACGCCGAATTTGAAGCCAGCATGGGACGGATCGAAGCCGCCGCCACCGAGTGCGGCATCGATGTGGGCTCGGTTGACGACACATCCCCAGGGCCCGAATCCGACTCGGCCCCCGACGAAACCAGCACCGCTAACGAGAACGCCATGACGATCGACAACGGAGACGAATCCGTCGAGGTCGCACTCGGTGGCGATCTTCCAGCCGACTTCCCATTTGCGTTGCCGGACGTTTACGAGGTCGGTACTTCGGCGCAGTTCGAGGACGCATCGGGCAAGATGTTCACTGCAGTGCTCCACGTTCCGGTCGAGGACTTCGACATGATCGTTGCGTTCTACGAGGATTTTCTCAGCAGTAAAGGGTTCGAGATGACGAAGAACGTGATGTCGAGCGGGCCCGACCAGATTGTGATGCTGAACGGCCAACGGGATGACGCCATCGCCGACATTTGGATGTCGAACGAGGAGATTGCCAACGACGACAACGGCAACCTGGTCTACGAGACGAACGTGTCGTTGACCTGGTCGCCGCAGGGTTGATCAGCGGGTCGACCAAAATCGGTGGTCGCCCTGACTCGTGAGTGTGAGGGGCGGGCGTTGAACAATCCGCGGTCGCGTTCTGATCGTCGGTGGCCTGAATTTCAACGATGAGTGGGATTGTGTCAACATCGCTCATCGTGAAAACGTTGAGCGTCCTGTCATGCTGAAATCGCTTGGCGCAACCATGGCCCAAGTGACGCAGCGGCTACGCGTGGATGTCCCGCAGAGCGAGCTGGGGCGGTACGACCGAGCGCAACACGTTGCCCGCCGCTCGGCGCGTCGACGACGGTTGAAGACAGTCGTTGGACTGAGCGTGAGTTTCGTGGTGATGGTCGGTGTGTTCAGCTCGGCGTTTCACGAGTTGATGGATCGGGAGGGCCGCTCCTATTCGTGGGCGACCAGCGTCTATTGGACGCTGACGACGATGACGACGCTCGGGTTTGGCGACATCACTTTCGAGTCGGACGCGGGGCGCCTCTTCTCTGTGGTCGTGTTGCTCTCGGGATCGGCCTTCCTGCTGGTGATGCTCCCGTTTGTGTTCATCCAGTTCGTGTTCATCCCGTGGATGGACGAGCGCGACCGCCGGCGTGCGCCGCGCGCACTGCCGGCATCGACCTCCGGCCACATGATCCTCACCTCGCTCGGGCCGGTCGAGGCGGGCCTTATCGAGAAGGCTGACCAAGCCGAGGTGCCGTACGTCATCATCGTGGAGGATGTGGACCACGCTGGTCGCCTCCACGATGAGGGCCGAACCGTGATGGTGGGCGCGCTCGATGACCCGCTCACCTACGACAACGCACGCGTCGCCCAGGCTGCGATGGTGGTGGCGACACAGAACGACCAGATCAACACCAACATCGCGTTCACCGTTCGAGAGATCGCACCCAATGTCGACATCGTCGCCAGTGCAAACTCGCCAGCGTCGGTCGACATTTTGGAGATCGCTGGTGCCAACCGCGTCGTCCAGCTCGGCGAGGTCCTCGGCGCGTCAATGGCGGCCCGAACGCTCGGGCTCGGTGGACAGAGCCATGTGATTGGCAGCTTCGCTGGGCTCCAGATCGCCGAGGCCGGAGCGATTGGAACCGACCTCGTGAACCGCACACTCGCCGAGACCAGCTTGCGACAGCGGTTCGGGGTGGGGATCGTCGGGGTGTGGGACCGCGGCGAGTTCGCGGTCGCCACGGCCGAGACCTGTCTCCGGGAATCGTCGATGCTGTTGCTTGCTGGATCAGTCGACCAGCTTGCGGCATTTGACGCCGCGTACGTGACCGACTCGCCGACGGCGAAGAACGCGGTGATCATCGGCGGTGGGCGCGTCGGCCGAGCGGTAGGGCACGCGTTCGCCGCGCAAGGCATCGAGTTCGCGATCGTTGAGCAGTTGCCCGAGCGACAACGCGACGGCGTGAGGTACGTCATCGGCGACGCTGCCGACCGAACCGTCCTTGAAGAGGCCGGGATCAACGACGCCGGGGCTGTGCTGATCACGACCCACGACGACAACGTCAACGTGTACCTGACCCGTTACTGCCGCGGGCTGCGGCCCGACGCTCGAATCGTGTCTCGGTCGCGGTTGGACCGAAACGTGTCGACGCTGTACCGAGCGGGCGCCGATGCCGTGTTGTCGTATGCCGGCACCGGGTCGGGGGAGATCTGGAACCACTTCCGAGGCGACGAGACGCTGTTGGTCGCCCACGGTCTCAACGTGTTCCGAACGCCGATCCCGAGCGAGCTCGCGGGTGCCACGCTGGCGGAGGCGCATGTCCATCGGCGCACGCAATGCAACGTTGTGGCAGTCGAGTTCGCCGGCTCGATCCAGGGGAACCCGGACGCCCATGCTCCGTTGCCAGCTGAAGGCGAACTAGTCCTCGTTGGAACCGACCTCGCTGAAGCCCGCTTCTCCGAGGTGTTTCCCCATGCCCGACGCCGACCGCTGTTCGACCGGGTTCGACGCTGAAGTTGACCTTGGTGAACGGGCGGTCAGGAACCGGGTGCGAGATGAATGTCGTACCCGCAGGTATGCGCGCCACTGGTCTTGTGGGTGATCCGTTGCACGTTTGCTTCAGGCAGTAGGTCGCGGAGGTAGTCGAGTTCGCTGGCGCAGGCCTGCGGATACTGGTTGGCAACGGCCCAGATGGCGCAGTTATGGAGGTTGATCCGAAAGTGCCCGTCGGAGATGGCCTCAAAGTCGGCGAGGTAGCCCTGTTCGTCGAGCAGCTCGGTGAGGATGGCGACTTGTTCGTCGACGGCTTTGCCTGCAAGGCGACGCTCGGCGACGTCGACCATTTGGTGTCGCCGACGATCGAAGACTCTGCCAATGAGGGCTGGCTCTTCGGCTTCCATGTGCCCGAGGAGCTCGATCGGGAGGCTTTCGGCGGCTGTGGCGAAGAGGGGCTCGGTGAGCGTCGTGGCGCGATACCGCTCCGCCGGTCGGCCTGGATGCCCATGATCTTTGTGCGACGTGACCAGCCCAGCAGTACGGAGGGCGCCAAGGTGCTGGCGGACCGCACTCGATGAAATCTCAAGTGCAATGGCGAGTTCGTCGGGGGTCGCTTCGCCGTGACGTTTGAGGATTTCAAGCACATGACGCTGCGTCGGCGACAGATCAACGGCATGCTTCATGCTGGTTAATCATAGCGACGAGTTGCACTATGCGCAATTGCGCAAGGTGTATGTTGCAAAATTGTTCAAAAGTCGATAGAAATTCAATCAGCGGCGACACAGTCTCCGCGCCAACAAAGTCTGGTCAGCCCTGTGTTGGGCCAGTCGAAAGGAGCCCCCCATGAAGGTTTGGATCGATCAGGATCTCTGTACCGGTGACGGCCTCTGCGAGGAGATCGCGCCCGACGTCTTCTTCGGAATGGACGACGGCCTCTTCTACGTCAAAGAGACCGCTTCAAACTTCGGCGCTGAAAAGTTGTTCGACGGAACGGCCAACCCGGCAGGTGCCGAGGGCATGGCGCGCATCCCGGACGGCGGCCTCGAAGCCGTCATCGAGTCCGCTGAAGAATGCCCCGGCGAGTGCATCTTCATTGACGTGGACGAATGACTGCCCCGATGAGTGAGAGCACACGCACAATCGAGGAGTTGACGTCGGCTGATTACGAGTACGGCTTCAGCACCGACCTCGAAACCGACATCGCCCCGCCGGGCCTCGATGAGAGCGTTGTCCGCCTCATCTCATCGAAGAAAGACGAGCCCGAGTGGCTTCTCGAATGGCGCCTGAAGGCCTATGCGGCGTGGCGCGAGATGGAAGAGCCCGACTGGGCCAAGCTCGAAATTGCACCGATCGACTACGAGTCGATCAGCTACTGGGCTGCACCTAAGCAAAAGCCAGTCCTCGACAGCATGGACGATGTCGACCCAGACATCCGCGAGATGTTCGACAAGCTCGGCATCCCGCTGCACGAGCAGAAGATGCTCAGCAACGTCGCGGTCGATGCAATCGTCGACTCCGTGTCGGTGACCACGACATTCAAAGCAACGCTTCTCGAAGCTGGCGTGATCTTCTGTTCGTTCTCCGAGGCGGTCAAGGATTACCCCGACCTGGTGCGTGAGCACCTCGGCTCTGTCGTGCCCGTGCGCGACAACTTCTTTGCTGCGTTGAACTCAGCGGTGTTTTCCGACGGTTCGTTCTGCTACATCCCGAAGGGCGTTCGCTGCCCGATGGAGCTGTCGACGTACTTCCGGATCAACTCGATGAACACCGGGCAATTCGAGCGCACGCTGATCGTCGCCGAAGACGATTCCCACGTGTCGTACCTCGAAGGATGTACTGCGCCGCAGCGCGACGAAAACCAACTGCATGCTGCCGTCGTCGAACTGGTTGCCAAGGACCGTGCCGAGATCAAGTACTCCACGGTGCAAAACTGGTACCCCGGTGATGAGAACGGCGTGGGTGGCATCTACAACTTCGTCACCAAGCGCGGGCGGGCCCACACCGACGCCAAGATTTCTTGGACCCAGGTCGAGACCGGCTCGGCAATTACCTGGAAGTACCCCAGCGTGATTCTGCAGGGTGACCGCAGCATCGGCGAGTTCTACTCCGTCGCGCTGTCGTGTCGCCGCCAGCAGGCCGACACCGGCACCAAGATGATCCACATCGGCAAAGACACCACGAGCACGATCATCTCCAAGGGCATCTCTGCCGCCCACGGTCAGAACACGTACCGCGGTTTGGTCAAGATCCTGCGCTCTGCAGAAAACGCCCGTAACTACACGCAGTGCGATTCGTTGCTGCTGGGTAAAGAGTGCGGTGCCCACACGATTCCGTACATCGAAGTGAAGAACCCGACCGCCCAGGTCGAACACGAAGCATCGACATCGACGGTTGGCGAAGACCAGCTCTACTACTGCCGCCAGCGCGGTATGACCGAAGAAGACGCGATGTCGATGATCGTCAACGGCTTTTGCCGCGAAGTATTTAACGAACTCCCGATGGAGTTCGCTGTCGAAGCTCAGCGTCTGCTGAGCATCAGCCTGGAAGGAAGTGTCGGCTAATGCTGCACGTCAACAACCTCACCGCCGCCATTGGTGGCAAACAGATCCTCAACGGACTCAACCTCGATGTCGGTGCTGGCGAAGTCCACGCAATTATGGGCCCGAACGGCTCAGGCAAGAGCACGTTTGCGCACGCCCTCGCAGGGCGCGATGGCTACGACATCACCGGCGAAGTCACGCTCGACGGAACAGACCTGCTCGATATGGAACCCGAAGCACGCGCTGCTGCCGGCGTCTTCA
>JBNMOS010000063.1:0-18860 GCA_051275435.1 Ilumatobacter sp.
GTGCCTTTGCTGCGGTGGTCTTGCCGACGCCCGGTTCGCCCTCGAGCAGCAATGGCTGTCGCAGCTTGACCGCCAAGAACAGGGCCATCGACATCCCGTCGTCGACGAGATAGTCAGCCGCGTCGAGCGCCGATCGAGTCTCTTCGATCGATGTGAACACACTCATGACGTGGCACCCGTGAGCTTGTCGTAGTCGTCCCAGGTGTCGACATCGAGCGGCACTGGACCGTCGACGCTGATGTCAGCGACTGGCCAGTGGCCAGACTCGATCATCTTCCAGACTGCCTTGTCGCCACGAAGCTTGCGTAGCTCGTCGAACATTGAGCGCGAGAACCAGAAGGGGTGGCCGCGCCCGTCGTCGTAGTTGCAGACGGCGATCGGGACATGTTGATCTCGCGCTGTCTCCACCAGCGAATTGACAGACGAGTGGTCGACGTCGGGCTGGTCGCCGAGCATGAGGACGAGTCCGTCGGCTCGCTCGTCGACGACATCAAGCGACACGACGATCGATGACGAACATCCGGTTGTGTACTGCACGTTGTCCACCAGCACACAGCCAGAGAGGTCAACGTGGTCTCGGACCTCAGAAGCTGCGCCGCCGAGCGCAACAATCAGCTGATCGAAGCCACAGGAACGAGCGACGTCGAGTGTGTTGTCAAGCAGCGTGCGCCCCCTGTATTCGAGGAGCTGCTTCGGTTGGCCAAGCCGGCTCGACCGTCCTGCGGCGAGGACGAGTCCCGTCGTGAACATCGTCTATGCCGCTCCCAACTCTTCGGCGTGGCGCGTGCGACATCCGGGGTTGCAGAACCAGTAGTCGACACCACCGTGTTCGAGGTGCGCGGTGTCGGGACCAATCGTGACGGTCATGCCGCACACCGGGTCGATCGCTGTGTCTGGGCGAACCGGTTCCGTGTCGCACTTCGGTGGTTCAAGACCATCGACGCGAACTGCCCGAACAACGTCGGCGAGAATCGACAACGCAATCTCTTCGGCGGTACGTGCTCCGATGTCGATTCCGACCGGGCTGTGCACGGCACTGAGTTCGTCATCGTTCAACTCAAGCGACTCGATCACTGCGGTGCCGCGCGTTGCGCTCGCGACCAGCCCGATGAATCCAACTCCGGCATCGAGCGCCGCGCGAATTGTGTCCTCCTCCGAGCGGCCGTGGCTGGCAATGAGTACCGCGGTTGCACCGGCAACATCTGATCCATCGAGGCCTGCATCCATCGCGAACCCGAGCGGGCCACCCAATTGCACCAGAGCGTCAGCGATCGGCGTCGATCCAACGACCAGTACTCGTGCTGCCGGCAGTTTTGCCTCGAGGAAGACCTCGATCGCGCCGCCTGACAGACAGGGGTTGACCATCGTGACCGCACCGGGCGCTTCGGGAAACGAATCGCTGCTATGGGGCAGGATGCGCAGCAACGTGGAACCACCGTGCTCCAGCACATCGAGTGCTGTGACACGGACGGACTCCTCGGCGCACTGCCCGCCCACGAAGCCTTCGATAGTCCCGTCGGGCAGCACAATTGCGGCATCGCCGGGCCGAGCCGACGTCGGGCACTGGGCGCGCACAACGGTGGCTTGGACGAAACGCCGACGCTGCGCGATCAGTTCGCTGGCGCGGGCTGCAATGGGCGAGTGCATCAGATCGGCGGGGTGTGGTTGCCCTGCATGGTTTCCCACACCCGACTCGGTGTCAACGGCATGTCGGCGTGACGAATGCCGTACGGCTTGAGCGCATCGACGACCGCATTGACGACTGCTGGAGGTGAGCCGACCGTGGCCGATTCGCCAATGCCCTTGGCTCCGATCGGGTGGTGCGGCGATGGCGTGACGGTGTGGCCGGTCTCCCAGTCGGGCACTTCCATGGCGGTTGGGATCAGGTAGTCCATCAGCGACCCTGCCAAGCAGTTGCCCTCTTCGTCGAATGAGATCATCTCCATCAGGGCCATGCCGACGCCGTCAGCAAGACCGCCGTGGACTTGGCCTTCGATAATCATCGGGTTGATCTGCGTGCCGCAATCGTCAATGGCGATAAATCGGCGGACCTTGACCTCTGCGGTGCCGGGGTCGATATCAACGACGCAGATATAGGCACCGAACGGGTAGGTCAGGTTCTCCGGGTTGTAGCAAATCTGTGCTTCGAGGCCACCTTCAAGGCCCTCTGGCAGGTCACCAGCACCGTGGGCCCTCATCGCAATGTCCTGAATCGTCACCGACTTCTCAGGATCGCCCTTCACACGGAAGGTTCCGGCCTCGTATTCGATGTCGGTAACCGATGCCTCGAGCATGCCCGACGCAATGATCTGCGCCTTGTCGCGAACCTTGCGAGCAACGAGTGCTGCGGCAGCCCCCGACACGGGTGTGGACCGTGAGCCGTAGGTACCGAGACCGAATGGAGTGTTGTCAGTGTCGCCGTGGACAACGTCGATATCTTCGGGCGGGATGCCAATCTCGTGGGAAATGATCTGAGCAAAGGTCGTCTCGTGGCCCTGGCCCTGTGTCTTCACCGACAGTCGCACGACGGCCTTGCCAGTCGGATGGATCCGCAGCTCGCAGCCGTCAGCCATCCCGAGGCCGAGGATGTCCATGTCTTTACGGGGCCCCGCTCCAACGGCCTCAGTGAAGAATGAAATCCCGATACCCATCAGTTCGCCGCGTTCGCGCTTTTCAGCCTGTTCCTTACGGAGTTCGTCGTAGCCGGCCATAGCCATGGCTTTGCGCATTGCTGGCTCGTAGTCGCCTGAGTCGTACAGCCAGCCGGTCTTGGACATGTAGGGGAACTGCTCGGGCTGAATGAAATTCTTGAGCCGCAACTCCGCGGGATCCATTTCCAGGTCATAAGCGAGCACGTCGACCATTCGCTCGATCAGATACACCGCTTCGGTGATACGGAACGAGCACGCGTAGGCAACGCCGCCGGGCGCCTTGTTCGTGTAAACGGCGTCCATATGAGCGTATGCAGCTTCGATGTCGTAGCTCCCGGTGAACACACCGAAGAAACCAGCCGGGTACTTCACCGGCGCTGCTGTGCCGTTGAAGGCTCCGTGGTCGGCAAGCACGTTGGTCCGGATCGCTCGAATCTTGCCGTCCTTTGTTGCAGCGATCTCGCCGCGCATGATGTAGTCACGAGCAAACCCGGTGCTGACCAGGTTCTCGGTGCGGTCCTCCATCCACTTCACTGGCTTGCCAAGGACGAGCGAGGCGACGATTGCGCACACGTAGCCGGGGTAGATCGGGACCTTGTTGCCGAAGCCACCGCCGATATCGGGCGCGATGACTCTGATTTTATGCTCGGGCAACCCGGCAACGAGGGCGTAAAGCGTTCGATGCGCGTGCGGTGCTTGAGTGGTCGACCACATGGTGAGTTTCCCGGACACGCGCTCGACGTCGGCGACGCAGCCACACGTTTCCATCGGTGCCGGGTGGACACGTGGGTAGACAATGTCTTCAACGACGACGATGCCGTTCTCGGCTGCGTCGGCAAAGACGGCGTCGGTTGCTTCCTTGTCACCGGCTTCCCATTCGAAACAGTGATTGTCGGTCTTGCCATCCAGGTCGTCGCGGATCACGGGTGAGTCGGGATCGAGGGATTTGCGGACATCGATGACGGGGTCGATCCACTCGTATTCGACATCGATCAACTCGAGTGCATCACGCGCCGAGTAGCGATCCTCGGCAACGACGAACGCGACCTCTTGATGTTGGAAACGTACCTTGTCGGTGGCGAGCACCGCCTGAACATCGTTCGACAAGGTCGGCATCCAGGCCAGATTTTGGGCCGCCAGATCCGCACCCGTGATGACAGCCTTGACCTTGGGGTGCGCCTCAGCGGCGGACTTGTCGATGCTGATAATCCTGGCGTGCGCCATCGGCGAACGCAGGATTGCCAAGTGGAGCATGCCGGGGAGTTCAATGTCATCGCAAAATTGACCCAAACCGCGAACGAGGCGTGGATCCTCCTTACGGAGCATCCGACCGAAGCCATTCGGCTTGTGATCGTTCAGGTTGTTGTCGGGTGTCGGAACTGCGTTGGTGCTCTCTTCAACAACAGTCATGATGCGCTCACTTCTACGGGAGTTTCTTGTTCCTTCTTGGCTGCCCACTGGATGGAGCGGACAATCGTGGCGTAACCGGTGCATCGACAGATTTGGCCGCTGATCGCTTCGCGAATCTCTGCTTCGGTCGGGTCGGGATTGCGATCAAGCAGCGCCCGAGCGGTCATCATCATTCCGGGTGTACAGAACCCGCACTGAAGACCGTGGCACTGGATGAAGCCCTCTTGTACGGGATCGAGCACACCGTCCACTTCCATGCCCTCGACCGTGCGGACATCGTGGCCGCCAGCCATGGCCGCGAGTGTCGTGCAACTCTTGACGGGTTCTTCGTCGATCCACACGACGCAGGTGCCGCAATTGCTGGTGTCGCAACCCCAGTGCGTGCCGGTGAGGCGCAGGTTGTCGCGGATGTGGTGTACGAGAAGGGTGCGCGGCTCGATGTCACGAGTGACTTCCTCGCCGTTGATATTCATTGTTACGTCCATGATGCGTTCCTTTGATCCTTCGAGTCAGGCCTGGCCGGTGGCCCGGGCTACGGCCAGGCGGAGCGACCGGATGGTGAGCTCCTTGGCGAGGTGTGTCTTGTAGGCGGCCGTGCCGCGGGTATCGGTGGACGGCGACGCGTTGTCTGCAGCGATCTGGCCGACAAGGGCGTAGAGCTCCTCCGATGGTTTCTGGCCGCGCAATGCCGTAGAGATGGGCTCTACGTTCGTCAGGTTCGGACCGACAGCGCACAGGCCCACTCGCCCGTCGGCGATGACGTCACCATCCATGGTCACTGCGGCTCCCGCCGAAGCGACGGCCCAGTCGCCAGCCCGTCTTTCGACCTTGTGGTATGCGCTCGACGAACCGGGCCGAAGCGGGATCCGGATCTCGGTGAGCATTTCGCCGTCCGCGACGGCGGTCTCGTACGGACCGCGATGGAAGTCGTGCATCGAGACGACGCGGTCGCCCGAGCTGTTTCGGATCACGCAGGAGGCTCCGACAGCATCGCAGACGGCGGAGAGATCTTCGGATGGGTCTGCTTGACAGAGCGAACCGCCAAGTGTGCCGCGGTTGCGAACCACAGGGTCAGCGATGACCTTTTCGGCATCTCGGAAGATCGGCAACACCACGGCGAGTTCATCGCTCTCGAGTAGTTGTCTGTGGCGTGTGAGGGCGCCAATGCGAACTTCAGCTCCCTCGATCCGGATGTACTCCAGCTCGGTGCTGAGATCGTTGATGTCGATCAGATACTCAGGTGTCGCGAGCCTGAGCTTCATCATCGGCAGCAGGCTGTGCCCACCGGCGACCAGTCGAGCTTCGCTCCCCAGTCGTTCCATCAACGCGATCGCATGATCGACGCTTGTTGCCCGTTCGTACTCAAACGGTGCTGGTACCTGCATGGTGATCCCCTTGTTGTCCGGCGACGACCCCAGTCGTCGCTGTGTTCCCTGCTAGCACTCAAGTCCGATGTAGGGCGACGGTCAATCGCGACTTCAGCAAATGGTTAAGTTGCAGGAATGACTCCTGCACGGCTGCGCGTCTTCGCCGCGATTGCTCGTCACGGCAGCTCGCGAGAGGCTGCCGCAGAGCTCGGCGTGTCAGAGGCGGCTGTGTCTGGGCACGTTTCTGCACTGCGCAAAGAGTTGGGTGACGACCTCTTCACGAGGACCGGCTCGGGGATCAGCTTCACGCCAGGAGGTTTGCGCCTCGCGTCGCGGGCGGTGGAGATGATTGGCCTACAAGATCAGACACTGCGCGAAGTCCGAGCTGCAGGGGACGGCCAGCGCTTGTTGCGTATTGCTGTGTCGTCGTTGTTCGGCGAAGTCGCCGCTCCAGGGTTGATCGAACTGTTCTCCACTCGTGCAGATGACCTACAGGTCGAGATGAGTGTCAGCACGCCGGTCGACTTCCCGCGGCTCCTTGCTTCTCGTTCGGTCGACGTGACGATGGGTCCGATGTCGACGTCGCACCAGGAGAACATCCGGGTGAAGGAGTTCCTGCGTTATCAAGTGATCGCTGTCGTTGGGCCATCACACGCGCTCGCCGGACGACTCGCCGATCCTCGTCAGCTGACACAGCAGACCTGGCTACTTGGTCCAAGTGCTGTCGACGCAACGAGTGTCGCGTCGCGGATGCTTCGCCGATACGGGGTGCCCGAAGCGAACCAGCGCATTTTCCAGAATCATTCGGCCGCGGTCGCCGAGGCCGCTGGCGGGCACGGCGTCGCGCTGTGTGCGGCACATACTGTTACTACCGAACTCGGCGACGGGCGCCTCATTCGGCTGCATGCTCCAGGGGTAAATACAGCTGGCACCTGGTGTGCTTCGTGGCTCCGCCACGAGGCCTCGAGTCATCTGGTCAACGAGCTCATCAGGTTTGTCAGTACCCCACGGGCCATGCAAGCAATGCTCACGGGTAGCGGGAGCAACATCGCGAGGTTTCGACCGCGTGTCCATGTGACGCTTTGGAGTTAAGGCGAGTCGGCAAGAACCCGCAGGTAAGAGGCCGACTGGGCTACTCAGGAAAGGGTTTCGATGAACTGTCGAAGTTCGGCTTCATCGACGTCCGCGACTTCGGTTTCATCTGGGAACCGCCCGGCCGCCACGTCGGACCGAAATGCGGTGAGTGCGTTGACCCGCTCATCGGCAATTTGCGCGTAGAGCGCGCCGAGATTTCCGTACGCCCGAGCATGGCGCGGCGTGCGGGGGCTCTCGCCGCAGATGTCGGAGCTGAACAGGAACATGACGTCGGCGTCGGGGCCCGAACCGAGTGAGATTGTTGTCAACCCCGTTCGCTGATTGATCTCGGCCATCACCTTTGCCGGAATGAGTTCGCACTCCACAGCAAACGCTCCGGCGTCTTCGAGCTGCTGAAACTTCTTCCAGAGGTTTGCGGCCTCGACTGCCGTCTTGCCGACGGCACGAACCCCGCCGTACAACGTCGACTTCTTGGGAACGAAGCCGAGATGGCCGATCACCGGGATGTCTTCCTCGGCCAATCGAACGACCGAACTCATCCCGCGCGCGGTAATCACGGCATCGGCGCCATTCGAGAGTGAATCGAGCGCTACGCCCAACAGTTCGTCGACGGTCACGGCCCCGGTGAAGTCAATGGCGGCGGTGACGAACACTCGCGATGACCCCTCGCGAACGGCTGGCACGTGTTCCGACATGCAGACAACCATCTCGATACCGGCGGCCTCGGCCGCGGCGGCTTCGTCGGCCGACGACGCCGTCACCTGCGCAACTTGCACGTTCTGGGCCTTCAGCTCGATGAGAGATGCCACGGTGACTATCCGGTCGGCTTCATTTCCGTTGTAATCGAGTATTCGCGCCATTTCCTTCTTCTATCACCTCAGGGACCAGAGTCTTGACTGTCAGCTCGACACTCTGGTCAGCGCCTCGACACCTTGGGTCATGACGGAACAGGAACACCGTCACATCACCCGCATCGCCAGCACGCGACTCCCACACCCGACCAGGCGAAGAAATCACTGTGTAACCGGTAGCGGCAGACCCCATCGTTGCCAGGAGCAACCCACGACACGACAACCAAACTGTCATCAACAACGCCAGCCACCGCAGTCAGCGCACCAGCACCAGCGACTGCGACTGGAATAACTGGGCTTGATACGTCCCCCAAACGGGGCCATCTCAAGGGGATGCCCCGAGCCGGCGCGATATGGGGCGGGTTGGGTGCGGTGTCCGCTGCCCGACGCGTCTCGGACGTGTTCAATCCCGCGCGTCGAGGGGCAACGGCGAGGAATGATGCGCCGAGATCCTGATCGACCTCGACGATGACGGTCAACGGGATCTACGGAATCGCCATCACTTGGGCGAATTCCTGAGTCGGACGCCGTCAGGCCTCGATCGTGAGCGAGCCCACCATTCCCGCTGGGTAGTGGCCGGGCGTATGGCAACCGAAGAGGATCTCACCGGTCTCGGCGAAATGCCAGGTCATCTCCTTCACTTCGCCACTCGTGAGCCCGAATGCGTTGGGCTCGTCATGCATCGCCATGTTGCCGGACGCAGCCATCTCGACCATTTCTGCTTCGTGCTCGTCTTGGGTTTCCGAGTCGCCGAGCGTGAAGTCGTGATCGAGCAGTCCCACATTTTCGACCCGGAACGTGACGGTTTCGCCAGCCTCGATCTTGACGCTTGCGGGGTCGAACGTGAAGTCGTCGAGTGCCTTGATCTCGATGACACGAGATGCATCCGCCGCTTCCATCGGGTCACCAAACCCGAATTCCTCGGAATGGACTTCCCCGCCATCTTCGTCCTCGGAATGGACTTCGCCGGCATCTTCGTCCTCGGAATGGACTTCGCCGGCATCCATGTCCATTTCCTCGGCCGTTGTGGCCTCGCTCGCAGCAGTGCCCGTATCGGCACCGTCGGAGCCGCACGACACAATCACCAACCCCAACGCGGCGACCAGTGCGCCGTAGCGGAGTCGTTGCCCGTGAATTCTCGGTAGATGTTGCATCTGCGTTTACTCCTTCAAGGATAGATTGCGGTCACAATCAATTCTCCTTACGGCAACACGTAGTAGTCAGAGTCGAAGGTCACAAACCCGTCGTCGAACTGGCCTGACTGCTGCTCCAGATAGCTCACAGATTTCCAGCGGAGTCCGACCTCCCTCATCAGACGGGCGGGCTCGACTAGGTCATGGGTCTCCTCACCCCAACGAGTTGCCGTTGTACCAGTCAGTTTGATTCCGTTCTCAAGACCTGAGTACCCACACGCAGACGTCCTGCCCTCTCCGATTGGTGTCGGTGATCGCGTTACGTGCGGCACCCGCGGCCCAGCCTGACCGAGTTCGCCAGCGAGGATGGTCGGGAACCGCGATCGTGTTTGAGACGTCGAACGAGTACCGGATCGATAACGATCCTTGAGGAAAGAGGTGTGTGATGTTCAAGACACGAGCAGCCGTGGTCGCCGCAGCGATGTTGATGTTCTCGGCGTGCGGGTCGTCTGACGAAGAGGTCGATACGACGAATCCTGGTAACGATGCTCCGGCGGTCGCCGGTGCGTGCATCGAAGGCGTCGTCGATTGCGATGACACTGCGGTGATCGACGATTCTGAGGGCCCTGGTGTCGATGCTGGTGTCGATGCCGATGCCGATGCCGATGCCGGTGCTGATGGTGGAGTGGTCATGGATGGTGCGGTAGTAGAGGGTGGTCTCACGATCGACGAGGCGCTGGCGTCGGATGCCACGGGGATCGTGGCGGTCAGGGGCTTCCTGTTCGATGACGGGTCCGGGCTTCGGTTGTGCAGCGTTCTGGCCGAGTCGTTCCCGCCGCAGTGTGGTGGTGCCTTGTTGACGGTCGAGGGCTTCGACTTTGACCGGATGATCGAGGTGCCCGAGTATGAACTCGTTCAGGTCGAGAACTCTGGTGGGGTCAGGTGGTCTGACGGTCACGTCACACTGTTCGGCGAGGTCGTCAACGGCAACCTCGTCATCGAGGGACTCAACGCTGGATGACCGGAGCGGGTGGGTCGGTGGGCCGCGCTCCCCCACTCGCCACCGAGGTCGACGGACGTCTGTGTCTCCATCGGCCTCGGCTTTGAGCTTCGGGTCTTCCTCAAGTCGCTTGGAGACCAGGGCGAGACCTCCACGAACCGCCGCGAAGTACACGGCACCGAAGACCAGCAACAATCCGAGACCAAGAAAAATGAGTACCCCGTTCGACGCTTTCCAAACGCCGAGTCAGCGAATCTGAACGATGACCTTGCCGTGGGCATGCCCGGTGTCACTTTGGTCGAACGCTGCTCCCACATCATCGAGTGAAAAAACGCTGTCGACGCTGGGCACGACAACTCCTTGCGTCATCAGTTCAGCAAGTTCACCGAGCATCTCTCCGTTCGGGACCATGAAGAAGTTGATGAAGGTGACGCCTCGATCGTCGGCCAATCCTTCCGGAGCTTCGCCCTTGATCGACACAACCCGCCCCCCGGTGCGCACGACATCGAACGATCGCTCCAATGTGTCGCCACCCAGCATGTCGAGCACGAGGTCGTAGTCGGAGAGTTCGTCATCGAATTTCTTGGTCGTGTAGTCGATAACGAGATCGGCACCGAGATCGGTGACCATCTGCCGGTTCGACTCACTCGTCGTCGTTGCCACGAAGGCGCCAACGTGCTTGGCAATCTGGATAGCCAGCGTTCCAACCCCACCGGAACCGGCATGGATGAGCACCTTCTGGCCCTTCTCGAGGTGGCCGTGATCGAACAGTGCCTGCCACGCCGTCAGACCGGCGAGCGGGACGCCGGCGGCTTCATTGTGCGTGATGTTCTCCGGCTTCTCAGCCAGATCGCTGGCCTTGACCATCGCGAACTCGGCCATTGTTCCGGCCTGCATCCCGTCGGCCCGACCGAAGACCTCGTCCGAAACCGCAAAGCGGCTCACCTCCGAACCACACTCGACAACGACACCCGATACGTCGTATCCGACGGTCCACGGCAACTCGTACGGCAACATCTCTTGCACGTAGCCCTGCACGATCAGCGAATCAATCGGATTTACCGAAGAGGCATGTACCTCGATCATGACGCTGTCTGCGGCAAGCTGAGGTCGCTCGATCTCTGCGACCTGAATGGGTGCTCCGTACTGGGTGACGATGGCTGCTTTCATGGTGACGGTGTGCCCAGAGTCCGGAAGATGCAAACCAACACCGTTGACGGCCACCAGGTTTGCGAGATCGGCTACGACAAGTTTGCGGACTACGCCGACTGGGTAGTCGTCTCACCATGACCGATGAACAGAACTCTGCCGAGGCACTTGATGGAAATGTCGTCGGCGACGACCCGACGCATGATGCGCTCCCCGATCTTCATCAAGATGGCGACATCGGACCGATGAGTTCGGAGGATCCCACAGTGCTGTCGGGGGGAACCGAAGCGCGCGATGACGAGGCCACACGAGAATGGCGCGAGCAACCAGAAGCGGGCGGTGGCGACCCGGCACGCAATTCCACCGACAAGCAACCCGGGTTCTCGCTCCTCTCCGAAGATGAGTCCGGGCCGGACCAGCTGGATGTCGAAGAAGAACTGCTGGGCGAAAAGTCCAGCCCCGACGATGGATACGTCGGCCCCGAGGACGCGGCCATGCACGTCGAACCTGGGGTCTGAAAGTGCTCCGTGACAGCGCTGAGGGCAAAGGTGCATGAACCACTGATTCGCCGAACGCGCGGGATGCGTTGCCCGCGATGCGGTTCGCAATCACCGCGGCGTGGCGGTTGGCGATGTGCGTGTATTGCTCTCGACCGGCGGCGTCACCCATGATCCATATTGAGCCGGGGCCAGTGACCCGCCCCGAATCGGCAACGTCGAGATTGTCCGGGTCGAGTCCGAGCTCCGCGAGCTCCAGATGCGAAGTGTTGGGCCGTCGACCCCGCTGACTTCGATCGACGACGGCTCGGTTCGGTAGCGGAGATCGACGCCTGAAGCAATGAGCGACTCGGCAATGAGTTCGCCGACACGCGGCGTCGTGGAGCATCGACTTGCTCGGCATGCACGCCACGAAAGGGCACTCACCGCCGACCAGCTTCGGTTCAAACATCACCACCGACATGCCGCTGCCCTCGAGCGATCGCAGCGGCGCCTCGCTCGCGGATCCTCCGCCGATCACAGCAATGTCGTACACGTTCTTTGCAGTCGTGCATGACCAGGTACCGATCAGCAACAGGGTCCAAACACGCGCGCTCCACGAATGCACGCCAGTGGGTGAGGCGATGTTTTTGTTCATCGGTTTGTTCAGCTGCAGGGAGGGGTAGGCCGCTCCCATGAAAATACTTCCAGGATTCATCGCAGGTGCCGTCGTCGGCGGCTTCATCGTCTCGAAAATGGCACCCGAACAACGTCGAAGCACCGCTCGGGCTGCTTCGAAGGTGGCTTCCAAGGCTCGCTCCTCCCAAGTGGTCGAGGCGTCTGCCGGCACCGACACCATTGCCGGCACCGTGGCACCAGACGGCTCAACCGTGCTCGATCCGTCGACTTCCGAGGTTTCAGCGTCTCCGAGTGCGGGCACTACTTCGGTATGACTACAGCGACCACCCCCTCCAACAACAGCCTCTCGTACATCTCCGGCGACGGCGCTGACGAAGCGGTTTCGATCATGCAGGACCGTCTGGTCGCGCTTCTTGACTTGCAGCTGACGCTCAAGCACATTCATTGGAACGTCGTCGGGCCCAATTTCATCGCCGTGCACGAGATGCTCGATCCGCAGGTCGACAGCATTCGCTTGATGTCCGACTCGGTCGCAGAACGCATCGCCACCACCGGCGGGCAGCCATTGGGTACGCCGGGAGCAATCACAGCGACTCGCTCCTGGAGTGACTACGGAATCAACCGGGCCGCTGTGACGGATCACTTGACCGAACTCGACGATGTCTATACGGGCGTGATCACCGATCATCGGGCGGCGGCAAGCCGTTTCAGCGAGCTCGATCCCGTGACCGAGGACCTCTTCATCGGACAGCTCCGCGACCTCGAACTGTTCCAATGGTTCGTCCGGGCACACCTGCAGGACGCCTCGGGAACGGTCAACTAATCCTGACACGTTGTTGAGCAGGCACGTGAGAACATGTCGTTCTGCGGGCCCGCAAGCCCGGCCACTCCCACTACGGCCGACAGCCGGAAAGCACGGGGAGCGAGACACTCAACCCGCGGATCAGTCCTCAGCGTCGCTCGCTGTGTCGACAGGAGTGATGGGCCCAGCGTCCTCGTCGTCAAGTTGCTCGTCGACCTCATCCCTTTCCTTGTCATGCTCCGGTCGGTGCGACGGCTGGCCTGTCTTGTCGTTGATGTTGAACGGCTGGGTGGATTCTTTGCGCATGACATTCCTTTGATGGTGCCGGGGTCATTGTCTACTCGGCGGGCACCGAGGACTACCCGAGTTGACCAACACTCAAACGGTGCTGAGTGCACTGTTGCGTTGGTTGATCTCGGGGTGTGGTTCGCCCGGTTTGCGGAGGGGTTTCGGTCAGATCGCTTGGGCAAGTTCTCCGAAGGCTGCCGCGAGACGCAGACGTTCACCGCTGGCTTCAACACCGGGTTCGTAGTGGCCACGGCGCAGGTTCTGAACAAAGGCATGGCCGCGGATCACGTTCGAAGCAGTCCGATCTGTTCGCAACCCGCGCAGTGGTTTCAGTCGTGCTTTGAGGCGGCCGTGATCATTCTCGACCCGACTGTTCGCGTACCGGGCGGTGTCATGAAACGCATCCGGGAACAACTCATCGACAGCGCGGTAGACGTGCCGCCAGACACGAGCGACTTTGACGTAGGTCTCATCAACAAACCAGCGGTCCCCCACACTGTGCCGCCATGGTCGTGCCGCGTTGATGAGCAACGGTGTGAAGCGTTGAACCCACCGGTAGATCGTGACGTGATCAACCTCGATGCCGCGTTCCGCGAGGAGTTCTTCGACATCGCAGTACGACAGTCCGTACCGCAGCTACCAGCGGACAGTCAACAAGATCGCCTCGCGCGGGAACCGGTATCCGACAAACGAAACCGACAACGAAGAGCTACGACGATTCATCTCGACACGCTCGCATCAACGAGCACCCGATCCGCCAACGCAACAGCGCCCGCTGAGAGGCGCGCGACGATGTTTGACATTGCGACGGCGTCGGTGGCGGCGGCGTGTCAGGGCATGGTGTCAGGGCATGGTGTCAGTGATGCTGCTGTGTCGCTGACAGCGTTGGAGCCGCCGAGGGTGATAACCCGGTCGGCGCCGAGGCGGGCGATTTCGGCAATGACCTCAACGGGTGCACACGCTGCGGTTGTTAACAGAATCGGTGCCCGCAGCAGTTTTGCTGCCGGTGCCGCGCTCAGAGCATCCGGGAACGCTGTCCCCGTTGTCAGGAACACAGTGTCTGCAGCGGTGAAAGCCTCGCTCGAAACAGCGACGCTGGTCGCATACCGGTTCACACCATCGAGCCGTCGGATCGTGCCAGTCGTGAGCGCGTCAAGCTCAGCGAACACAGCAGCACTGATCGCTGCAGGGCCCCCGAGCACGAAGATGTCTGGGTTCGCGAACCGGGTGATCTGTGCCCGCGAGGCGGCGGGTACCGAAGTGGCGCTGGTGAGGATCACGGGGCGTCCAAGGATGCCTCCAGGCGATCCCGCAGACAGCGCGTCAGCAAACCCCGCGCCAGTCGCGACATACACAGTGTCAGCAGTCTCGAAGCCAAGGCCGACAGCAGCTGCGGTCGCATACCGATCGCTGCCCGCGATACGCAGGACCTGGCCGTTAGTCGCTGCACGGACCTGCGTCTCGACCTCAGCGGCGATCGCTGCGGGCCCGCCGAGCAGGTAGATGACGCTCGGGTTGAGGCGCTGCAATTCGGAACGCACAGCCGACGGCAGCTGATTGGTCGCAGTGAGCAGAATTGGTGCGTTACGAGTCGCTGCTAAGGGCCCCGCAGCCAGTGCGTCGGGGAACGATTCGCCGGTTGCGAGGAAAACTGTGTTTGCACCCGAGGGGAACGCCTTTTGGCTGACAACCACGCTGGTGGCATACCGGTCAGCTCCGGACCATCGTTCAATAGGCGACGTCGATGGTGTGGGCGGTACGGGAAGCCCACCGACGAACTCGTCAAGGCCGTCGTAAAAGGCTGAGACCCGCATGTACACGCCCGGACGGTTGAGCGAGGTGCAGTCACCGGCCCCGTACGACACGATGCCGACTTGTGTGAGCGCCTGGGTGGCGGGAGATCGCACGAAGAGTGGGCCACCACTGTCGCCCTTGCAAGACCCAACGGGCTGGGTCGCCTCGCTACTCAAGTAGCCCGCACACGTGTTGAACGCAGAACTAAACCCCCGTTCCACCGCGGTGCATTCCGCGCTGCTCCGAATCGGCAACTCACCTGTGAGCAGAACGCTTGACGTCTGCCCGCCGCCGGAGGTTAGACCCCATCCAGTCAACGTTGCCAGGGTGCCTGGCGCGTAGAGCTGAGAGTCAGCAGGCCTCGCGAGATACAGGGGCTGCGCCGAGCTAGCCACGCTCAACTTGACGAGCGCCACGTCGCCAACTCCAAACAGGAAAGGTTCGTAACCGCTATTGATATAGACGTTCTCAGCAACGACGAATGCTGGGTCATTGAGCGCCGTTGGGACGGTGGTTCGGCCGGTGATGACCTTGACGACAGCAGCATCGTCCACACAATGCGCAGCAGTCAGCACCCACAACGGAGCAATCAGCGACCCACCACACCGGAAGTACTGGCCAGACCTATCTTCAATCAGAACATAGGTCATCCAGGGAAACTCCCCGGTAGCTGCTGGCGAGCCGCCGACAAGGAAGCCTGCGACCTGCAATCCGAGTTCGCCTACCACTGGATCTTCCGTCGGCGCCAACCAGTCCGGTGCCAACGGCCCACCCTCAACGAAGTTGCTGACCGCACTCGATTCCGATGCCTCTGGTAGCGCCAACACCTGGCCCGGTGCCGTCAGCGCCATCGACGCCGAAACGATCGCGGCTAACGCGGCAACAACGGCAACAAACCGGCGGGGCAGGGAAACAGATGCCGCACGTGAAGTTGTCATCGATACCAGTTCATTTCTGGTCAAGGACAGTGCGATCTGTCATGCGTCAACCCGAAAGCAGCCGTTGTTGATGACAGCACCATAAAGGCGTTGCCCTGCCCGCGCCCAGTCCACTCCACAAATATTGTCAGTAGACGTGTCAGGCAACCGCGGCGTTGGCGGTATCGAGGACTGATTGTCCTGTGACGGTTTAGCGGTCTTTGCCACCTCGGTCGTAGGTGCCTCGGTCGTAGGTGCCTCGGTTATCGAGCGATTTCCACTTTCGACGGGTCGACGCGGCCTGCGTTGACCGCACCGATTGCTCGGTGGCGAGTGCGGTGCATGGCGAAGAGTCCGTGGCGGTGCAGCTCGACTCGAACGGTTACGACGCTCACCTTCTGCTCCGCAGCGATCCGCGCGATCGGCCACTTCCGGTCGATGGCATCAATCAAAACCGATCGCGGTAACGCCGGTGTCGTGTCGGCAAACACGCCAACCTCAGCGAGCCACACAGCAGCCGTCGTGCGAGCAATACCAAGTCGTCGACCGACGCCACTGAACGTGCCGTCGGCATCCCACGCCGCTCAAAGCTCGACCGCACTCCGGAGCCAGTTGTCGTCGGCGAGCTGCGGTCGACGCAGCTTCAACATGCCCGGCTCGGTTCGCCGAATGATCCCATGTCGATCCATCGCCGCATAAACCGTTCGCGAACTGACCCCCAACTCGTTGGCGATACCCACAGCGCTGTCGGTTCGATAACGCTCACGCAGCCACCGCCGATCGTCAAGCACCCGGGCGCTCGCTGGCCGTCGGTTCCGGTTCCGAGGCAGCCGGGCGATGCTGTGACGCACCAACGCCCGACGGACCATCGAGGTCGACACACCAACCTGGACGGCGAGTTCGGCGATCGACCTCGACGACCGATAAGCGGCCGCAAGCAGATCCGGATCATGAAGCAGGGCCACGTCGCTTCGAGCCAATCCCATAACCCTTCTTCTACCTCATCGGTGACTCTCAGCGTCGTAGTGGCCGAGGCGAGTTCGGCAGACCGTCCCCCGACAAGCCATCGACCGCCGCGACAGCCGCTCCAACACGACGTGCGAACCCTTGATGCGATTGTGTGGGGCCGTCAGGAACCATTACCGGCGCTTCGGATCTGGGCGTGGGCTCGGCCTGATTGGGTAGCTGGCCCCGGGCGCGATATCGGGGGGTTCCTATGTGTGCCCGTGTTCGTTCGGGGCCGAGAGGTTCCTTGAGCGGTTGGGGCAGCCCGGAGCGAACACCTTCACAGTGCCCGAGCCGTGGTTTGTAACCCAGAATGCTGGTGCCGTCGAACGCCACCAGAAACAGTTTCGGCGCACCGACTGCGATGAAAGACACCGACCGACTACAGATTGCTACCGAGAAACCGCCGGTCAACACTGCACGATCAACTACACCACACAGTCGGCATCAAGGGTGGTGAACGCTGTCGTGTACACCCCCAGACACGTAAACCCGCCACCTGACATGCCACCATCCAGCACCGTGTCAGCCACCTTCGCTGTCGACGTGCTGTTGAGAATGCTCATGTTGGTGCCGGTGATCGCCGAGTTCCGAATCGACGGCGACGACGACGAAACGTTGCGCACGCCGTAGCTGATGTTGCCGCCGGTGGCGGTGGCGGTCACATTGTTCATCGACGGCGACGAGGAATCGTTGATCACGCCGTAGTTGTTGTTGCCGCCGTTGGCGGTGGCGGTCACATCGTTCATCGACGGCGACGACGACGAGTTGTACACGCCGTAGTTGAGTTTGGTGCCGTCGTCGGCGGTGGCGGTCACATTGGTCATCGACGGCGACGACGACGAGTTGAACACGCCGTAGCTGCGGGTTCCGCCGGTGGCGGTGGCGGTCACATCGTTCATTACGGGCGACGACGACTGGTTGTACACGCCGTAGCTGATGTCGCCGCCGGTGGCGGTGGCAGTCACATTGTTCATCGACGGCGACGACGAAGCGTTGTACACGCCGTAGCTTCTGTTGGTGGCGACGCGGGTGCCGGTGGCGGTGGCGGTCACATTGTTCATCGACGGCGACGACTTTTCGTTGTACACGCCGTAGCTGTTGGCGGCGCGGGTGCCGGCGCGGGTGGCGGTGGCGGTCACATTGTTCATCGACGGCGACGACAAATAGTTGTACACGCCGTAGCTGTAGTTACTTGTGTCGGTGTCGGTGGCGGTGGCGGTGGCGGTGGCGGTGACGTGGAGCATCGAGAACGATCCGTCGGTCACACCAGTCGTGTACACACCGATGCTGTGGACGCTGTCGCCGCTGTTGGTGATGGTGAGGTGACGGATCTCCGCAGTAATTTTGCCGGCTGACACTGTCGCAGCTGAAGCACCTACCGCGTCGCCACCGCAGTCGCAGTTGATGGTGGTTGTGCCTTGCCCGGAGCCTTCAATGTCTACATAGCTCTTCAACACGACAGTATCGGCTTCTCTGTAGACGCCGGGGGCAATCTTGATCACATACGGCTTGTCCACCTCGGCGTCGGTGATCGACTCCAAAGCATCGGACAATTTTATGTGGTCGCCACCCGATGTGGCGACCCACACGACTTGGGCAGGAACGGCTGCCGATACTCCTTGGTCGCCTTGGTCGCCTTGGTCGCCTTGGTCGCCTTGGTCGCCTTGGTCGCCTTGGTCGCCTTGGTCGCCTTGGTCGCCTTGGTCGCCTTGGTCGCCTTGGTCGCCTTGGTCGCCTTGGTCGCCTTTCGCTCCATTGTTGCCGGCGACGCCGGCTGCGCCTGCAACGCCTGAGCTTTCGAGTGTTTCAACCCGGTTGACGAGGTCGATGAGCCCGGAACTGGTGGTGTAGCCGACAACATCGACAACCACATCCATCGACGCACCCACGGTGGGGGGCCCGTAGTAGATGTCGATTTGACCGGCGTTGTCACCGGTGGCGGGTAGTGCAACAAGAACGCCGTTGGCTAAAGCGTTTTGTGTTTCGAAGTTGAGTCCGGAGGTGGCGGGAACACCGGTTGCTGTGCCGGGACGGATCGACAAGAACCCTGGCGCAGACGGCGCCACCACAGTGACGTTTAAGAACACTCCGGTCGCACCAGCAGGCACAACTTGCCTAACAACTGTTTCCGATGTGGCGTCGAGATATGTGTCGATAGTTCCGGTGACAGTGAGTTTGCGTGGCGCGTTGGCAGCGACTTTGCCGACGAGACCAATGTCGTGGCGGGTGTCAGCAACACGGGTCGGCTCGATCGTGACCACCGTTGATTCTGAAGCGCCA
>JBNMOS010000064.1:0-18525 GCA_051275435.1 Ilumatobacter sp.
CGTCAGGTACACGTTGTGCGTTTTGTCGGTGTAGTAGGCATCGACCTCAAGAGGCGCTGACTGGATGACGATCTGCCCGATCGTGGCTGCGCGAGCGAAGCCAGCGAGCACCAGAGCGCCGTCGTTGTCGAGGCGTTCACGGCACTCCGCAATGTACGACTCGTCGCCAATGGGGTGTCGATCTGTGTCGAGGTGCGTGCTGCTGTCGACATTGCTGTGGGGAAGAGTCACCTGGTGCTTCCTATCTCTGCGGTTCTGATGATCCGAGCGGACCGATCGTCTGGCGGATGAGCGGGACCCCTGGCCGGTAGGCCAAATGGTGATGCGTCGGAGCGTCGAGGATGGTCGCGTGGCCGGCTGACCCCGGTGCCAGCCGGCCGATATCGGTGCGACGAAGTGCTGCCGCGCCTCCGAGCGTGACTGCTTGGACTGCTTCGTCGATTGTCATACCCATGTCGCGAACAGCAATGGCGATACAGAACGAGATCGAGGTCGTGTAGCTCGATCCGGGGTTGCAGTTCGACGCGAGCGCCACCGTGGCTCCTGCATCGATCACCCGACGTGCGTCGGCATAGGGCTGGCGAGTCGAGAAGTCGGCTGCAGGGAGAAACGTGGCGACGGTGTCGCTACCGGCCAACGCTTCGATGTCGCTGGTGGAGAGATAGGTGCAGTGATCAACTGACGCGCACCCGCAGTCGACCGCGAGTTGGACACCTGGGCCATGGCCGAGCTGGTTGCCGTGAAGGCGCAGCCCGAGCCCGGCGGCCCGGCCCGCCTCGAGGACTGCTCGTGATTGGTCTGCATCAAACGCACCCGTTTCGCAAAAGGCATCGACCCACTTGGCGTGCGGCTCCACCGCGTCGAGCATCTCGTTGCAGACCAGGTGGATGTAGTCGTCGGCGCGGCCTTCGAACTCAGCGGGCAGCAGGTGGGCGCCGAGGAATGTCGATTCGGTGGTGTATCTCCGGGCGATCTCGACGCTCCGGGTTTCGTCGACCACGTTGAGGCCGTAGCCCGACTTGATCTCGATCGTTGTGGTCCCGGCACGGTGTGCCTCGGCCAGTCGTTGCCGAACCAGGCCGTTGAGAGCATCAGTCGACATGCTGCGAGTGGCGTCGGTGGTGACACGGATTCCGCCGCCGTCATACGGCTGGCCGGCCATCCGTGCGGTGAACTCTTCGGCACGGTCACCGGCGAAGACGAGATGGGTATGGGAGTCGACAAACCCCGGCAGCACGCACGCCCCGTCGGCGTCGATCCGGTCGTCGGCAAGGGCGCCAGCGGGCCCGACGTGTTCGACCACGCCGTCGACGATCACCACCGATGCGTTGTCGATGATGCCGAGCGGACCTCGTCCGAGCGTCGGGTCGTTGGTGATCAGCGATCCGATGTTGTCGATCGAGAGTGATCGCGGTGTCTGCGTCGGCGTCACTGTCGGCGTCGTTGTTTCAGGCATCGTCCATCAGCTCCCTGATTGTGGCATCGAGTTCGGCAGCCACGTCGATCGTCGAGTGACGTCCTTCGGCAACGATGTGGCGCCCATCGACGTGCACGTCGGTGACGTCGGCCGCAGCTCCAGCGAAGACGACCGTTTCGACAGCACCCTCGGCGGTCGTCCCGGCGGTCCGTACCGAGTCGAGCCGGATGGTGACGAGGTCGGCCCTGTTGCCGACGGCGATCGCACCGGCGTCGTTCCAGCCCAAGCTGCGGTGGCCGTTGATCGTCGCCATGTCGAGCAGATCAAGTGCGGCGTGGACACCGCGTTCGTTGCTGCGGAGGCGTTCGTCGAGTTCGACCGCCCGCGCTTCCTCGAACAGATCGATCACTGCGTGCGAGTCGGAGCCAAGCGACATCTTGATACCTGCCTCGGCGAAGCGGTTCGTGGGTCCAATGCCGTCGCCAAGATCTCGTTCGGTGGTCGGGCACATCACGACGGCGGCCGACGTTGCAGCGATCCGTTCGATGTCGTGCCCGGACAGATGTGTTGCGTGAACTGCCGAGAAGCGGTCGGTCAAGACACCCGCAGCGGCGAGCACTTCGATCGGCGACGACCCGTGGTGCGCCATGCAGGCGTCGTTCTCGGCGATCTGCTCCGAGACGTGGGCGTGCAGGGGAGCCTGGTGGGTTGCAGCCCAGTCGGCGACGAGCTGCATCGAGCGCGGGTCGACAGCCCGGACCGAGTGGATCGCTGCGCCAATCCGGTGCGTGTCGCCAATCGGGAGCTGCTCGATCCGGTCGGCCCACGCGCCTGCAGTCCCATCGCTGAATCGTCGCTGGGTTCCGACCGGTTTGTTGTATCCGTCAGCCCCGAGGCCTCCGTGTAGATACAACGTGTCGAGCAGTGTGATTCGGATGCCGACGTCGTCAGCCGCAGCGAGGAGAGCCAGACCCATCTCGTTCGGGTCGGCGTACTGGCTGCCGTCGAGCTGGTGATGCAGATAGTGGAACTCGCCGACGCAGCTCACACCGGCCAACGCCATCTCGGCGAACACCGCTCGGGCCAGCCGACGGTAGGAGTCAGGCTCAAGTCGTTCAGCGGCGCGGTACATCAGGTCACGCCACGTCCAGAAGGTCCCGCGGTCGGCTTGCGTGCGTGAACGGAGCGCACGGTGAAAGGCATGGCTATGGGCATTGGCCATGCCCGGCATCGTGAACCCGCTGAGCCGTGTTGCGGTGCCTGGCTCGGCGTCGGCGGTGATCGTTGCGAATCGGCCGTCGACAATGTCGATCAGCACGCCGCGTTGCGGCCGCCCGTCGACAAGCGCCAACGCGCACCACACCTGGGCGTTCACGAGCCGACGCGCTCCACAAATGCGGTGATCCGTGCAACGAACGCGTCACGGTGAAACTCGTTGAACTCGTCCCAGGTAGCCAGCGTGGATGGGTCGGTGACCCGGTCGATGAACAGCACGCCGTCGAGGTGGTCGCACTCGTGCTGCCACGTACCCGCGGTCAGACCCCGTTTGATCTCGTCGTGTTCGACGCCATCGCGGTCAAGGTACCGCACCCGGATATTGACGTAACGATCGACGTTGCCGCGCAGCGGAACCGAGAGACAGCCCTCGTTCACCTCGACCAGTTCGTCATCGAGCGGTTCGATGACCGGATTGATCGCAACCGTCAAGGGGATGCGCGGCTTGTACGGATATCGGGGGTTGTCGCCGACCTCCATCACCGCAACTCGGAGCCGCTCGTTGATTTGCGTGGCCGCCAGGCCCGCACCGTTTGCATGGCGCATTGTCTCGATGAGGTCGTCGATCAGCGTCTGGATCCGATCGCTGGCGATTTCCTCGGCAGGCACCTCGCTGGCGACAACGCGCAACGTGGGATGACCAATCGAGAGAACTGGCCGAACCGTCATTGCTCGCTCGGCTGACCATCCGCTGCCGGTTTCGCGGCTCCAGCTTGCATGGGGCTGCCCTTCATCGGGATGACGACACCGCGCTCGTCGGCGACCTCAATGGCCCGTTCGTAGCCGGCGTCAACATGGCGGATCACGCCCATTGCGGGATCGTTGGTAAGCACACGTTCCAGCTTCTCATCGGCGAGGGCTGTGCCGTCGGCGACGCTGACCTGGCCGGCGTGGATCGATCGTCCGATGCCGACTCCCCCACCGTGGTGGATGCTGACCCAGGTGGCGCCAGAGCAGGTGTTGACGAGGCCGTTGAGGAGTGGCCAGTCGGCAATGGCATCCGAACCGTCGATCATTGCCTCGGTCTCGCGGTACGGCGAGGCGACCGAACCGGAGTCGAGATGGTCACGCCCGATGACGATCGGCGCCTTCAGCTCACCAGAACGGACCATCTCGTTGAAGCGCAGCCCCAGGCGATGCCGTTCGCCGTAGCCGAGCCAGCAGATGCGTGCGGGCAAGCCCTGGAAGGCGACGCGTTCACCAGCGAGCTTGATCCAACGATGCAGACCCTCGTTGTCGGGGAACTCTTCGAGCACTGCCTTGTCCGTGGCGGCGATGTCGGCCGGATCACCCGACAGAGCGACCCAACGGAACGGTCCGAGGCCCTCGCAGAACAGCGGCCGGATGTAGGCCGGAAGGAAGCCGGGGTAGTCGAACGCCCGCTCGAATCCGCCCAACTTCGCCTCAGCGCGCAGGCTGTTGCCGTAGTCGAAGACCTCTGCTCCAGCATCCATGAACCCGACCATCGCCTCGCAGTGCGTAGCCATCGCGGCACGAGACCGGCGCGTGTACTCGGCCGGATCCGTGCGCTTCAATTCGTCGGCAGCCTCGGGCGTGAGATCGTTGGGCATGTAGCTCAGCGGGTCGTGAGCGCTGGTTTGATCAGTGACGATGTCGGCGTCGACCTGGTCGGCAAGGAGGCGCGGCAAGATGTCAGCGGCGTTGCCGAGCAGACCCACCGACAGCGGTGTCCGACTGGCCTTGGCGTCGTGCACACGGCGTACAGCGCTGAGATAGTCGGGGGCGATCTCGTCGAGGTAGCGGTGATCAACGCGCCGCTGCAGCATGCGCTGATCGCAGTCGATGACCAACACGACGCCATCGTTCATGGTGACTGCCAACGGCTGAGCCCCGCCCATGCCACCGGCGCCAGCGGTGATCGTGAGCGTCCCCGCGAGCGTTCCATTGAAACGTTTCCGGGCGATCTCGGCGAAGCACTCGAAGGTGCCCTGCAAGATGCCCTGGGTCCCGATGTAGATCCATGAGCCGGCCGTCATCTGGCCGTACATCGTGAGGCCCTGGTGTTCGAGCCGGCGGAACTCGTCCCAGTTCGCCCAGTCGGGCACGAGGTTCGAGTTGGCAATGATCGCTCGCGGCGCCCACTCGTGAGTCCGCATGACGCCGACCGGCTTGCCGGACTGCACGAGCATCGTCTCGTCGCGCTCGAGGGTCTCCAACGTGCGCAGCATGGCGCGGTACGAATCCCAGTTCCGTGCCGCACGCCCAGTGCCGCCGTACACGACGAGTTCGTCAGGGTTCTCGGCAACCTCGGGGTCAAGGTTGTTTTGCAGCATCCGGTAGGCGGCCTCTTGCGGCCACCCCTTGCAATTCAGGTCGGTACCGCGCGGTGCGCGGATGCCGGTGACGGGCGTTCCGATCGGGCCAAACGAAGAACTCATGCCTTGCAGTCTGCGCGCAACGTCTCTACGCTGTCAACAGATCACAATCATTGTCATTGCGTGACATTCCACAGAGAGAACCACATGGCTTCCAAGACCAGCACGGCAACCGCTCCGAAAAGCGGCCCCGAACGGGATCAGGCCGGCGTCCCGCGTTCGATCAGCCGAGTGCTCGACCTCTTCGAAATCGTGCTGGCCGAACGCAATTGCAACCTCACCGCTGCTGCCAACGCTTCCAAGCTCACACCGACCACTGCGTTGCGGTACCTCCGAGCGCTCGAAGCTCGCGGCTATGTCGACCGCGACGAATCGGGCGATTTCTCGGCGGGTCCGACCATCTTGCGAATCGCTGCGTCCCTGCGTGGCGGCACTGTCCTTGACCGGCTGGCCACAATCGCTCAACCGCACCTCGACGAACTCGCGCGGCGCACCGGCGAGTCCACCTACCTCGCAGTGAGCGACGGCCGCACCGGTACCTACATCGCTACCGCCGAAAGCCCACGGGCAATCCGCCACGTCGGCTGGGTCGGCCAAGACGTCACCCTCGACGGCTCGGCACTCGGCGCAGCGCTCGACGAGCCCGGCATCACGGCCACCCGAACCGGAGCCGTCGAGGCCGATATCACCGCCATCAGCCGGGCGCTTCCGTCGACCGTCAAACTCGGCTTTGCGATTTCGATCGTCGGCCCCGAGTACCGCTTCGGCACGAACGAACGCACCGACCACGAAGCAGCAATCGCTGCGACGGTCGACGCACTTGCGCACGAACTGCGCACCAATGGAGAGGACTACACATCATGACAATCCACCTCGACGGCCCCGGCGTCACCATCGCCGACGTTGCCGCCGTCGCCCGCCAATCCGAACCAGTCGAACTCACCGCCGCTGCCGTCCAACGAATGGCCGCAGCCCGAGCAGTCGTCGAGCAGCTTGCTGAAGGCGCCCCGAAGTACGGCATCTCGACCGGTTTCGGCGCACTCGCCACCGTCTCCATCCCACCGGACCGCCGCCGCGCGCTCCAGGTCGCACTCATTCGCTCCCACGCTGCCGGCATGGGCGACCCGGTCGAAGATGAAGTCGTGCGCGCCATGGTGTTTCTCCGAGCGCGCACGCTCGCACTCGGCAACAGCGGCGCCCGCCCACTCGTCGCACAGGCCATGGTCAACATCCTCAACGCTGGCATCACGCCGATTGTCCCCGAGTACGGCTCGCTCGGAGCCAGCGGCGATCTCGCCCCACTCGCCCACGGCGCCATGGCCCTGCTCGGCGAAGGAGACGTCATCTACGGTGGAAAGGTAACGCCCGCCGCCGAGGCGCTCGCCGACGCTGGCCTGGAACCCATCGAGCTCGCCGAAAAAGAAGGCCTCGCTGTCACCAACGGCACCGACGCCATCTTGGGCATGCTCTGCCTGGCCATCGCCGACATCGAACGCCTGCTCAACCAAGCCGACATGATCACCGCAATGACCGTGGAGGGTCTCCTCGCCACCGACACACCGTTCGCTGCCGACCTCCAGGCGCTCCGCCCGCAACCCGGCCAGGCAGTCAGCGCGGCGAACCTTCGAGCAATGCTCACCGGCTCGCCGATCGTCGCCAGCCACGACAACGACGACGACGCCCGCGTGCAGGACGCCTACTCCATCCGTTGCACGCCGTCGGTCCATGGCGCCGTCCGCGACACCCTCGACCACTGCCGCTTCGTCGCCACGAACGAGCTCGCATCCGCGATCGACAACCCCATGGTGCTCGCCGACGGCCGCGTCGAATCGTGCGGCAACTTCCACGGCGCACCACTCGGTTTCGCTGCCGACTTCCTCGCTATTGCGGTCTCCGAGATCGGCGCGATCGCCGAGCGCCGCATGGACCGCATGCTCGACAAGACCCGCAGCCACGGCCTCCCACCATTTCTCGCCCATGAAGCCGGTGTCGACAGCGGCCTCATGATCGGCCACTACACGGCAGCCGCCATGGCTTCGGAGAACAAGCGCCTCGCAGCGCCCGCTTCGGTCGATTCACTCCCCACGTCGGGCATGCAGGAGGACCATGTCTCGATGGCCTGGCTCGCGGTCCGCAAACTGCGCAAGGTGGTCGACAACGTTCGCCGCATCCTTGCCGTCGAGTACGTCTGCGCCGCGCGAGCAATCGAATTCCGTACGCCGCTCACACCTTCGCCGGCAACCGGCGCACTGCTGGCACTGCTCCGCACCGCCGTTGACGGCGCCGGCCCCGACCGATACCTCGCCCCAGAACTCGCGGCGGCAGAAGCCATCCTCGATTCAGCTGCGATGAGCGACGCACTCAGCGCGATCGGAATCCGTCTCGAATGAACCGCAACACACCGTGTCCATGATTGGCTGAATCGGTGAACATCGGCCGGTCCAACACCATTCTCTACTGCTCCGAGTGGGCGAACACCGCTGCCTTTTACCGCGATGTTATGGCACTCGAAACGACGCACGAGGTTGATTGGTTCGTCGAGTTCGCCTTGCACGACGCGGCACATCTGAGCGTCGCCGACGCCGCCCGCACATCGATTGACTCAGCCAGCGGCGCTGGCGTCACGCTGAGCTGGCAGGTCGACGATCTCGCTGCCGAGTGCGCCCGACTCACAGCGCACGATGTCGAGACCTCAGACCCGACGCAGCGGTGGGGCGGGCGCTCCGTGTTCCTGCACGACCCTGAGGGCAACCGACTCGAACTCTGGGAAAGCGAGGGCTGACGTGCTGAACGACTCCGACATTGAGAGCACGCTGCGAACGCTGTTCGGCATCGACGTTGAGCGCTGCAATCGCCTGCCCGGTGAGGCCGATCTGAACACACACGTCATCGCACGCGGCGGTGCGCAATTCGTGTTCAAGGTGTACTCAGCCGATTCCTCGACCGCTGCACTCGACATGCAAGACGCGGCGCTCGCAATCGTTGCTGCAGCTCGGCCCACGGCCAACACTCCGCGGCTCGCCGGTCGTGAACTCCTCGAAATTGATGGCGACCACTACGTCGCACGCCTGCTCACCTGGGTCGACGGGCGGCCGGCACATGCATCTGCATCATCGCCTGACCATCGTCGGTCGATCGGCAACATCGTTGCCACCACCGATGGCGCGCTCGCCAGCTTCGAACACGCAGCCACCGAGCGGCGGTACCGCTGGAACATGCTGCAATGCGCGGACATCGGCACGCCATCGGATCGCTGGGCCGCCGAAACCCTGCAGTCGTTCGCCACTGCGACACTCCCCCAACTACTCGCACTACCGCAGCAGGCCATCCACAACGACGCAAACGACGCCAACATCATCGTCGCTCCGGACGAATCGCTTTCGTTGATCGACTACGGCGACGTGGTCCGGGGCCCACGGGTCGTCGGGCTCGGCGTCGCTGCTGCATATGCCATGCTCGGCCAGACCGACCCGTTGGCCGCAGCTGCTGACGTCGTGCGCGGTTACCACCTGGCTGCTCCACTCGTGCCCGAAGAGCTCGCCGTGCTCGATGCCGTCATCCGTACCCGGCTCGCCATGAGTATCGCTGTCGCCGAGCTCCAGGTACGCGGGCAGCCCGACAATGCCGACTACCTGCTGGTCAGCCAGACAGCAATCATCGACGCCGTCGCGCTGCTCGATGCGATCCCCCACGCAGTCGCACACGCGACGTATCGCAATGCCTGCGGATACGTCCCGATTGCCAGCCAACGCAACATCGAGGAATTCTTCGGCTCCGCAGATTTCGACCCTGCCGCGATCGTCGCCACTGACCTGGCTGATGCACAGATCCTCGATTGGAGCGGCGACTCCGACCGCAACGCCGAGATCCCCGATGATCGTCCGAGCCTCGGCAGATACGCCGAAATCCGCTCGATCTACGACACCGATTCATTTGCCACCACCTCGGGTGAGCGACGCACCCTGCATCTCGGCATCGACGTCTTCGTCCCTGACGGGCAGTCCGCGTGTTCCCCGCTCACAGGTCTCATTCATTCGTGCGACATCCGGAATCTTCCCGGCGACTACGGCGGCGTCGTCATCTTGGAGTATCGAACTCACGACGACACCCCGTTCTGGCTGCTCGTTGGCCACCTCGACCACGCAAGTGTTGAGCAACTCACGCCGGGCCAACGCGTCGAACGAGGTGCTGTCTTCGCCCGCGTCGGTGCCCGCTCAGAGAACGGCGGCTGGGCACCGCACCTCCACGTCCAACTGTTCACCGATCTCCTCGGGCTGACGACCGAACTGGATGGCGTGGCCCGTCCGAGCGAACGCGACGTGTGGATGTCGATCTCGCCGAACCCCGCCGCACTCGTCGTCGGCGTCGACCGGCACACCATCGAAGTAGACAAGTCTCCACCGGACGAAATGGCATAAAGCTGGCAGTACAGTCGCCGGGCGGAACAGCACGTTCCATTTGGTCTCAGACCAACATCGATCCCTGGAGTAAATATGACCGACACAAGTACCGTGACCGACGGAGCGGCTGAGCTGCAGTCGAAGAACAAGCAGCGGTTCGAAATTGTCGCGGCAGTGCTGCTCGGTCTCGCCACCGTGGCCATTGCCTGGGGCTCCTACCAAGCCAACCTCTGGGGCGGCCTGCAAGACAAGGCGCTCACCGAGTCTGCCCGACTGTCGACAGACGCAGCAAGCGAATACGCCGAAGCCGGTGCAATCATCTCGCTCGACCAAACGCTCTTCGTCGAAGTCGTCCTCCAGCTCAATCAACCGGGCGCCGACGAAGACGCTGCCTACGACACCGTCGACTTCATCACCACGAATATGTCGGAAGAAGGCGAAGCTGCAGTCAACGAGTGGTTCGACAACGACCTCGATTTCCCATTCACGGAGGCGTACTACCAATCCTTCTATGCCCTCGGCGACGAAACGATCGAAGCGTCCGACGCCAAGTTCGAAGAAGGATCGAAGAACAACACCACCGGCGACAAGTACGTACTCGTCTCGACGATCCTTGCGTCAGTCCTGTTCTTCGCCGGCATTTCGACGGTCCTGCAAACTAATCGCGTGAAGCGCGTTCTACTCGGCGGCGGAGCGTTGCTCTGGCTCGGCGCAGCGATCTACATCGCGACGCTGCCCATCGCCAGCCTCTGACGCGCGCTGCCTCGCTCTCTCGTCGCTGCTACTGAGTGAGCTTTCGGTATCCGTTGAGGCCACCGTCGATGTAGGCAGCGTTGCGGTATCCCATCGCCTTGAGCGAGGCAGCCGAGAGCGCGCCGCGGTTGACTGCGTTGCAGTAGCACAGGACCACGGCGTCGAGATCAGGGATCTGCGCTTCGACGAGCATCTCGAGCTTGCCGCGGCTGATGTTGATCGATCCGTCGATGTGACCAGCCGCGTGCTCGTCGGGATCGCGAATGTCCAGGGCGATCGCGCCGTCGCTGATCAGCGCATCGACGTTCGCCGGCTCGACGCCTTGGGCTTGTGAAACTGCAGTGTCTGCCAACTGTTGGAACTTTTCGGTGTAGGCCATCGTCAATCGTTTCGTTAGAAGGGTGTGGGGATGTTCAGGCCGATGCCGGTTGGACTTCGGCCCACGCGCCATAGCCACCGATGATGTCGGAGACATCGTCGAATCCGGCCTGACGGAGCACGCTGGCTGCGACCGATGATCGGTAGCCCCCGGCGCAGTAAACGACGGTCGGAGCTGTCGTGTCGAGTTCGTCGAGGCGACCTGGAAGCTGACCGACGGGGATGGTGGATGCTCCGGGGATCGTGCCGTACTCGACCTCGCCTGGGTTGCGAATGTCGACGAGTTGCAGGCCGTCGATGCCGTCGCGCCGGGCGTCGAACTCGGAGGCGGTCATCCGTGAGGCCCGAATGACCCGATCAGGGTTGTCGGCCATCACCATCGTGGGGAATTGCAGGTAGCCAACCACTCGATCGAACCCGATTCGGGCGAGTCGGTTTTTGGCTTCCAGTTCGAAACCATCGTTGACAACGAGGACGATGTCGACGTCATCGGGAATGACCGAGCCAGCGAACTCGGCGTAGCGGCCGTTCAGACCGACGTTGATCGATCCGGCAACGTGGCCGTGCGCGAATTCTTCGGGATCTCGCCCGTCAATGATCATCGCTCCATCGGCAACGAGTTGGTCGAATGCCTCGAAGCCGAGTGCCGCAGGCACTGCGCTCTCGTCAAGGATTGGCCGGTCTTGGCGGTTCAGGATGGCGTTATAGAGGAAGTAGCTCGGGGCAGGCGGCTGTCCCTCGGTGACCAAGTCGAAGAACACTTGCTTGTTCTCGGCGAGCAGGGCGTAGTTGGAGATGCGTTGCTCACCAATCGTCGACGAGGTATCGGTCGACAGATTCTTGCCGCAGGCGCTTCCGGCACCGTGCGCGGGGTACACGCGCGTTGCGTCGGGCAGCGTCATCAACTGGTTGTGCAAGCTGTCGTAGAGCTGGTCGGCGAGCTCTTCTCGCGTGACACCGATCGACGACAGCAGGTCGGGGCGGCCGACGTCGCCGATGAAGAGCGTGTCGCCAGTCAGTACGGCGTGCGGTTCAGCATCGTTGGCGTGCTCCCACACGACGATGCTGATCGACTCGGGCGTATGCCCGGGCGTGTGGCGGATCTCGAGGACGACGTCGCCGAGTTCGATCCGTTCGCCGTCGGCAAGCTTGCGAATGTCGAACTCGGTCTCAGCGACCGACGAGTAGGCGATCTCGGCGCCGGTGGCCGCTGCCAGTTCGAGGTGGCCCGACAGGAAGTCAGCATGGAAATGCGTTTCGATAACGAGTTCGATGGTGAGGCCCGCCGCGGCTGCATCGCTCACGTATTCAGCAATGTCACGGCGTGGGTCGACAACGACGGCCCGGCCGGTTGTCTCATCACCGATCAGGTATGAGGCCTGCGAGAGGCAGTCGAGGTAGTACTGCGTGAAGATCATCGCGATCCTTCCCCGGCGTAAGCGAGCATGCCGCCGTCAAGGTTCACAACGTCGGCGAAGCCCGCTCCGGTAAGAAATTCGGCGGCCTGGCTGCTGCGCCCACCGCTTCGACACACCACGACGGTGCGCTTCTGAGGATCGAGTTCGTGCATCCGGATCGGCAGCTCGCCGAGGGGAATGTTGATCGCTCCGGCGATTGCGCCGGTGGCGACCTCGTCGGGTTGCCGGACATCGATGAACTGGCTATCCAGTTCGATCACGGACGCGTAGTCGGTGACGGGGTGGCTGCGGTACATCATGTTCAGACCGCCTTGCGCATCTCGGTCAGGACCGCGTCGACATCGCAACCGCGGCCCTTGTTGTACGGGAGCTTGCCGAGAGCGTTACCCATCGCGCAGGTGTTGCTCACCGCTGAGAATGTCAGACCCGCAGCAACGCCTCCGGCCAACCACTTTGCCTTGGGGGCAACGATCGAAGCCACGATGCCCACGAGGGAGATCGACCCAGCAACGAGGCGAACTTGGCGGTCCATGGCCCATGTCTGAGACGAACCGCGCACAACATCACCGCCGGACGCCAGCCATGCGTCAAGGCCACCCTCGAGCAGGTGCAGGCGCTGCTTGCCAGCGCCCGTCAGCTTGCCGTGAGCTTGGTCAGCCCGAGCCCCTGACTTGCAGACCAAGACCACGGGATGATCGAGTTCGGCGAGATCGAGGGCGTGCTCGGCGAGAGTGTCGAGCGGGACGTTGTACGACCCTGGGATGTGGACACTGTCGAATTCGCCGCCGGTACGGACGTCGAGGACCCTGATCAACGGATCATCGCTGATCAGTTGACGGAGTTGCGCCGAGTCAATGACATCGGTTGCAGCGATTCCGGGTGCAGTGCCTGGGGATGAGAGCGTTGAGTTGGTCATGAGTGATTCCTTTTGGTCGGAGACGATGGGTTTTTGGATTAGGCGGAGATGATGGTGGAAGCGGCGGTGTACACAGCGACGACGCCGAGCATGATGGCGAAGGCTCGGGTGAGCCGGTCGGCGTCGATGCCTTTGGAGATACGTGTGCCGACGACGACGCCGACAGTGACGGTGACGAGGAACGGACCAACAACGGCCCAGTCGAACCCGAGGTTCCCTGAGCGCATGGCGAGGGCGATCGCCGCGTTGATCACGATGACGACGAGCGATGTTCCAATCGCCTGCTTGGCGGGGAACTTGAGCAGCAAGGTGAGCGCCGGGACGACAGCGAAGCCACCTCCGACCCCGAAGAGGCCGGTGAGTAGCCCGACTGCCGTTGCGGCACCAGCGAGCTTGGCGAGAGCCGACGCCGACAGGTCGAGGCGCGGTGCGGCGGATACTCGCTGCTTTGTCGCAATGCCAGCGCTGTCGGCAACCGGGCAATCCCCTACGAGCGGTTCGCCTGCCGGTTCAGACTTGTCGATACTGCGGTACATCCGGACAGCGACGAAGACGATGAGTGCCGAGAAGGCGAGGAGCAATGCGTTTTCGTCCAACGATCGGTTGACGAGCAAACCGATCCGCGAACCGAAGATCCCAGCAGCACCAAAGGCGATACCCGCTCCGAGACGCACATTGCCGTTACGGAAGTGGCTGACGACGCCGAACGCCGACGCGACGCCGACCACGAGCAATGACGCAGTCGTGGCATCCTGCGCCTGCAGGCCAGCCACGAACACGAGGATCGGAACAGCAAGCGTCGATCCGCCGCCGCCGAGCGCGCCGAGCGAGAGCCCGACGAGAAGGCCGAGTGCGACGGCGATGATCTCGCCGGTCACGCCGAGCCTCGAGTCGTCAGTTGCATGGAGGGTGGAGGGAGGTGCTTCATGGTGGTTCCTGCACAACTATATACGTATGTCCGTACATTTAGCAAGAGCGGTGGGAGACGTTCGGCACATCTCCCACTTGGACGCCTGAGAACGGCGATCGCTACCGGTTCCGCTCGGAATCAGCGGTTGTTGTCACGCTGCTTCGGCGGCGCCTTGAACGGTGCCTCGATGAGCATTTCGAACCGTGCATCGTCGGGCTGATTCGGCTCGTTCATCTTCTGCAGGTACTTCTTGAGAGCGGCGCGACCTGTGGTGACATGGTCACCTTTGGCTCCAACGGAGCGCGCTAACGCGTCTTTCGCCTTACCCACTCGTTCTTTGCGCATGGTCTTTTCGGCCTCGCTAAAGATGCGGGGTTGCTTGTTGACCTTCGCGGCGGCTGCTGCGCGCCGCTTCGCTTCGGATTCCTGCAGTGGGGTCAGCTTCTGATTCGACATGGGAGCCAAACCGTACAAGGGCCGGGGTCCAACTAGCGAAAAAGCGGGTGCATCGGCTGCACGCGCTGAGGACCAATGGCCCTGCCAGCGCCCTCGGATTCCCGTCAACCTGGAGTTTGCCGTGCTCGCCACGGTCGCCCCCTTACGGATATCCCCTAACTGATATCCCATCACTGATACGGAGAAACACATGTTTAAAAAGCCACTTGGACTACTCGGAGTATTCCTGCTCCTCGTGGGAGCCGGCTTCTTTGTCGGAGCTGGCGTCGCCTACACGAAGGTTCAGGACGGCTACGGCTCGCTGCAGTCGTTCAGCGAGGCGCAGAACGTCACGCTGAGCTACAACGAAGACGGCGATCTCGTCGATCGAGGAACCGTCGAGGGAGCACAAGCCATCCGCTCGCTCCTCGAAGACGATTGGGGCTTCCCCATCGTCGATTCCGATCTGGACCCGAACAATCCCCTGGTCAATTCCGCAACCGAGTACATGTTTCAAATGGCAACGATTGCCTTCCATACCCTGAACGGCACGCAAACGGTCGAGTTGACGGCAGCTGACCTCACCGACGGTGACGGCGTCATTGCATCGGAGTTCGACTGCAACGGCACGTCGGTCGCTGTTCCCGATCCGTTCCCTGCAGCAGGACTCACGTGCGACTTCAAGGTCGACGGCCGCTACTGGACCGGCTTCGACCGGATGGATCCGGTGCAGGGCGCAGCACGCGATATGGCATGGAGCGGAACCGCACATGCCCTCGTTGCTGAACTCGGTGTCGGCGCAGCAACCCACAGCACCCTGCAACTCGCCCTCGGCGTTGCTGCACTCCTGGCCGGGCTCGGCGTTGTCTTCTCCCTGATGGGCGTCGCATTGGTCGTCCACACTCGCCAGAAGGACGACGCTGCGACGCCGCCTTCGGTCCGGGACAGCGCTTCGGTCCGGGACAGCGCAGACGATCTCGAGGCTGCGATCGTCTGAGCGAACCGCGGTCGTGCGGGCGCTGCCATCCCCCTGGGGGCGCCCGCACGACCCGTCCAGATGGAGTGCCGTGATGAATACTTCTGTACGTGTGCAGCACGTAGTGCTACGACTGAGGGATGAGTCGGGTCGTCACCCAACGAGAACTGCGCAACGGCAGCGGATCTACGCAGCAGTAACAGCTGCCGGTCGCGAAGCACGAGGCGCACGTGCGGTCGACTTGATGATCGCAGCAGTCGCCTGCTCCGTCGGGCTCCCGCTCTACACGCGAAACCCCAGCGATTTCGCGACTCTGGACGGCCTGGTCGACATCGTCGCAATCTGATTTCCCGCTCGTGGTCACCCACACGATCAGACTGGTCGATCTGCACTTCATCGGCACTTGATCGGCACTTTCCGGAAGGGGTTGCCCGCTTCAGACGTGCGGCTCGGGTACTGGTTAGTAGACGATGTCGAGCGCGTAGCGCAGTGCGTCGTCGAGACGAGCGCGAGTGAATTCGTCGAGGTGGCCGACGGGCTGGTCGTCGAGGGCGTCGAGCGGGATGGTGATGACGTTGTCGCAGCTGATGACGCACGCTTCGGGCAGGCCGTGTTCTGGACCGAGCTGGACTTCGGATCGGATTCCACGGATGGTGCGCGTGATGGGTGCACAGGTCACCGAGGCCAGGACAGCGATGGCGGCATCTCGGGTCAACACGCACACGGGCCGGCGACCTGCAGGCGGACCGAGGTCGGCCCAAAAGATGTCGTTGCGAGCTACCACGCAGGAGTGGTCTGAGCAGCGAGTCGTCGTGCGGACTGGACGAGACGGGGATCGGCGGGCTGGCGCTCGTATGCGGAGCGAAGCTGGCGATCGGCCGCTGCGAGTCCTTCGGCGTCGAGCACAGCTTGGGCTCCGCGACGCATCAGTTCTGATCGGTTGGTGCCGAGCCCGGCGGCCAGTGCGTCGAGTTGTTCTACAAGATCGTCGTCGAGTTGAACGAGTACTTCACGTCGAGCCATGACCATATGGTAACCCATATGGTCATCGATCAGACAGCTCACGAGCGGCAAGGTGCGCCATATCGGCTCGCGTTGATGACCGGTGCGGAACCACTGTTGCGCTATTGCCGCAGGCTGTTAGACGACATCTCGACGGTGCGCACGCGGATTCTCCATCTGAAACTCGCCCTCGGCGTTGCTGCACTCCTGGCCGGCGAGGCAGCGTTTGCTCGGCCGAGCTGCCGATTCGAGGACCTTCACGAAGCCCGGAGGATCACCCGTCTCAACGTGCCCTCGCAGGGGTCCACGCATGGTCACCGAGAGCTTGGAGTTGATCGGCTTCATCGCTCTCGTCCGTGTGCGACACATCGGACAATCGTGAGCACGAGCACCCCGCGCCAGGGATCATCCACGGTGGGAAGATCATGGCGACACAGAAACCTGGACGAGATCGTCGACGACACGAAGGTTCCCGATCATCACCACCACGGTCATCGCGAGCCATGCCGCCGCGGCGAGCACGACGTCTATCTGACGAAACGCTCGAGGTGTCGCCCAGAAGAGGACGCTGATCGTCGCCGCTGACATGAATAGTGCCGAGGCGCTCGCTGCGCGCTATCGGCAGGCCCGCGCTCGGCCGAGTCGATCGAGTGGGGCTTCGCAACGGCGAGCTGAACCGACGGCTGCGGCCGCAGTCGGAGCCATCTGGTACGAGACACACGCCCACCTCCACATGGCCCGCGCATCGCTGTTCGGAGCACAGACCGAAGAGCCGGTCGAAGACATCTTCGCCCATGTGCTGCGCATCACCCAGGAGAGCGGCAGCGCCCACCAGCAGTGGACGGCGATCGAAACAGTCCCCCACTTCTTCGCCGCCATGGGACGACTCGAAGAAGCGGCCATTCTTGTGGGCGGTCGGACGCAGTCGCACCTCGAGTGGGTACACCACGGCGCTCAAACCCAAACCCCCTACCTCGACCTGATCCCGGACAACGTTCTCGAGCACGGACGCCAAAGGGCCCAGGAAATGAATCTCACCGACTTCGTCGCGCTGGCACTGACGACTCTCGCCGACATCAGCAGCAAACACCGGAGCGGTGTGCAGTAAGAGATTCCAGGACGGGATCGCACGCAACCTCGCCTCCATGTGATTCGCCCCAAATTGACACCGCCGACTCGGCCGCGGACCCGCTCGGGATCCTCAACGCCACCACCATCCTCACGGAACTTCTGGGACGATCCAGGCTCAATAGCGACTGAACCCCATGACGTGGTCGTGGTAGACCGCCCCAAGCGGGTCGAGGGCGCCACGGGCATCGTCATCGATCGCTCCGAAGACGTCGATACTGATGTCAGCCACCTCCAGCAGCTTGCCCAGCGTCGCTCCGACGTTCCCCAGGTGGACGAGGATGTGCTCGGTGCTCGGGTACTGCTCGATGAGCGTGCAGTGCGTCTCGCTGGCATCCATGTACCAGTGATAACCCAGCATGCTCGGCTCGTTCGCTTCGACCAAGGCCGTTGCCTCGGCTGCGAGTGCCTTGAACTCATCGATTTTGCCGTCGTGAATCGTCCACTTAACGGCGTATTGGATCTGATCGGCCATGTCTGGCTCCTTTGGTTGGGCGCAGTACGTCTGCGCTACCAACGACCATAGTCAGCGCTGCTGACACATGACGGATGACTGGTGCACCGCGGCACCGGCCAGGTGACTCAGTTCGCGAGCGCCGCCGGGCGGTCGACGGGTGCCTTGTTGAGCGGGCTGGTCCACTTTTCACCTGGCAGGTCTGTTCCGATGACCAATCGGACGTTCGTGCCCGCAAGGGTGCGATGGAGATAGCCCGCCGGTGCTTGCAGCCTGCACCCCGGACCCAGCTCGGTGACCTTGCCGTGTTCGTCTTCAATCGCCCCGCTGCCAGAGATGACCCACGTCACCGCGGCGAACTCATGCCAGTGCAGGGTCTCATCCGCGTCCTGGGCGTCATCGAATGCCAATCCGTGGAATCCCATAGCCGCCACCTGCTCAAGCGCTTGGTGTTCCGTAATCGGCGATCCAGTCGTGAACTCGTACTCCATTGCGATTCATCCCCTCCTCGGAGCCATACCCGGCTCGGCCAGCAGGTGCCAGCGTGGGAACTTCTTAGCAGCTTCGTGCAGGTGACGACGACGGATTAGGGAGCGAGCTTCGAGTAGGTCTCGTTCGCTGCCAGGATCACATGATCCTCAACAGCGTTCTCGCGATCGACGTTCGCGAGCTGATACTCCGGTGACGTCATCATCGAAAGAAACGCTGACGCGGACGGGTAGTGCAC